>NZ_CP039383.2:0-304030 GCF_004803715.2 Luteimonas yindakuii
ACGTAGGGGCCCCGCCCCGTGCGCGGATGTTTCCCGGGGGGCGCGGTGGTAGTCTGCCGGCCCACTCCCGCGCATCGTGCGCGCTGCCCGTGACCGGCGGCGCGCGGGTCGCCTGCTGAAAAAAGTTCACACCCGATGGATGTCTGGCCCCGCTGTCTCGAACGCCTCGAAGCCGAATTCCCGCTCGAGGACGTGCATACCTGGCTGAAGCCCCTGCAGGCCGCGCGGCGCGAGGACATCACGGTGCTGTACGCACCCAACGCGTTCGTCCGCGACGAGGTGCGTGCACGCTACCTGGCGCGCATCCGCGAGCTGCTGGCGCATTTCGCCGGTAACGGCGAGGTCTCGCTGGAGATCGGCTCGCTGCCGCGCGCGGCGCCGGAGACGATGGCCGAAACCCCCATCAGCGTGGTGCCGCCGCAGGCGCCGAGCGAGCCGTTCGCCGGCAACCTCGACAGCCACTACACCTTCGAGAACTTCGTCGAGGGCCGCAGCAACCAGCTCGGCCGCGCCGCGGCCCTGCAGGCCGCGCAGAAGCCAGGCGACCGGTCGCACAACCCGCTGTTGCTCTACGGCAGCACCGGCCTGGGCAAGACCCACCTGATGTTCGCCGCCGGCAATGCCATGCGCGCCGCCAACCCGTCGATGCGGGTGCTGTACCTGCGCTCGGAGCAGTTCTTCAGCGCGATGATGAAGGCGCTGCAGGAAAAGGCGATGGAGGGCTTCAAGCGCCAGTTCCAGCGCGTCGACGCGCTGCTGATCGACGACATCCAGTTCTTCGCCGGCAAGGACCGCACGCAGGAGGAGTTCTTCCACACCTTCAATGCGCTGTTCGACAGCCGCCAGCAGATCATCATGACCTGCGACCGTTTCCCGCGCGAAGTCGAAGGGCTGGAGCCGCGGCTCAAGTCGCGGCTGGCCTGGGGCCTGTCGGTGGCCATCGATCCGCCCGATTTCGAGACCCGCGCGCAGATCGTGCTATCGAAGGCGCGCGAGCGCGGGGCACAGATCCCCGAGGATGTCGCCTTCCTGATCGCCAAGAAGATGCGCTCCAACGTGCGCGACCTCGAAGGCGCGCTCAACACGCTGGCGGCGCGTGCCAACTTCACCGGCCGCGCCATCACCCAGGAGTTCGCCCAGGAGACCCTGCGCGATCTGCTGCGCGCGCAGATGCACAGCGTCGGCATCCCCAACATCCAGAAGACCGTGGCAGACTACTACGGCCTGCAGATCAAGGACTTGCTGTCGAAACGGCGTACCCGTTCGCTGGCCCGCCCGCGCCAGATGGCGATGGCACTTGCGAAGGAACTCACCGAACACAGCCTGCCCGAGATCGGGGACGCTTTTGCGGGGCGCGACCATACCACCGTGCTGCATGCCTGCCGGCAGATCCGGACCCTGATGGAGACCGACGGCAAGCTGCGCGAGGACTGGGACAAGCTGCTGCGCAAGCTCAGCGAGTAGCCCGCGGAGCCGGTGTACGGAACGGGTACAAGATGTGGATAAGTCGGACGCCGATCCGCGGCGCCAAAGTTGTCCACAGGTTGTCTCCATCCCGCAGCGACTTGTCCACCCGCTTCACCGGTCAGATTTCTTCATAGAATTCAATGGGTTGACCCACTAGCCCACCGATTTCCGCGACACCATCACCACCGCTTTTGATATTTATCCAATCCTTGATACATGGGCATGGGGGTTAGCGCAGGCATGCGATTCAGTCTTCAACGAGAGGTATTCCTGCGACCGCTGGCCCAGGTGGTCAACGTCGTCGAACGTCGGCAGACGTTGCCGGTACTGGCCAACCTGCTGGTGCAGGTGCAGGACGGGCGGGTGTCGCTGACCGGCACCGATCTCGAGGTCGAGATGGTCGCGCGCTCGGCAGTCGACGACGCCGTCGATGGCGAAACCACGATCCCGGCACGCAAGCTGTTCGAGATCGTCCGTGCCCTGCCCGACGGCAGCAAGGTCACGGTGTCGCAGACCGGCGACAAGATCACCGTGCAGGCCGGCCGCAGCCGCTTCACCCTGGCCAGCCTGCCGGCGAACGACTTCCCGTCGATCGACGACGTCGAGACCACCGAGCGCGTGCAGGTGCCAGAAGCGACGCTCAAGGAGCTGATCGAGCGCACCGCGTTCGCGATGGCCCAGCAGGACGTCCGCTACTACCTCAACGGGCTGCTGTTCGACCTGGGTGAGAGCCGGCTCCGCTGCGTGGCCACCGATGGCCACCGCCTGGCGCTGTGCGAAGCCGAGCTGGAGACGCCGGTCGTGACCAAGCGGCAGATCATCGTGCCGCGCAAGGGCGTGCAGGAGCTGCAGCGGCTGCTCGAGGGCGGCGACCGTGCGCTGGAACTCGAGATGGACCGCAGCCACCTGCGGGTCAAGCGCGACGATGTCACGTTCACCTCGAAGCTCATCGACGGCAAGTTCCCGGATTACGCCGCGGTGATCCCGATCGGCGCCGACCGCGAGGTGCGCGTGGATCGAGAGGTGCTGCGCGCCGCCCTGCAGCGGGCGGCGATCCTGTCCAACGAGAAGTACCGCGGCGTGCGGGTCGAGGTCTCCCCGGGCCAGCTGAAGATCAGCGCGCACAACCCCGAGCAGGAAGAGGCGCAGGAAGAGATCGAGGCGCTGACCACCGTCGACGACCTCGCGATCGGCTTCAACGTCAATTACCTGATGGATGCGCTCAGCGCCCTGCGCGACGAGGAAGTCGTGCTGCAGCTGCGCGACGCCAACTCGTCAGCGCTGGTACGCGAGGCCGGTAGCGAGAAATCGCGCCATGTGGTGATGCCGCTGCGTCTCTGACGGCGCACGATGTTCCACGTGAAACAGTACCCGGCTCCGGCCGGGTATTTTCTTTCCGGGATGATGGCGGGTAAGCCAGTCCCGGGCTCGCCCTGACTTCACCCTCCAATCCGGAACGCCACTGCTGTGCGCATCACCCGTCTCCTGATCCGAGATTTCCGTCGCCTGCATGAGGTCGACGTCCTGCCGGCCGGCGGGATCAATCTGCTGGTCGGGCCCAACGGTGCCGGCAAGACCAGCGTGCTGGAAGCGGTTCACCTGATGGCGTATGGGCGCAGCTTTCGCGGACGGGTGCGCGACGGCCTGATCCGCACCGGCGCGCCGGCGGTGGAAGTCTTCGTGGAATGGGAGCAGGGCGATCGGACGCGTCGCGCCGGCCTGCGCCACGCCGGGGACCGCTGGGAGGGCCGCCTGGATGGTGCGCCGGTGGCCCAGCTGGGTGACCTGTGTGCCGCGCTCGCGGTGGTCAGCTTTGAACCCGGCAGCCATGCGCTGGTGGCCGGAGGTGGTGAGCCAAGACGGCGCTTCCTGGATTGGGGCCTGTTCCACGTGGAACATGAATTCCTGCCCGCCTGGCGCCGCTATGCACGCGCGTTGCGGCAGCGCAACGCCCTGCTGAAAGCGCAGCGCGGCGATGCCGAGCTTGACGGGTGGGAGCAGGAGATGGCGACGACGGGGGAAACGATGACCCGGTTGCGTGCGGACTATGTCGAGACTCTTCAGGCCTCGCTGACGCAGGTGGTGCCGGGGATCGCGCCGGCACTGGGCGCTGCCAGCGTCGAGTTCCTCCCCGGATGGAAGCGGACCGAACTGAGCCTGCGCGACGCGTTGCTGCTGGCGCGCGATCGTGACCGGCTGTCCGGGCACACCACGGTGGGACCGCATCGGGCGGACTGGCGTGTCGGGGTCGCCGCAGCCCCGCAGGGCGAGGCGCTGTCGCGCGGGCAGGCCAAGCTGGTCGCGCTGGCGTGCCTGCTGGCCCAGGCGCAGGACCTCGCCCGCGAGCACGGCCACTGGCCAGTCGTGGTCTTGGACGACCTCGCCTCCGAATTAGATGCCGGCCACCGGGAACGTGTGCTGGCAATGCTGGGCAGCACCGGTGCACAGGTGTTCGTCACCGGGACCGACCTGCAGCCGCTGGCCAGCGTGCTGGACGCCGGCGCCACCGTGTTCCACGTGGAACATGGGGCTGTACGCATCGCGGCTCCCGCGTCGGCCGCCATGGCGCGGCCGGTCGACCCCCCCGAAATGCTATAATTCGTCGATTGTCGAGCCTGCTTCTTGCCCCTTCCGGCCGCCTTGGCCTGGCGCAGGCCGCGTCCGTACAGAGGAACGCATGACCGAGCAGACCCCCGAGTCCACCGCTGCCGGTGGCACCAGTGCCTACGACTCCAGCAAGATCACCGTCCTGCGCGGCCTCGAGGCCGTGCGCAAGCGGCCGGGCATGTATATCGGTGACGTCCACGACGGCACCGGCCTGCACCACATGGTGTTCGAGGTGGTCGACAACGCGGTCGATGAGGCCCTCGCCGGTCACGCCAACGACATCGTGGTGACGATCCACGTCGACGGCTCGGTGTCGGTGTCCGACAACGGCCGCGGCATCCCGGTCGACATCCACAAGGAAGAAGGCGTGTCGGCGGCCGAGGTGATCCTCACCGTGCTCCACGCCGGCGGCAAGTTCGACGACAACAGCTACAAGGTGTCCGGCGGCCTGCATGGTGTCGGCGTGTCGGTGGTCAATGCGCTGTCCGAGCATCTGTGGCTCGACATCTGGCGCGACGGCCACCACCACCGCCAGGAGTACTCGCTCGGCGTGCCGCTCTACCCGTTGAAGGAACTCGGGCCCGACGACCGCCGCGGCACGCTGCTGCGTTTCAAGCCGGCCACCGAGATCTTTTCCGACACCGAGTTCCATTACGACATCCTGGCGCGGCGCCTGCGCGAGCTCTCGTTCCTCAACTCCGGCGTGCGCATCACCCTCGCCGACGAGCGCGAGGATCGGCGCGATACCTACGAATACGAAGGCGGCATCGCGTCGTTCGTCGCGCACCTGGCCCAGCTCAAGACTCCGCTGCATCCGCACGTCATCGCGGTGTCGGGCGAGCACAACGGGATCAGCGTCGAGGTCGCGCTGCAGTGGACCGACGCCTACCAGGAAACGATGTACTGCTTCACCAACAACATCCCGCAGAAGGACGGCGGTACCCACCTGCAGGGTTTCCGCGCCGCGCTGACGCGCACGCTGACCAACTACATCGAGCAGAACGGCATCGCCAGGCAGGCCAAGGTGGCGCTGTCGGGCGACGACATGCGCGAAGGCATGATCGCGGTGCTGTCGGTGAAGGTGCCGGACCCGAGCTTTTCCTCGCAGACCAAAGAAAAGCTCGTCTCATCCGATGTGAGACCTGCCGTTGAAAGCACGTTCGGCGCACGTTTGGAGGAGTTCCTCCAGGAACACCCGAACGAAGCCAAGGTGATCGCAGGCAAGATCATCGATGCCGCGCGCGCCCGCGAGGCCGCGCGCAAGGCCCGCGACCTGACCCGCCGCAAGGGCGCGCTGGATATCGCCGGTCTCCCCGGCAAGCTCGCCGACTGCCAGGAAAAGGATCCGGCGCTGTCGGAACTGTTCATCGTCGAGGGCGACTCCGCCGGCGGTTCCGCCAAGCAAGGCCGCAACCGCAAGAACCAGGCGGTGCTGCCGTTGCGCGGCAAGATCCTCAACGTCGAGCGCGCGCGCTTCGACCGCATGCTGGCCTCGGCCGAGGTCGGCACGCTGATCACCGCGCTGGGCACCGGCATCGGCAAGGACGAGTACAACCCGGACAAGCTGCGCTACCACAAGATCATCGTGATGACCGACGCCGACGTCGACGGCTCGCATATCCGCACGCTGCTGCTGACGTTCTTCTACCGGCAGATGCCGGAGCTGATCGAGCGCGGGCACATCTATATCGGCCTGCCGCCTCTGTACAAGATCAAGCAGGGCAAGACCGAGCTGTACCTGAAGGACGATGCCGCGCTCGACGCCTACCTCGCCGGCAGCGCGGTGGAAGGCGCGTCGCTGACGCCTGCCGAAGGCGAACCGGCCATCGAGGGCGTGCAGCTGGAGAAGCTGCTGCTGTCCTACGCGCGCGCCCGGGAGGCCATCGCCCGCAACGCGCACCGCTACGACCCGGCGCTGATCGAGGCGCTGATCGACTTCACCCCGGTCGACCCGGAACGCCTGCGCGCCAACATCGACGAGCGCCACGAACTGGATGCGCTCGAGAAGCGCCTGAACCGTGGTGGCCTCGGCCGGCCGCTGTACCGCCTGAGCCTGCAGGCCGATGCCGACGGCCAACCGGCGGCGCTGCTGTCCACCCGTCGCCACATGGGCGTGGAAATGCAGCAGGTGCTGCCGCTGGCGGCGCTGGAGAGCGGTGAACTGCGCGCGGTGCGCGAGGCCGCCGAGCTGTTGCACGGCCTGATCCGCGAGGGCGCGGTGATCGTGCGCGGCAACCGCCAGCAGTCGGTGGGCAGCTTCGCCGAGGCGCAGGCATGGCTGCTCGAGGAGGCCAAGAAGGGTCGCCAGATCCAGCGCTTCAAGGGCCTGGGTGAAATGAACCCCGAGCAGCTGTGGGAAACCACGGTGAACCCGGATTCGCGCCGCCTGCTGCAGGTGCGCGTCGAGGACGCGGTGGCTGCCGACCAGATCTTCAGCACGCTGATGGGCGACGTGGTCGAGCCGCGACGGGAGTTCATCGAGGACAACGCGCTGAAGGTGTCCAACCTCGACGTCTGAGGACGGTTCGCGTTCGCCGCCCCGGGCCGGATGGTGTGCCGGGTCGGTCGGTGTCCGGTGCATCCGGAGGAAAAGGGCTTGACGAATTGTTAAGCCCTGCCCGATTACAAGTCGAATCCTCTCCCTTGCGGAAATCCCCACGCATGAAGCCGATCCTGACAGCGCTGGCCGCGGCCGTGCTCGTGACTGCCTGCGCGACCACCGTGTCGCCCACCGGACGCACCCAGTACGTGGGCGCGGTCTCCCAGTCCCAGCTCGACCAGCTTGGCGAGCAGTCGTTCGCGCAGATGAAGGCACAGCAGCGGGTGTCCACCGATGCGCGCCAGAACGCGTACGTCAACTGCGTGGTGAGCGCCATCGTCCAGCAACTGCCGGCCAACGAGCAGCGCATCCGCTGGGAATCGGCGGTGTTCGTCGACGACAACCCCAACGCGTTCGCCCTGCCGGGCGGCAAGGTCGGCGTGTACACCGGCATCTTCAAGGTCGCGCAGGACCAGGACCAGCTGGCGGCGGTGATCGCGCACGAGATCGGCCACGTCATCGCCCGCCACCATGACGAACGCATCACCCGCCAGGCGGGCGCAAGCGGCGCGCTGCAGGTGGTCGGTGCGGTGCTCGGCTCGCGCTACGGCGAGGGGGTTGGCAATGCAGCGGTGCAAGGTGGCAGTATTGCCGCCCAGGCGGGGTTCCTGTTGCCCGGTTCGCGGGACCAGGAAAGCGAGGCCGACGTGGTCGGCCAGCAATTGATGGCGTCGGCGGGCTTCGACCCGCGGGCCGCGGTCAACCTCTGGCAGAACATGATCGCGGCGAGCGGTGGCAACCGTCCCGCGCAGTGGCTGTCGACCCACCCGGATCCGCAGAGCCGGATCGGCGAACTCCAGTCCCGTGCCCAGGGCCTGGTGCCGAGCTGGCAGCAGGCGCGGGCGGCGGGCCGGCAACCCAGGTGTGGCTGACAGGACGTTGGCAGATCGAACCAACGCAACCGAACGCACCGGTCCGGTGCTCCAATGTCCACGCTACAGGTGATTGCATGAAAGCCACTACCCACGCACCGGCCCTTGTCGCCCTCGCGGTTGCCGCCGTCCTCGGCACCGGTACCGCCAATGCCACCGTGGCGCCCGACACCCAGGCCCACGAGCAGCAGTGCCAGCGCGAACGTGGTTCGCGCAGCAGTCGCCCGCAGGAGCTCTATCCGGAATCGACCCGCACGGCGCCGACCGAACGTGCCTCGCAGCGCATGGGTGGCCAGCTCAACAAGCTCGGCACCGCCCTCGACAAGGAAGACAACGCGCAGGTGCGGCAGATCGCCGACGAGGTGATCGCCAACGAGCGCGCCAACAACTACGACAAGGCCTACGCCGCGCAGCTGGCGGCCAACGCCGCCTACAACGCCGACGACATGGCCGCCGCCAAGGCGTACCTGACCCGGGCGGTCGAACTCGACGCGCTCGACAACAACGCGCACTTCCAGTCGCTGATGATGCTGGCGCAGTTGCAGGCGCAGGACGAGGAATACGACCAGGCACTGGCGACGCTCGACCGGTACCTGGAAGGCAGCCAGAGCAAGAAGCCCGACGACCTCGCGCTGAAGGGCCAGATCCTGGTGCAGGCCGAGCGTCCGCAGGACGCCATCCCGGTGCTGCGCCAGGCGATCGACAGCGCCGAGACGCCGAACATGGGCTGGACGCAGGCGCTGATGGCCGCCTACCTCGAGACCGAGAACACCGCCGAGGCCACCCGCCTCGCCGAGCAGATCGCCTCGCAGTCGCCGGGCGACAAGCGTTCGCAGCTCAACCTCGCGTCGATGTACATCCAGGCCGACAACACCGCCAAGGCCATCGAGATCATGGAGAAGCTGCGCGCCGAAGGGCAGCTGTCGGAGGATCGCGAGTACCGCAACCTGTTCGCGCTCTACCTCAACACCGAAGGCGGCGAGGCCAAGGCGATCGAGGTCATCAACGACGGCCTGCAGAAGGGGGTGCTCGAGGGCAACCACCAGACCTACCTGGCGCTGGGCCAGGCGTACTACTTCTCCGAACAGGTGGCGCCTGCGATCGAGGCCTACCAGAAGGCCGCGCCGCTCGCCGAGAACGGCGAGACCTATCTCAACCTGGCACGCATCCTCTTCAACGAGGACCGCATCCCCGAGGCCAAGCAGGCCGCACAGCAGGCGCTCGACAAGGGCGTGCGCAACACGGACGAAGCGCGCAGGCTGCTGGCGCGCTGATCGGCGCATCGTCGCCACCCGGGTAAAAACGTTTTCCTGCGGTGGTGACGACGATTCTTTTTGTTATAGACTTGGGAATTCGCGTCTGCACCCGGTGAAGACGCGCTCCAAAGCCACCGACTAAGGGGCGCCCCGGCGTCCAGCCAGACTTGAGTTCCCCCCGCATGACGCAACGCTTGCACAACCAACCGCGCGAAGACGAAGGCCTCAACTGGGCACGTATCGCTGGCTTCACGATGGTGATCGCAGTCCACGCGGCCGCGATCATGTTGCTGATGGCGCCGGTGAATCCGCCGGGCGCGGGACCGGAGGAAGAAGAGGTGACCCAGGTGGTCATCATCGAGCCGCCACCGCCGCCGCCCCCGCCGCCGCCGCCGCCGCCGGAACCGCCGAAGCCGCAGCCGATCAAGGAGCTGTCGCCGCCGCGTCCGACCCCGGTGCCGCCGCCGCCGGAAGATCCGCCGGTCGTGTTCGACACCCCGTCGCCGGTCGATACGCCGGCGCCGCCGCCAGCACCGCCGTCACCGCCGGCTCCGGTCGCCGACATCGGCGCCAGCGTCGATATCTCGTCGAAGAACATGAACCCGCCGAAGTACCCGCCGGCCGCCATGCGCGCAGGCATCGAGGGTACGGTGGTCCTGATCATCGACGTCGACGCCAACGGCAACGTCACCAACGTCAGCGTCGAGACCTCCAGCCGCAACCGTGATCTCGACCGTGCCGCCATGCAGGCAGCACGTGGCTGGCGCTTCAACGCGGCGACCGCCAACGGCAAGCCTGCCGCCGGCAGGGTTCGCGTGCCGGTCGACTTCAACCTCGGCGGCTGACGCCTCCGCGGGTCGCAACACCCGTTTCATACCGCACCATCCATAACTCCAATCTTCATCATTCAAAGGTAAGCGTCATGCTGCAGGAATCCACCAACGCCCCTGTCACCGGAGCCACCGACAACGCCGCGGCAATGAGCCAGATGGGCTTCGCGGACATGCTCCAGCACATGGATGCGGTGAACTGGACGGTGCTGATCGTCCTGGTCGCCATGTCGGCCATGTCGATCTACTGGATCATCTTCAACTTCATCAAGAACCTGCGCCTGCGTGCGTCGGCCGACCGCGTCGTGACCACGTTCTGGGAAACCCCGAACGCCCAGGACGCCATCCGCTACATGGAAGAGCAGCCGGCCAGCGAGCCGTTCTCCAAGGTTGCCCTCGACGCCGCCCAGGCGGCTGCGCACCACCAGCGTCATGAAGGCTCGCGTCTGGTCGAGTCGCTCAACCGCTCCGAGTTCGTCGACCGCGCCCTGCGCCAGGCCGTGATCCGCGAATCGCTGCGTCTCGAGTCCGGTCTGACCGTGCTCGCCACCGTGGGTTCGACGGCTCCGTTCGTCGGTCTGCTCGGTACGGTGTGGGGCATCTACCGCGCCCTGATCCGCATCGGTGCCAGCGGCCAGGCCGACATGGGTGCCGTGGCCGGTCCGGTCGGCGAGGCGCTGATCATGACCGCGATCGGTCTGGGTGTTGCGATCCCGGCGGTGCTGGGCTTCAACTTCTTCACCCGCTCCAACCGCATCACCAACAACAAGCTCGACACGTTCGCGCACGACCTGCACGACTTCTTCGCCACCGGTTCCCGCGTGGGCGACGCGCCGCCGGCCCAGCGCTGATCTCGTCGACGTATTGACGGAGTCCGGATATGGCTTTCAGTTCCAATGACGGTGGCGGCAAGCCGATGGCAGCTATCAACGTCGTCCCCCTGGTCGACGTGATGCTGGTGCTGCTGATCATCTTCATGGTGACGGCACCGCTGATGACCCACCGCGTCCAGGTGGACCTGCCAGAAGCCGATCTGGTCGAAAGGCCCGAGGCAGGCCCTGCACCGCCGATCACCATCGCGATCACCGAGCAGGGCAACGTGTTCCTCAACGATCAGCCCGTCTCTCTGGCCCAGCTGGAGAGCGCGCTGTCGGTGGAGGCACAGAAGACGCCACAGCCGCCGGTCAATGTCCGCGGCGACCGCACCACGAAATACCGCATCGTCAACGAGGTGGTGACCATCGCGCAGACCCAGGGGATGCGCAAGGTCGGTTTCGTGGCCACGGTCGAAAGCAATTGAGGAAGAGCCCCCATGGCATTCAGTAGTGGTGACGGCAACGGCCCAATGGCCGAGATCAACATCATTCCGCTTGCGGACGTGATGCTGGTGCTGCTGATCATCTTCATGGTGACCGCCCTGAAGACGCAGTACCCGATCGACATCGATCTGCCCCAGCGTTCGACGACGCCGCCGGACAATCCGGTGGAGCCGCCGGAGCCGATCCGTCTGCGCATCGACGGTGCCAACCAGGTGTTCTGGAACGACAGCCCGACTCCGGTCAGCGCGTTGCGGAACATGATGGAGGCCGAAGTGCAGCGTGATCCGGCCAACCAGCCGACGCTGGAGATCGACGCCAGCCAGGATTCGGATTACGGCGTGCTCGCCAAGGTCCTGGCCGAGGCGAAGAACTCGCAGATGCTCAAGATCGGTTTCATCAAGAAGTAACCGCAGGACCCGGCCGGTCGTCGCCTGCAGCGCGCCGGCCGCCCGCTTACCTTTGAACGCCGCCCCACCGGGCGGCGTTTTTTTATGCCCGCGTTACGTCGTGCGGCGACGCATGGGTGGGGACCGGACGATCAGCCGCCGACGATGCGCACGTAGCGCGCAACCGTTGTGGCGAGGCCGTCGTAGAGCGCCTCGCCGATCAGTGCGTGGCCGATCGACACCTCCAGCACCGCGGGCACGGCCGCAAGGAACGGGCCGAGGTTGTCCTGGTTGAGGTCGTGGCCGGCGTTGACGCCGAGACCCGCGCTGCGGGCACGCTCGGCGGAATCGACGAACGGCGCCAGTGCGGCGGCATCCCCGCGCGCGTGGCCTTCCGCATAGGGCCCGGTGTAGAGCTCGATGCGCTCCGCGCCGATCGCCGCCGCATGTTCCACGTCGGCGCCGGCGTCGGCGAACAGGCTCACCCTGCAGCCCAGTTCGCGCAGCGTGGTGACCGGTGCGCGCAGGCGTGCGGCGTCGCGGGCGAAGTCGAAGCCGTGGTCGGACGTCAGCTGGGTATCGTCGTCGGGCACCAGCGTGGCCTGGTCGGGTCGCGCCAGTTCGCACAGCGCCAGGAAGCCGGGATAGCCGTCGCGTGGCGGTGCGAAGGGATTGCCTTCGAGGTTGAACTCCACCCCGCGTCGTCGGCACAGCGCGGCCAGCACGAGGACGTCATCGGTGCGCGCATGGCGTGCGTCGGGACGCGGATGCACGGTCAGGCCGTGCGCGCCGGCGTCCAGGCAGACTTCGGCGGCGCGGATGACGTCCGGTTCGCCGCCGCCGCGCGAGTTGCGCAACAGGGCCACCTTGTTGAGGTTGACGCTGAGCCGGGTCATGCGATGCGGTGCACTCAACGTGCGACGTCGCGATCACCGAGCGTGGCCGCGGCCGCCGCGGCGCGGCGTGCCTCGGCCTCTTCGCGCAGCCGGCGCAGCTCCTGCGGGTCGATCATCATGGTGTCGTCGCGGCTGCGGGTACCGACGCGCTGCGCCAGCAGTGACAGCACCCAGATCGCCAGGAACACCAGTGCGGCGAGTACGCAGACGACCGCGAGCGCCATCGACGTGGTCGACATCGAAATGGCGAACGCTGCGATCGCCAGCAACAGGAACAGCCAGGGCATGGGCGCTCTCCTTGAGCCTCGTCCGGACGAAGTCTACCCGCTGCAGCGCACCGCGGCCGCCGCCCGCGACCCCCATCGCGCCGCCCGTCCCGAGTCCACCGTCCCGGTCACAGCAGTGGCGACAGCAACCGCGCCATCGCTTCCGGCAGCCGGTAAGTGAACAGCGGCCGCTTGCTGGCGGGCTGGACTTCGGGCGCATCCGCGAACTCCCCCCGCAGGTGTTCCTCGAGGCGGGCAGCGACACCGTGGTCGTCGAACATCACCGCGACCTCGAAGTTGAGGCGGAAGCTGCGATGGTCGAAGTTGGCGCTGCCGAAGATCGCGATGGCGTCGTCGACCAGCAGGGCCTTGGTATGCAGCATGCGCGGGCCGTATTCGTGGACGTGCACGCCGGCAGCGATCAGTTCGTCGAAGTACGAACGTGCGGCGTGGGTGACCAGCACCGAATCGCTGCGCTTGGGCAGCAGTACCCGCACGTCGAGACCGGCGAGTGCGGCCGAGGTCAGCGCCATGCGCGCGGCCTCGCCGGGCACGAAATAGGGCGTGGCCAACCACACCCGCTTGCGCGAGGCGTGGATCGCGCCGACCTGCACGCGGTGGATGGCCTCCCAGTCGGAATCCGGGCCGGACGCCACCACCTGCGCGGCAATGTCGCCCGGCGGCTCCGCGTGTGGGGTCTGGGCGGCGATCTCCTTCAGGCAGTCGCGCTGGCCGGTGGCATAGATCCAGTCCTCGGTGAAGACGCGCTGCAGGGGGCGGACCACGTCGCCCTCCAGACGCACATGCAGGTCTCGGAATGCGTCGTCGCGATTGCGGTCGTCGTGGTCGTCGCTGATGTTGATGCCGCCGGTGTAGGCGATGCGGCCATCGATCACCACGATCTTGCGGTGGGTGCGCAGGTTGATCCACGGTCGCTGCCAGACGCGGCCGAAGCGGGTCGGGTGGAACCACCCGAGTTCGCCGCCGGCGTCCAGCAGCGGGCGGAACATGCGCCGCGCGCGGACCGCACCCACCGCGTCGACCAGCAGGCGCACGCGCACGCCGGCCTTCGCGCGCTCCGTCAGCGCTTCGCACAGCGCGGTGCCGATCTCGTCGCAGTGGTAGATGTAGTACTCGAGGTGGATGTGCTGCGTCGCCGAGCGCACGTCCTCGAGCAGCGCTGCGTACTTCTCGCCACCGTCCACCAGCAGCCGTACCTCGCGCGCCACCGAGGGCGCGAGGCCACTGGCGGCCTGCCCCAGCCGCGCCAGTTCCCGCGCATCCGCGTGCCCGCCGAAGGCGTCGTGGCTCGCATCGAGCTGGCTGCGGCTGCTCGCGCGTCGCAGCCGGTGGCGCTTGATCTTCTGCGGCCCGAACACGTGGTAGATGAGGAAGCCGATGTACGGGAGCAGGGCCAGCCCCAGCAGCCAGCTCAGCGTGGCGACCGGCTCGCGCTTCTGCAGCACGATCCAGCCACCCAGCACGACCAGATAGAGCAGCCAGCCGGCGACCAGCAGGGTGGTGAGATCGGGCATGCCGGCGGCGACGGGCAGCGACTCGGGCAGATCCGGCATCGGGCGACTCCTTGGAGGACACAACACGATAGCGGCTTGCACGGTCGTGCCACAGCGTGAGCACGCGGTGTAAACCTCCGGCCGCGGGTGTTGCACGGATGAAACACCCCGCAAACGGCGTGCTGCCGCGCCCGTAGCCGGCTAGCCCTGCGGATGGTGATCCAGCGGTGTTACTGGCAGGACCGGCCACCGGCTGCCAGCAAAACGATAACTGATTGATCCCAAACAGAAAATCAGGATGGCACGCGGTATGCGTTGGCAGTGGGACCCGAAAGGAGTTCCGCCATGCAGCGCACATCCACCCTCGCGATCGCCGCCGGCCTGCTGCTCATGGTGCCCGGCCTGGCGTCGGCCGCCGGCGCCAGGCGCGCCGTGGACGCGCGACCGGGCGAGATCACCCTGCTGCGCGACGTGCATGCCCGCCCGGCCTACCGGCCAATGCCGCCGGGCATGGCGATCATCGCCGACCCCACGCCCAATCGGGAACTCGGCAACGCGCTCGGCACCGGTGAGCTCAGCGACGCCGATTTCGCCGGGCTGGCGGCCGATGCCCCTGCCACGTCCAGCGGCGCCTCGGTGCCGCTCGCCCAGCGCATCGAGGATCCGCTGCAGGCCACGCTCGGCGGCAGCGGCCCCGGCGGCAACGCCAATGGCACCGGCAATGCCCTCGGGGGTGCGCTCGGAGTGCCGATGAGCGCGGTGGGTAACACCACCCGCGGCATCGGCGACCACGTGCAGGGCGCACTGGCGCAGTTCCCGATGCTGGGCGGCAAGGCGGGCGGCCCGTGAGCGCGTCGCGCCACACCCGCACCCTGTACCGCGGCACCGTCGCCGTGCTGCTCGGCGCGGCCGGCATGCCGCACCTGGCGGCCGCCGACGAGTACACCGCAATGCTCGGCTACCTGGCCGAGAGCCGCATCGAAGAGCGCGCCTTCGCCGGCGCCCAGGGCGCGATGGCGATCAACCAGGCCGCCGGCGACCACAACCTGCAGGCCAACCTGCACAGCTTCGCCGAGGGCGACCGCGCCCATGCATCGGCCACGGCGCGCCAGTACAGCAACGACTTCCACACCCGCGGTTCGCGACCCGACGAGGCTCGGGCAGTGATCGGTGGCGACGCATTCCGCGGCGCCGGCGGGCTTGTTTCGATCAACCAGGCCAGCGGCGCGGCGAACGCCGAGCTCAACGTCGTCACCGCGACGCTGGCCAACCAGGGCATACGCGAGGCCGGGGATGCGTGGTTGGCATCCGCGGACTACGCGTCGGCAGGGCAGCGGGCCCCGACCCCGCAGGACGACAGCGACCCGGCGAAGCGACATGTCGCCGTGGAGCGCACCGCCCTGCAAGGGTTCGAAGGGGTCCTGCAGCTCAACCAGATCGCGGGGGCAGGCAACACCACGGACAACGCGCTGGTGATTTCCGTGCAGGCCGGACCGTGAATTCACTTCGCAGGAACACACAGAGGAACACCCAGATGAATACCAACCTGAAGCGGACCGCGCTTGCACTGGCTGTTGCATCCTTCGCATTCGCAGCGAACGCCGCCGAGCCGCAACTCCCATGGGCCGACGTCAACACCGCTGTCGACACCGACATCTCCATCAGCGGGGATATCGAAGCAACCGGCGAAGTCGACGTCAGTGGTGAACTGGTCGTCGGTGGCGCAATCGACATCAACCAGACCTATGACTACACCGACACCTACGTCCGCGACGTCAACATCGATGAGAACATCGTCCACGATCACACGGTGACGACCAACGACGATATTTCGAACACGGTCGACAACACCTGGACGAATGACATCAGCAACACCGTCGACAACACCATGACGAATGACGTCAGCAATACGGTCGACAACACCTGGACCAACGATGTCACCAACAGCTACACCAACACCACCGACCTGAGCACCACCGTCGACATCGCGCTGAGCGACGATCGCAGCTATGAAGAGGATCGCTCCTACGTCGAAGACCGCACCTATACCGAAGACCGCAGCTACGACGAGTCAATCAGCCGCGAGGACAACCGTTCGTACGACGAGAACGTGAGTCTGGATGTATCGCAGGAGCTCGATGTCTACCAGCGCGTGCACCAGGAAGAAGAGAACGTCAACGTCGACTCCAACATCCGTCGCGAGCGCAACGAGCACGGTCGTACGGTCTACCTGTCGAAGAACCTCTCGCTGGATTCCGACATCAGCTTCAGTGGCGACATCGCGTTGAGCGGTGACCTGGAAGTCGACTCCGCGGCGATCGCCGTGGTGGACGGCCGCCAGACCATCGTCAACAACGAAGGCAACAACGACATGCTGGCCAACGACGCGTCGATCTCCGATGACGCAGCGTCGGGCGCTTCGGGCAACCTCGGCTTCAACGTGGCCGCGGGCGACAACAACGCCCAGGACAACGCCGCCGCGCTGTCGGCTGCCGACGCCGCGTTCAGCTTCGGCATGTCCGACGCCGAGATCTTCAACAACCAGCTCGGTGCCAACAACGCCACCGACAACGAAGGCGTGACCAACGACGCCAACATGGGCGGCAACGCTTTCAACGGCGCCAGCGGCAACATCGCAGTCAACATCGCCGCCGGCAACAACAACGCCCAGCGCAATTCGCTGGCAGCGTCGGTGTCCGTCGCCGGTTATGCGCAGGCCTCGGTGGCGTCCGACCAGGTGTCGACCGGCAACGTGACCAACAACATGGGCATGACCGAGACCCGCGAAGTCGATTCGGACTTCAGCCTGAACGGCACGATCTCGGCCGGTGATGGCGCCGAGCTCGCGTACGCCGGCCGCGGCAACGCCTACCAGCAGGCCAACATGTATCCGGACTCCTGGGGTGCCGACGAGAACGACGGCAACCATGAGAGTGGTCCGCGCCTGGGTCACATCGATCTCGACAGCGAGATGCAGGGTGCAGTCGACAACCCGTACCGCGACGGCGTCGGCGGTCTTGCCTTCGACACCGACGAGGAGGGGATCATCGACCTGTCCGAGCTCGAGCTCGATGCCAGCCTGAGCGGCGCCGGCACGTTGCTGTACGAGGTTGACGTGCAGTCCACCAATACCGCCAGCCTCGATGGTTCGGCCTTCAGCGGTGCCTCCGGCAACATCGGGGTCAACATCGCCGCGGGCACCGGCAACCTGCAGTCCAACAGCCTCGCGCTCGCGGTTGCACAGCCGGGTGGCAACGGTGGCGGCGGCGGTGGCGGCGAGTAACCGCATCGCCTCCTGAGTTTCCCCACGGAGCAAGTGCGTCAAGCCCGGCGTCCCCTGTAGCCGGGTTCCCGAAAGCCCCGCTCCACTCCCCCCGGAGCGGGGCTTTCCCTTCCAGGAGTCGTCGATGTCAGCCCGCACACGGATCCGCGTGCTCGCAGCCAGTGCCATCCTCGTCGCCGGCATGGGCCAGGCGCCGGCCGCGGAGATCGCCTTCAGCGGCGTGTTGCCCAACGGCGCGATCTACCGGGCACCGGTGGAGAGCATGCTCGAGGCGCGCTATCGGCACCTCGTGCGGCAGCAGACGGACTACAGCTGCGGCGCCGCCGCACTCGCAACGCTGCTACGTCACGCCTACGGCCTCGATGCCAACGAGGCGACCGTCATCGAAGGAATGATGCGCGTGGCCGACCCGGTGGTGGTGCAGCAACGCGGGTTCTCGCTGCTCGACATCAAGCGTTACGTGGAAGCCCTGGGCATGCGGGGGCGCGGCTACCGGATCGATGAATCCCGCCTGCGCTCGTTGCGTGTTCCCGGCATCGTGCTGGTGGACGTGCGTGGCTTCCGCCACTTCGTCGTGCTCAAGCAGGTGGTGGGCGACAACGTCGAGGTGGGCGATCCCATCCTCGGCAACCGCAGTGTGCCAATGGGGGAATTCCTGGAGTCGTGGCCGTCACGCGCCGTGTTTGTCGTGATAGGGAGCGACTTCGACCGCAACACCGTGCTGCTGGAGCCGATGTCGCGCCCCAGCGCGCGAACCCTGTACGCACGGCAGGGGCCGATCACCGACGCCGAGCTCATCGACTTCGGTTTCAGTCACGCCGACCTGTTCTGATGGAGTAACGCCATGAACACCGCCACCTGGTGCCTCGCCCTGCTGCTTGCAGGCGCCCCCGCCGTGGCTGCGCCGCCGGAACCCGTTCCCGCGCGCGCTCCGCTGTCCGAAATATCCGATGCCGAGCTCGGTGACATGCGCGGCCGCTACGTCGTCGGCAACGACCTGGTGGCCTGGTTCGGCGTCACCATGACCTCGGTCTGGCAAACCACGTCCGGCCAGACCCTGCAGGGCGCCCTGCAACTGGGCATGGATTTTTCCGCCGGCGGTACGCCGACGCTGAGCTTCGAGCCAACCGTCAGCATCACCGCTGCCGATGCCCCGTTGCCGGTCGCCGCCAGTGGCGCGACCGTGGATGCGGCCGGCCTGGCCAACGTGTCCGGACTGGTGCAGAGCGTGCAGGTGGCCGGCGACCACAACGCGGTCAGCAACGTCACCGCGCTGCGGGTCCGCGAAGGCGAGGCGCCCGCACCTTCGGCGCCGCAGGAGGCCGCCACCCGCACCGCGTCCGCGTCCGGCATGCAGGTCAGCGCCGGCGTGGCCGATGGCATGGCACAGGTGCTGTTGCAGGTGGATGGCCAGGGGCTGGCCATGCAATGGCTGCGCTCCGGCAGCGCCGGCCAGAGCGTGCAGCTCGCCGCCAGCGGCCAGCAGATCCACAACCAGCTGCAGATCGACCTGGTCCGGCAGAGCCTGCCGGCGACAGCCAACCTGCAGCGCGACGTGGCGCAGGCCATCGGCCTGAACCGCGGCGTCGGCATCTGAGTACGGTCCCGGGGGGGAGCGCAGTGAACAACAATCGGAACGTCCATGGCGCCGGCCGCATCGCCGCCGGCCTCGCCCTGGTGCTGGCGGCCTCCACGGCAGCCGCGCAGGTGCCACCACCGGCCACGATGGCCAGCGATGCCGACCGCGCAGAGATGCGCCGGCTGATGGAACAGCTCACCCAGATGCGCTCGGCCTATGCCCAGGAAGTCCGGCGCCTGCGCGAACTCGACATGCAGATGCAGGCCCTGCAGGCCCGGATCGAGGGACGCGTGCCGCCGGCGGCGCCGATCGCCGCGCAGCCCGCGGCCAGTGCCCCCGCGCCGCAGCCGTCGCCCCCGCGTGCCGCGCCCGTCGCTCCGGCCGCGCCCGCCGTCGCTGAGGAGGGCTACGCCGGCACCGCCGAGGACGCACGGCGCGCGCAGGAAGAAGGACGCGAGACCCGCAGCGTCGCCGACGTGAAGCAGCAGAACCAGGCCCTGTTCGACCGCCGCCTGGTGCTGGAAAACAGCCTTGCCTACACCCGGTACGACCGCAAGCAGCTGACGCTCAACGGCTTCCTTGCCCTGGACGCGATCTTCCTCGGCAACATCGCGATCGAGAACGTCGAGTCCGACACGCTCAACTACAACTTCGCCGCGCGCTGGGGCCTCAACCCCCGGTTGACCCTGAACCTGGACGTGCCCTACCTCGCACGGCGCACGGTCTACCAGAAAGGCGGCGCCGGTGGCGCCGCGGCCAGCATCGCCCAGGAACGCACCAGCGGGCACGGCATCGGCGATGTGTCGCTGAGTGCCAACTACAAGCTGTTCAACGAACGCGGCATCTGGCCCGACACCGTGCTCAACCTCGGCGTGACCGCGCCGACCGGACGCGAACCCTACGGCATCAACTGGCGCATCCTCGAGCGTGACGACGACGACTTCATCCGCTTCGCGGTGCCGGAGGAACAGCCCACCGGCAACGGCCTGTGGGCAGCCACGGTGGGCCTGTCGGCGGTGAAGACCACCGACCCGGCGATCCTGTTCGGCAACGTCGGCTACACGCGCACGTTCTCCGGCTCGTTCGACGACCTCGACAACAATCCGGAGACGGTCAATCCGGGCCATGTGCGGCTGGGCGATGCGTACTTCTTCGGTGCCGGCGTCGCCTTCGCCTTCAACGAACGCACCAGCCTGAGCATTTCCTTCAGCGACCGCCTCGCCGCGCGCGCACGCACCCGCTACGAAGGCGATGTGTGGCGCAAGGTGATCGGCAGCGATGGCAACGCGGCGATGTTCAACCTCGGCGTCACCCACGCCCTGAACCCGAACACCACCCTGGTCGGCATCCTCGGTATCGGCCTGACGCCCGACGCGCCGGACTTCTCGCTGACCTTCAAGCTGCCGTACATGCTGTAGCACCTCGGCCGAGGCCCGGGTGCGACATCCGCGCCCGGCCCTCGCACCGGTGCGGGGACCATCCCCGTTTGCGAGCGCTCAGCGCAGCGCCGCCAACTGCAGCTGGTGCTTGCGGCACAGCCGGTACACCGTCACCCGCGACACCCGCAGCCGCCGCGCGCACTCGCTGACGTTGTAGCCGCACGCGCGCAGCGCATCCAGCACCGCCTGGCGCTCGGCGTGTTCGCGCCGGTCGTCGAGGCAGATCGCCGGCTGCAGCGTCGGGTCGGCCAGGTGCAGGTCGGCGGCGCGGATCAGCTCCTGCTCGGTGACCACCGCCGCGCGGCGCACCCTGTTGAGCAGCTCGCGCACGTTGCCGGGCCAGGCATGCGCACGCATGGCGCGGCGCGCATCGGGGTCGAACCCACGCGCACGTACCTGGTGGAGTTCGCGGAATTCATCCAGCGCACGTCGTGCCAGCAGCTCGATGTCGTCGCCGCGCACGCGCAGCGGTGGCATGTCCAGGCGCAGCACGTCGAGCCGGTAATAGAGGTCCTGACGGAAGCGGCCCTGCTCGACGGCCTGCTCGAGGTCAACGTGCGTGGCGGCGAGCACGCGCACGTCGACGAGCACCGACTGGTTGCTGCCGACCCGCTCCAGCGTGCCCTCCTGCAGCACCCGCAGCAGACTGGTCTGGGCATCGGCGGGAAGATCGCCGACCTCGTCGAGGAATACGGTGCCGCCGTTGCCGGTCTCGAACAGGCCCAGCCGGCGCGCGTTGGCGCCGGTGAAGGCGCCGCGCTCGTGGCCGAACAGCTCCGACTGCACCAGCGATGGTGACAACGCCCCGCAGTTCACCGCGACGAACGGCCGCCAGCGCCGCGCGGAAAGATCGTGCAGCGCGCGCGCGGCGAGTTCCTTGCCGGTACCGGTTTCGCCGGTGATCAGCACCGGCAGGTCCACCCGCGCATAACGGTGCACGGTGGCGCGGACCTCGAGCATCGGGCGGCTGGCACCCACCAGGCGTTCGATGTCGCCGGCATTGTCGGCCCGGTTGCGCTCGCACGCCGCGAGCGCCTGTGCCAGCTGCGCCGGGTTCACCGGCGACACCAGGCGTTCGCCACAGCGGGCGAGGATCCGCTCGAGCGCGGGATGGTGTTCCACCGCACGGCTGCCATCCAGGGCGATCAACGGCAGTTCGGAATGCGCCTCGAGCAGCCGCGCCAGCGGCGCCACCTGCTCGTCGGTGAGCGCGCGCAGGTCGACCAGGCCGATTACCCGGTCCCCGCCACGCAGCCCGATCCGTGCCGGCGCATCGCCGGCCACCACCCGCAACTGCCAGCCGCCAGCGGCCAGCGTGCTGCGCTCCATGCTGCCCGGCTGGCCGAACCAGACCACGCAGCAGCGTCCCACCTCGTTGTTGCTCACATCCATTTCCCCCGCAGACGCCGGTCCGCATCGCGTCGCCCGGGCGCGACCGTTCGGACGCGTACCGGCAGGGGAACCAACGCCGCCCACGGCTGCAGCCGGCCATCCTCGATCCCGGAGCGCATTCAGCGCCGTCGCATGGGCTGAGACGCCGCCCGGGCACAATCGCCGCCATGACCACACTGGGACCCCACGGCAAGCTGCGCATTCCAGGCAGCGGCCCGATCAAGGGCCGTGGCGCCGCCTCGTGGGTCGAGGGGCGGTTCGAACGCCGCAGCGCACAGGCCTGCGATGACGGCTGGGACAGCCTGCGCGAGGACGATCCGACCTTCCAGCCGGCACCGCTGCGCACCCACGTCACCGAGGAGACCGCGCGCAGCATCATCAGTCGCAACCAGTCGCCGGACGTCGGCTTCAGCCAGTCGGTGAACCCGTATCGGGGCTGCGAGCACGGCTGCGTGTACTGCTTCGCACGTCCCTCGCATGCGTACCTGGACCTTTCGCCGGGACTCGATTTCGAAACCCGCCTGTTCGCCAAGGTCAACGCTCCCGAACGCCTGCGCGCCGAGCTGGGAAAACCCGGCTACGTGTGTTCGCCGATCGCGCTGGGCATCAACACCGACGGCTATCAGCCGATCGAGCGCGAGCGCAACATCACCCGCGCCTGCCTCGAGATCTGCGCGCAGGCCGGGCAGCCGGTGCATATCGTCACCAAGAGCGCGCTGGTGTTGCGCGATCTCGACCTGCTGGCACCGATGGCCGCGCGTGGACTGGTCGAGGTGCACCTGTCGGTGACCACGCTCGACAACCGGCTGTCCGCGCGGATGGAACCACGCGCCGCCGCACCGCATGCACGCCTGCGTGCGATCCGCGGGCTGGCGGAGGCCGGCGTACCCGCCGGCGTGCTGGTGGCGCCGGTGATCCCGATGATCAGCGATCATGAGCTCGAGGCCATCCTCGAAGCCACGCGCGATGCCGGCGCGATGTCCGCCGGATACGTGCTGCTGCGATTGCCGCACGAGCTCAAGCAGCTCTGGCGCGAATGGCTCGAACTGCACTATCCACAGCGCGCCGCACACGTGATGAGCCTGGTGCAGCAGATGCGGGGCGGGCGCGACTACGACAGCGGCTACGGCACCCGCATGCGCGGCGAAGGTCCGTTCGCCGACCTGATCCGTGCGCGGTTCAATCGTGCGCGGCGCGCGCTGGGCTTCGCGGGCCTGCCACCGCTGCGCACCGACCTGTTCGTGCCACCACGCGAGGCATCGCCACAGGGCGAGCTGTTCTGATTGATCCGACCGTTCCGCCCGTGGCCCACCATGTGCGTCCACGCCGCGGTGACCCGGCATCGGTACACTCGCGGCTTTCCGCGTCAACGGAATGCGTCCCATGTCTCCCGGCCCCGGTGCCCCGCAGTCCGATGAGTTGTCCGAGCTGCTCGCGCGCAGCGAGGCCGCGATCGCGCGCATGCGCAAGCGCGAGGAGCATCTCGCGCATGGCATCTCGCACGACCTGCGTGCGCCGCTGCGCGCGATCACCGGCTACGCGCAGGTGCTGGTCAACCAGTACGAGGGCGCGCTGGACGCGCAGGCACGCGATTACCTGGGGCGCATCCACGACGCCGCCGGGCGCATGGAGGGCCTGATCGAGAAGCTGCTGCAGCTGTCCTACGTCGACCGTGCACCGCTGCGCCTGGAGCGCGTGGACCTCGGGATGCTCGCCGAATGGAGCCTGGCGGAACTGCAGGACCTGCAGCCGGGCCCGCAGGCCGACATCGACGTGCAGTCCGACCTCTGGGTGCAGGGCGACGAGCGCCAGCTCAAGCAGCTGATGGACCGGTTGCTGCACAACGCCTGGACGTTCTCGCGTTCGCGCGATGACATCCGCATCGGCGTGCGCGGGCATCGCGAAGGCGGGCGCCTGCTGGTGGCGGTGGAGGACACCGGCAGCGGTTTCGACATGCGTTACGCTGACCGCGTATTCGTACCGTTCCAGCGCCTGCACGGCAGCGAACAGGGCGGCGGTGACGGCCTTGGGCTGGCGATCGCGCAGGCCATCGTCGAACGCCACGACGGCCGCATCTGGGCCGAGTCGACACCGGGCGTCGGCAGCGTGTTCCACATCGACCTGCCGGCCGCCCACGACAGCGAGGACGACGACGCGCATGACTGAGAAGGAAATCCTGCTGGTCGAGGACAACCCCGACGACGTTGAACTCACCCGCATCGCCTTCGCCGAGGCGAAGATCGCCAACCCGCTGGTGGTGGTGCGCGATGGCGTGGAGGCGCTCGATTACCTGTTCGCCCGCGGCGCCCATGCGCATCGCGACGCCGATGACCTGCCCTCGATCGTGCTGCTCGACCTCAACCTGCCCAAAGTGGATGGCCGCGAGGTGCTGCAGGCGATCCGTGCCGACCCGCGCACCCGCACCCTGCCGGTGGTGGTGCTGACCACCAGCAGCGAACCGTTCGACATCGAGGCAGCGTATGCGCTCGGCGTCAACAGCTATATCCGCAAGCCGATCGATTTCAAGCAGTTCGTCGGCGCGGTGAAGCAGGTCGGCCTGTACTGGCTGGTGCTCAACCACCCGAGCCCGGCCTGAGGCCGCACAGTACGCTTCCGCAGGCGCTCAACCGCCGTAGAGCTGCTCGGCGCGCTGGAACAGGATCCAGCTGGTGGCGATGAACTTGTCGCCGCCCTGTGGGCGGTTGCCGCGATGGGTATGGGTGAACGCGGTCGGCGCGATCAGCAGGTCGCCGGCATGCGGCGACACCTTGCGACGCTGGAACATGAACTCGGTTTCGCCGGCGTCGAAGCCGTCGTTGAGGTAGATCGTCCACAACAGGTGCCGGTGCAGCGTTTCGCACTGCGCATCGCGCGGATACAGCTCGCAGTGCCAGTACGGATATCCGCCCTCGCCATCGCGATACCACTGCAGGTTCACCGCCCCGGGACGCAGGCAGGTGCGCACGAGTGCGCCCAGTGCGGTGTCGTCCATCGCCGCGAGGTCGTCGGCGGACAGCCGGCGCAAACCACCGCGGCCATCCGGCTGCTGCAGCATCAGCGGTGCGATCAACGCTTGCGGATAACGGCGCACGTAGGCCAGCAAGCCGGCATACACGGCGACATTGAGCGCCTGGTCGACATCGGCCCAGTCCGCGCGCCCGGCGAGCGACAGATCACGGCTGTGCTTGAGGTCCGGGAACACGCCACCGCCGACCTGCCCCGGCGACAGCGCGTCGCTCGCGCGCATGCGCTCGACGATCGCGACGCAGCTGGCCGCGTCCAGCGCGGCGGGCACAACCTCGATGAAGTCGTCGACGGCAGAGGCGTGGCGGTCGTCCATGCGGGCTGCGTGTGCGGGGCGGGCCGCCAGCATCGCCGACGGCCCGACCCCGTGCAACGCGTCAGCCGCGCGCGTCGTGCTCGAGGTGGTAGCGCGTCGCGGCTTCCACTTCCTCGCGCGAGCCGAGGAACACCGGCACGCGCTGGTGCAGTTCGCCCGGTTCGATGTCGAGGATGCGGCGACGGCCGTCGGTGGCGGCGCCACCGGCCTGCTCGATCAGCATCGCCATCGGGTTGGCCTCGTACATCAGCCGCAGCTTGCCCGGCTTGGACGGATCCTTGCGGTCCCACGGATAGATGAAGATGCCGCCACGGGTGAGGATGCGATGCACGTCGGCCACCATCGATGCGACCCAGCGCATGTTGAAGTCCTTGCCACGCGGGCCCTCCCTGCCGGCCAGCAGGTCGCTGACGTAGGCCTGCATCGGCGCGTCCCAGTGGCGCTGGTTGGACATGTTGATGGCGAATTCCTTCGTCGCCACCGGCACCTGGATGTCGCGCCGGGTCAGCACGAACGAGCCCTGCTCGCGGTCGAGGGTGAACGCATGGGTGCCGTGGCCGACGGTCAGCACCAGCATCGTGCTCGGCCCGTAGATGCAGTAGCCCGCGGCGACTTGCTCGCTCCCGGCCTGCAGGAAGTGCGCGTCCTCGGCCGGGCCATCGTCGCGTGCGCGCAGCACCGAGAAGATCGTGCCGACCGAGACGTTGACGTCGATGTTGCTGCTGCCGTCGAGCGGGTCGAACACCAGCAGGTAGTTGCCGCGCGGGAACGCATCGGGAATCGGCTGGCAGTGGTCCATCTCCTCCGACGCGCAGGCCGCGAGGTGTCCGCCCCAGGCATTGGCCTCGAGCAGGATCTCGTTGGACAGCACGTCGAGCTTCTTCTGCGCCTCGCCCTGCACGTTGATGCTGTCGCCACCGTCGCCGGCGACCGCATCGCCGAGCACGCCGCCCAGCGCGCCCTTGCCCACCGCGACCGAGATCCGCTTGCAGGCGCGGGCGACGACCTCGATGAGCAGCCGCAGCTCCGGGTTGAGCTGGCCGGCGCGCTGCGCCTCGATCAGGAAACGGGTCAACGAGGTCTGGGACATGACGCACTCCACGGCGGCGGGGCCGGCATTATCGCCCGCATCCTTGCGGCCGCCACCCGGCACGCCTCCGCGCATGCGTGCGCAGGCTGCTCAGATCACCCGCAGGGTGATCGCCTTCAGCACCGCGCGCGTGCGGTCGCGGGTGCCGAGCTTGTCCAGGATCACCGACACGTAGTTCTTCACCGTGCCTTCGGCGAGGAACAGGCTGCGCGCGATCTCGCGGTTGGAGTAGCCACCGGCCAGCAGGCGCAGGATGGCCACCTCGCGCGGGTTGAAGCTGTCGACCGGCGCGCGGTCGTCGCGGAAGTGGAAGCGCGCCCGCACCGGGTCGGTGCTGACCGGCTGCAGCAGGGTCTCGCCTGCGGCCACGCGGGTGATCGCATCGAACAGGTCTTCGGGCGCCGCGTCCTTGAGCAGGAAGCCCTGCGCGCCGGCCTCGGCCGCACGCAGCAGCAATTCGCTGTCGTCGAAGGTGGTCAACAGCAGCACCGGCGTGGCATCGCCACGTGCGCGCAGTGCCTGCAGGGCGTGGATGCCGTCGACGCCAGGCATGCGGATGTCGCTGAGCACCACGTCGACCGGCGTGTCCGCCAACTGCGCGAGCAGCGCCGCACCGTCGTCGGCCTCGAGGGCGATCAAGATGCCCAGCCGCTCCAGCAACGCACGCAGTCCGGCGCGCACCAGCGCCTGGTCATCGGCCAGCGCGACCCGCAGCGCACTCATGCCGGCAGCTCCGCCTCGATGCGCAGCGCACCGCGTGCTCCCGTTGCCAGCGCCAGGTGGCCACCAAGCGCGTCAATCCGTTCGCGCATCCCGGCCAGGCCGTTGCCCTCGCGCACCACGCCATGGAGGTGGCCGTCGTCCTCGATCGCCACCCGCAGGCAGGCCTCGCGCTGCACGAGGCTGACGTTGAGCGTCGTCGCATCGGCGTGGCGGGCGCTGTTGGTCAACGCCTCCTGCACCATCCGCAGCACCGCCTCCGCCAATGCCGGATCACGGATGCGCAGGTCCGGTGCGATCTCCAGTGCCAGCCGCGGGCGCGGGAACGGCGCCGCCAGCGCGTGCAGTGCATTGGTGAGATCGAGCCCGCCGCCATCGCGCATCGCCTGCACCACCCCGCGGATATCGCCCATCAGCTCACCGCACAGCTGCTGCGCGACCTTGAGCTCCGCGCGTCCGCCCAGCTGCGGGTCGCTGGCCAGCGCGCGCAGGTTGAGGGTGAGCGCGGTCAGCGTGTGGCCGGCGACATCGTGCAGCTCGCGCGCCACCCGCACCCGTTCGCTGTCGCGCGCGCTGTCGGCCAGCAGTGCGCGGGTGGCCAGCAGGTCGGCATTGACCCGCACCAGCGCGTCACGGCTGTTCTCGGCGTTGCGCAATGCGCACGCGGTCACCGCGGCAAAGCCCTGGAAGCCGGTGTAGAGCAGGGTCACGGTCAACGGCGCGGAGTGTCCGTAGTCGAGCATCAGCAGGTACTGCCCCACGCCGCTCAGCACGATCGCCGCCAGCAGCGCGCGTGCCGACCAGTGCGAGGCGACCACCGCGGTCCAGATCACCAGCAGCACCTGGGCGGTGCCCACGCGCGGGTTGATCCAGAGCAGCAGCAAGGCGAGCACCGGCATCAGCAGCAACAGGGCATCGGCCGCGCGCGGCGAACGCCGCCTGACCGCATCGTGCGAGAGCTGGGCGATCGCGAACGCGCCCAGCAGCGTCCATGCAAGCGCCGGATGCGCACCGGCGATCCAGCGCAGCGACATAGCCACCGCTGCCAGCGTGCACAGCCCGGCCAGGTGCAGCGGATGCAGCAGGGAGCGCAGGGTCTCGGGCATGTCGCCATGCTGCGACGCCGGCGCAGCGCCGGCAATGCCATCGCCGCCGAAAGTGACTTCCGGCAGGTCGAGGCGATGACCTCCGGCCATGGGCGGCGTTGACGCGGAACGCGAGGCTGGCGGCATTCCCGTTGCAGGAGCCGGCAATGTCACCCGGAGCGCGCCGTCGCAGGCTGGCGCTGTATGTCGTGCTGGCGCTGGTGCTGCCGGCCTGCCTGTGGGTGGGCTGGCGCGACCATGATCCGTGGATCGACCAGGCACTGGTCCGCCAGCGGATCCGGGAATGGATCCGCGGCAGCCTGCAGCTGCTGGTGCAGTACGCGATCCCCGGCGGGATCGCGCTGTTCTTCATCCGCCGGGCGTGCGGCGCCGGGCGACGGCGCCACCGCCTGCAGGATCGCTAGTCGGCGACCTTTGCGATGGCCTCGGCCACGTACTCGAGGTTGCGGTCGTTGAGCGCGGCCACGCAGATGCGCCCGGTGCCCACCGCATAGATCGCGAACTCGTCGCGCAGGCGGTCCACCTGTGCGCGGCTCAGGCCCGAGTACGAGAACATGCCGGCCTGGTCGTTGATGAAGGCGAAGCGCCCGGCGCCCTGCGCGTCGAGACGTGCCACCAGCCCGGCGCGCAGCGCGTGGATGCGCGTGCGCATCTCGCCCAGCTCCTGCTCCCACATCAGCTTCAGTTCCGGATCGTTGAGCACGCCCGACACCAGCATCGCGCCGTGCGAGGGCGGGCTGGAATAGTTGGCGCGGATCAGCCGCTTGACCTGCGACTGCACCCGGCGCGCCTCGTCGGCATCGGCGCACACGACCGACAGCGCGCCGGTGCGTTCGCCATACAGCGAGAACGACTTCGAGTACGAGCTCGCCACCATGAAGTTGCTGATGCCCGATTCCGCCAGCAGGTGGATCGCCGCGGAGTCCTCGTCGATGCCCTTGTCGAAGCCCTGGTAGGCGATGTCGATGAAGGGCACCAGCGCGCGCTCGGCGAGCACGGCGATGACCTGCCGCCACTGCCCGACATCGAGATCGGCGCCGGTCGGGTTGTGGCAGCAGGCGTGCAGCAGCACCACGGTGCCGGCCTCGAGCCTGCGCAGGTCGGCGAGCATGCCGTCGAAGTCGAGCCCATGGCGCTCGGCGTCGAAGTAGGTGTAGTCGAGCACCTCGAAGCCGACCGCACCGAACACCGCGCGGTGGTTTTCCCAGCTCGGGTTGCTGATGGCGATGCGCGCGGTCGGCAGCGAATGCTTCAGCAGTTCGGCGCCGGTGCGCAGCGCACCGCTGCCGCCCACGGTCTGCGCGGTGGTGACGCGCCCGGCGGCGAGCAGCGGCGAGTCCACGCCGAACAGCAGCTCACGGGTGGCGCGGGTGTAGGCGGGCAGGCCGTCGATCGGCAGATAGCCGCGCGCAGCGCCCTCCTCGGCCAGCCGACGCTGCACGGCATCAACTGCACGCAGCAGCGGGATGCGGCCGGCCTCGTCGTAATAGATGCCCACGCCGAGGTTGACCTTTCCGGGTCGGGCATCGGCATTGAAGGCCTCGGTCAGGCCCAGGATCGGATCGCCTGGAACCTGTTCAAGATGTGCGAAAACGGACACGGCGCGACTCGCTGTCAGGAAGACGGAAGGCCCGCAGCGCCTGCGCCGCGGGGCCGGCCATGATACCCCGCCGGTCCGATACGGCCCGGCGGGTGGAGGGTCTTTGACCGGCCCGAGCCCTCAGCGCATCCGGTCCCAGTTCCACTGCAGGCCGACCGTCAGCTGGCGGCCGACGCCGGGCTCATAGAAGCGGCCGTTGCCTTCGTTGACGATCACCGAACCGATGTGCTGGCGGTCGAACACGTTGTCGAGGCGCGCGAACGCACGCAGCGTGCCGGTCGCGGTGCGCCAGTCGCGGCCACCGGACAGGTGCAGCAGGCCGTAGCCCGACGCGCCTTCGCTGCCGAGGTCGTTGACGGTGACATCGCCGAGCGCCTCGCCCTCGATCGCCGCCGACCACGGCCCGTGCCGCCAGTTGAGCCGTGCATACAACTGCTGCTCGGCGACGCCGGGGATGCGGGTGCCGGCCGGCACCAGCGTATTGGGCACCGTGCAGCCGGCGCCCTGGCAGATCAGGTAATCGCTGCGGAAGGTCGCATCCAGCCAGGTCCAGGCCAGCTGCAGGTCGAACGCCTCGCCGAGCGGCATCGCGAACGCGGCTTCCGCGCCCTGCCGGCGTGCCTGGCCGACGTTGCGGAAGCTGCTGCGGCCACCGGCGTTGCGGGCCACGGCGAGCTCGTTGTCGGTGTCGGCGCGGAACAGCGCGGCTTCCGCCGACCAGCCCGGCGCGCCGCGCCACTTCACTCCGGCCTCGAGGTTGTCGCTGACCGCAGGCTGCAGGCCGAACGCCAGTCCGGCGCCACCGTCGGCGCGGTACGACAGCTCGTTGAAGGTCGGCGTCTCGAAGCCACGGCCGGCGGAGACATAGAAGCGCAGCGCGTCGGCGGGCGCGAATACCAGCCCGGCCACCGGCGCGGTCTGCCGGTAACGCACGCGGCCGCTGTCGTCGGGGTTGGCACCGGTCACGTAGCGGTCGTCGGATTCGAACTGCACCTCGCTGTGGCGCACCCCGGCCAGCAGCGACCATTGCGGCGCGAACCGCCACCACGTCTGCGCGTAGCCGTCGGCGTTTTCCAGCGTGTTGCGCTCGTCGCGACGCAGGCCGCCGCGCACGCCGACCTGGTCACCGACGAAGTTCTCGAAACCACGGCGATGCTGGCGCTGGCGGTCCAGGTTCGCGCCCACGGTGACCTCCAGCGGTGCACCGGCCAGCGCGCCCTCCCAGGTCCAGCGCGCATCGATGCCGTCGTAGCGGTTGTCGAGGTCGATCACGCCGCCCGCGTGCAGGGCGCTGTTGTTCTGCGGCGCCGGCGGGATCGGCAGGAACTGCACCACGTTGCGGTCGCCGCCGTAGGCGCGCACGCGCACGGTCTGCGCATCGCCGAGGCCATGCTCGTAGGTCGCGCCGAGCTGCTGCTGGCGGATGGTCTTGCGGGTGTCGTACTGGTGGGCGACGCCGACCGCCTGGCGCGGGTTCTCGCGCGCCTGCTCGGCGGTGAGCCCGAGCGGATCCTGCGCGTCGACATCGATCCAGTTGGCGACCACGTCCAGTCGGCGGCGTTCGCCCAGGTCCTTGTGCAGCTTGAGGTTGGCGATGTCGCGGCGCGCGGCGCTGTGGTCGCGCCAGCCGTCGGTGTCGTAGCGCGACAGCGCGAAGTTGTAGCCGATGCCGCCCGCCCCTTCGCCCAGCAGCTGCGCCGCCAGCGTGTGGCTGTCGTTGCGGCCGACGCTGGCGCGCACGCGCCAGGGGTCGCCGGCCTGGCCGTCCTCGCTGAACATCTCGACCACGCCGCCCGACGAGTTGCCGTGGAGTGCGGAGAACGGCCCGCGGATCACGTCGATGCGGTCACCGCCGGCGAGGCTGAAGTGCGACAACTGGCCCTGTCCGTCCGGCATCGACGCGGGGATGCCGTCGACGTACAGGCGCACGCCGCGCACGCCGAACGTGGCCCGCGAGCCGAAGCCGCGGATCGACAGCTGGGTGTCCTGGGCGAGGTTCTGGCGGTTGCGCGCCAGCAGGCCGGGCACGCCACGCAGCACTTCGGAAACGTCGGCACCGGTACCTTCGGCGCCGTCGCGCAGGTCGATGGTCGCGGTGGACGCGGGCGTATCGAACGCGCTCACGCCACGCAGGCGGGTGCCTTCCACCACCACGCGGTCCAGCGTGCGGACATCGGTGGCGGGAACGTCCGGATCGAGGGGGGCGACGGAACTTGCCTGCGCAAGCGCGCAGGCCAGACAGGTGGCAAGCATGGCATCCGGCTATCGCGGGGCGCACCAGTGTGCCCGCTGGCGCATGCACGGCCCATCAACACCCGGGGTGGACAACCGCGCGCGGACGTGGACACGTTCCGCGCGCGAGGCCTCAGATGTCGCCGTCGGTGGCCCAGCCTTCCCCGCTGCCGCGCTGGAACACGCGGTCGCCGGCCTGCACTTCACCGGCAGGCAGCGATGGCTGCGTGGCCAGGCGCGCGTAGATCGGGGTGAAGTCCGGCCGCGTCGCGTCCATCAGCTGTTCGAAGCTGTCGATGACGAAATAGGTCTTCTGGTAGGTGTCGATGCGGTAGCGCGTGCGCATGATCCGCTCGAGGTCGAAGCCGATGCGGTTGGGCGCGGCGCTGTCGAGGGCGTGGATGCTCTCGCCTTTCGACGACACGATGCCGGCGCCGAAGATGCGCAGGCCTTCCGGAGTGGCGATCAGGCCGAACTCCACCGTGTACCAGTACAGCCGGGTGAGGTTCTGCAGCGCGTCGGCGCCGATGCCATGCGCCTTCACCCCGCCGCGTCCGTACGCCTCCATGTAGTCGGCGAACACCGGGTTCATCAGCAGCGGCACGTGGCCGAACAGGTCGTGGAAGAGGTCGGGCTCCTCGATGTAGTCGATCTGGTCGGGGCGGCGGATCCACCAGGTCACCGGGAAGCGGCGGTTGGCCAGGTGGTCGAAGAAGTCGAGTTCCGGCAGCAGGCCTTCGACGCCGATCAGCGTCCAGCCGGTGGCGGCTTCGAGCGCGATGTTGAGTTCGGCGAACTTCGGCACCCGGTCGGGCGTCATCCCCATCGCATCCTGCGCATCGAGGAACTCGTTGCAGGCGCGGCCGACCAGCAGCTCGCGCTGGCGTGCGTACAGCGTCGCCCAGGTGGCGTGGTCGTCGTCGCTGTAGCCCTCCCAGGGCTGTTCGACGATGCCGGTGGCATAGACCGGCACCTTGCCCTTGTCGGTATGCAGGTTCTCGACCCGGCGCGGTGCGGTGGTGACGGCATTCATGGCGCGCTCCCCTTCGAAGGCGTAGACCGCCAGACTACCGCCACCGCCACGCAACAGGATTGCGAAGTTGCGCGCGGCGCACGGGGAAGCGCACGATCGTTGCGTCAACTGCCGGGAACACGCAACGGATGTCCACCACGCCGCTCGACCGCATCGACCTCCACCTCCTCGCCGAACTCCAGCGCGGCGGACGGCTCACCAACGCCGAACTCGCCGAGCGCGTGCACCTGTCGGCGTCGGCCTGCCTGCGCCGGGTGCAGCGGCTGGAACGCGATGGCGTCATCAGCGGTTACCGCGCCGAGGTCGATGCAGAACGCATCGGCCTGGGCCTGCAGGCATTCGTGCGCGTGCAGCTGGAAAAGCACGGCTCGGCGCCGGTGGAACGCTTCGCCGCGGCCGTCGACGGCTGGGACGAAGTGGTGGCCTGCCATGCGCTCACCGGCGACATGGATTACCTGCTGCACGTGGTGGTCGAGGACCTCGACCATTTCTCGCGTTTCCTGCTCGACCGCCTGCTCAACGAGAACGGCGTGGCCGACGTCAACTCCAGCTTCGTGCTGCGAACGGTGAAGCGCTTCAGCGGGCTGCCGCTGCCGCGCGAGTAGGCTCGACGCGCTCCAGCAGGGCGCTGGCGGTGAGCCGCGGCAGCATCAGCCCCTGGTCGTACTGACGCGTGGAATCGCCGGGGTCGCTCATCCTGCTGCCTGGCGTGGCGCCCGCGTACCGCCCTTCGCGTCGCCCGCAGGGCTCCGTCATCGATGTGCAGGCCTGGAACGCCCACTCCACCCCCATCACATTGACGCTGTGCAGCGGCAGGTCGAGCAGGTAGCCCGCGGCGGAGTCGAGTCCGGCGGCGCCGGAATCCGACGGCACCACGCGCATTGCGTGACGGTTGCCGGTGAGCACCAGCATGCGGCCGGTGTCGGGGAGTGCTTCGAAGCCGGCGCGCAGGATCGTCGCCATGCCGCGGTCGCGGCTTGGATGGGCTTTGCCGGACCGGGCCGGGTCGAACGGCACCACCGCGATGCTGTGGCCTTCGCCATGCAGCCGGCGCGCGGTGTCGATCAGGTCGAGCATCGCCCGGGTGCGCCGGCCGTCGTTGCGTTCGATGGACACGCTCCAGAACGGGCCTTCGCGCAGCGCGTGCAGCGCTTCATCGCCGCCATCCGAGCCCAGGTAGGCGCGGATCCGTGCGTGCTCCGTGGCATGGACTTCCAGCGCGACCAGCACCGGCCCGCCGCGCACGTAATGCCGCGCCAGGGCCTGCACCAGCGCGGGCACCTCGACCGTGCCGTGCAATTCGCCGATCACGATAAGGCGCCGGTCGCCGGCAGCCTGGATCACCGCATCGGCGGCGGTATCGACATCGGTGATCGGGGTGGGGGCGGCGTCAGCCGCAAGCGCGACGGCAAGCAACAACAGCGCGGCGATGATCCTGCGCATCGGCAATCCTTCCGTGGTGGAACCGTGGACCTTGCGCGCGGCCCGGCCGCCGCTGCAACCCGACGCGTCAGCCGCAGACTTCCGCCTGATCGCCGCGGCGGAACGGGTTGAGCCGGCGCACCCAGGTATTGCCGCAGTCGACCTCGTCCGCCGCCGGTGCCGGCTTTGCCGGCGCCGGGCGCGGCGCGAGTGCGGCCGCGCGCTGGCGCTGGCGCGCTGCCATCGCGGTGCGGATCTGCGGCATTGCCGCCAGTGCCGCGCGCTCCCCCTGCAGGATCGCGTGCGCGCGCTGTTCGAAGCTGGCGGGGCCGATGTCGTCCACCTGTGGGCGGATCACCACCTCGGCGCGCGCGCGCTCCTCCGCGCCGAGGCGCTGGCCCATGATCGCGATCGACTGGTTGACGATCCCCAGCAGGTGCTGCGGCGTGCTGCCGCTGGCGCGGGTGGAGATGTCCACTGCGATGACGAGGTCCGCGCCGAGCTGGCGCGCGGCATCCACCGGCACCGGGCTCACCACGCCGCCATCCACATAGGCGTGCTCGCCGATGCGCGCGGGTTCGAACACGCCCGGCACGCTGCTCGATGCGCGCACCGCCTGGCCGGTATTGCCGCGCACGAACACCACGCGGTCGCCGGTATCCAGCCGTGTGGCCACCGCGGCGAACGGCTTGCCGAGGCGCTCGATCGGGCGGCGCTCGACCTGCGCGTTGACGTAGTCCTGCAGCTTCTGGCCCTGGATCAGGCCACCGGAGAACAGGCGCACGTCGCGGATGCTGGCCTCGTCCAGCGCCACCGCGCGCTCCTGCATCGCGAACGCATCCAGGCCACTGGCATACAGCGCACCGACCACGCTCCCGGCGCTGGTGCCGGCGACGACGTCGGCATGGATGCCGTTGGCCTCGAGGATCTTGATCACGCCGATATGGGCGAAGCCCTTCGCTGCACCGCCGCCCAGCGCCAGGCCGATGCGCAATGGCGGCGGTGGCGGCGCTGGTGGGGTCGCCGCCTGCGTTAGAGGAGGCGTGTCACGGACTGCATCGGTGCCACCACCGCAGGCGGCGAACAGCAGCATGCAGGCCGCGATCGCGCCGGTGCGGAGGGAACGGACGAACGGAATCGGCAGGAACATCGGAACAGGCCAGTGGACGAAGCGCGCCAGCATACGCAGCGCCGCCGGCTGTGGCCTGAAGTTCGGAGTCCCTGTTGTGCCACGCGGCGTGATGCCCTTAAGGCAATCCTGCCAGCCGCAGCAGCGCGGTGGCCGCGGCGCCGATCACCACCACGCCCAGGAACGGCACCCGCAGCGCCAGTGCGCCGGCCGCCGCCAGCAGGGCGCCGACACGCGCATCGATGACCAGTCCGGTGCCGGCCACGAAGGTGTTCATGGCGGTCAATGACGCCAGCAACCCGATCGTCAGTGCGGCGGCCATGCGCGTCGCCCGCGGCCGCTCCAGCCACGCTGCGGGTACCAGGTAGCCGGCGAGCTTGGTCGCGAACGCCACCGCGCTCGCCAGCAGGATCCAGCCCCACAGCGACATCAGCGCGCGGCCCCGTCGTCAGTCGCGTCAACGGCGACCGCAGGTGCATGGTCGCGCGCACCCCAGGCAGCCGCCACCGCGGCCGCGACCAGGATCGGCAACCCCGGTGGCGTGAGTGGCACCGCCAGCAGGGTCACCAGTGCGCAGGCGACCGCGATCGCCACCGGCTCGCGTCCACGCAGGCGCGGCCACAGCAGGCCGAGGAAGGCCGCCACGGCCGCCCCATCGAGGCCCCAGCGTTTTGGATCCCCGAGTGCATCGCCGAGCAGCGCACCCAGGGCGGTGAACAGCCCCCACAGCACGAACACGCCGAAGCCCGCGGCCCAGAAGCCACGCCGCTGCTCGGCCGGATCCAGCTGGCCGGAGGCGGTGGCGGTCGACTCGTCGATGGTCAACTGCGCCGCGCCCAGGCGCCGCCAGCCGCGCGGTTGCAGCATGCGGTTGATCTGCATGCCATAGACCGCGTTGCGTACGCCGAGCAGCGTGGCCGCGCCAAACGCTCCGGCGCCGCTGCCGCCACCCGCGATCACGCCGATGAAGGCGAACTGCGATCCGCCGGTGAACATCAGCAGGCTCAATGCGATCGCCTGCCACGGTGACAGCCCGGCCGCGACGGCCAGCGCGCCGAACGAAATTCCGTACAGGCCGGTGGCCACGGCGACCGACAGGCCGATCTTCTCGGCGGGCGTGGGCGTGCGGAACATCAGCCTGCGGGGCGTGGCGTGCGCCGGCTGCTGCTCATCGGCCCGCAGCGGCGCCGAACCGCTCGCCGAAGAAGTCACCGTCGCGCCAGCGCGGACGCGCGTCGTCGTTGCCGATGCGGCTCGCCAGGGCGGCGGAGACACGCGCCAGCCGCGCGGCGTCGTCGTACTGGATCGGTTGGGTGGCGTCGTCGCAGGGCTGGTGGTAGCAATTGCGCAGGTAGTAGGCGAGCGCGCGCTTCGGATCGCGCTCGCCATCGGCGGAAACGATCCCGCCGTCCAGGTAGATCGCGGGGATGCCGGCGCGCACGAAGGCGTAGTGGTCGCTGCGCACGAAGGTGACTTCCTCCGGGAACGGATCGGCCGAGACCTCGACGCCAAGCTCCTGCGCCGCTGCGTCGAGGGCGTCGCCGAGGCTTGAATGCTCGCGTCCGACCGCGACGATGTCGGTGGTCGGCGCCAGCAGCACCGGCATGTCGATATTGATGTTGGCCACCGGCATGCCGGCATCACCGGCGCGGGCAACGAACCACTGCGCGCCGAGCAGCCCCTGCTCCTCACCGGTCAGCGCCACGAACAGCTGCGAGCGCCGGGTCGGCGCCGTGGCCAGCGTGCGTGCGGCTTCCAGCATGATCGACACGCCCAGCGCATTGTCGAGCGCGCCGTTGTGGATGCGATCGCCTTCCCCCGCGGCACCTGTGCCGACATGGTCGAGATGGGCGGTGTGCACCACCTGCTCCCCGGCCAGGGCATCGGTACCCGGCAGGCGCGCGACCACGTTGCGCGAGGACATCTGCTCGATCGCGGTACGCCCCGCCAGCACCAGCGTGCCCGGCAGCTCGAAACCGCGCAGGCGACCGGCGCGCGCAGCGTCGAACAGCTCCGCCGCAGGACGTTCGCCATCGGCAAACACGAAATCGGCGGCAGCGACGCCGACCGCGGCCACCGCCTGCAGGGTCGGGAAGCCGTCCATCGCGCCTCCGTCCTCGCCGCGCAGGCGCATCGCGGCGTTCTGCCAGCTCGCGCGCTGCCGTGCCCATGGCAGCCGCGCCTCGGATTCCGGCGTCGATACCACCACCGCGCCGATCGCGCCGCGCGCGGCAATGGCGGCAAGCTTTTCCTGCAGTGCCGAGTGGTACGCACGATGCTCGTCATCGAAGCCCGAGGGCACGCCGGGCAGCAGCACGGCGATGCGGCCGCCCAGTTCGAGGCCGGCGAAGTCGTCATGGCCGATGTCGGGCGCATGGATGGCATGGCCGACGAACACCGCGGGCGCTTCCACCTGGTGCGATGGCGCGTTGAAGTTCGCCCACGGCAGGAAGTGCTCGCCGAGACGCAGTTCGATCGTGCGGCCACCGCGCGTCACCGCAAGGCGCGCGCCATCGGCCTGCGGCACCGCGCGCAGCAACGGCACGGACTGGAAGAATCCGCCGTCGTCACCGGCCGGCTCGAGGCCGGCGTCGGCGAATTGCGCGGCAACATGGGCGGCGGCCCTGTCATGGCCGGCGCTGCCGGTCTCGCGGCCCTGCATGTCGTCATCGGCAAGCCGACGCAGGTCCGCGGCGATGCGCTGCGCTGCGGGGTCGTCGGACGCAGGCGCGGCGTCGGCGGCTTCGGCGAGCTGCGCGCTCGGGGACTCTTCGAACCTTTCGGTGGATGGGCGCAGGACCTGCCAGCCAAGCAGCAGCAATACGGCAACGACGATGGCGGCGATCAGCAGGCGCAGCATGCGCGGCACGGTGGTCATCGGGTCGGGGCACCAGGCGTGGCCCACAGCGCGGCGATCGCGCGTGCCAGCGGATAGGGAGGCGGGCTGTTGCGGTTGCTCAGCACCACGACGGCCAGGCGTTCGCGCGGCAGGCGCAACACGACATTGCGGAAGCCGACGGTCTCGCCGGAATGCCACTGCATGTCGCCATGCAGGCGCCAGCCGTAACCGTAGGCGTCGACATCCTCCTCGCCGGTGGGCGTGCTGGTGTGGGCGGCGAACATCGCCTGCCGCGAGGCATCGGAGAGGATCGCGCCCGCGTCGAGCGCCGCCAGCCATCGCCCCAGCTCGTCGATCGAGGCGTAGATCCCACCGTCGCCAAGGGTCGCGCTGGTCGGGCTCTGGTCGGTGCGTTGCCAGCGGCCGTCGCGCAGGCTGTAGCCCCAGGCACGCGCCCTCACCGGCGCGCCATCTGCAGTCCAGGCGACGGCGCCGTCCATGCCCAGCGGCGTGAACAGCCGCGTGCGCAGCACCTCGGGGAACGACTGTCCGCTTGCGCGCGCTGCCACCAGCCCCAGCAGTACGTAACCGCTGTTGCTGTAGGCATACGCGGTGCCGGGCGCGAAGCGCAGGCGATCGGCGCGGGCGAGCAGCGCCAGCACGTCGGCGTCCTGCACCTGGCCCGCCGGCGCGGCCTCCATCAGGTCCTCGTAATCCACGAGGCCCGAGGTGTGGGCGAGAAGGTGGTGCAGGGTCACCGGCGCGGTGGCCGGCGGCAGCTCCGGCAGCCAGCGTCGCACCGGATCATCCAGCCGCAGCAGACCTTCTTCGGCCATGCGCAGGATCGCCGCCGCAGTGAACTGCTTGCTCACCGATGCCAGCCGGTAGCGTGTCTCCGGCGTGGCCGGCGTCACGGCTTCGAGATCGGCCAACCCATGGCTGCGACGCAGCACCGGCCTGCCCTCATGGAGGACCAGCACCGAGACTCCCGGCACGTCGCCGGTGTAGTCGTGCAGCAGCGCATCGACGGCCGCGATGCGCGCGCTGTCATCGGCGTGCACGGGTCCGGCGGCGACGCCACCAAGCAGCAGCAGGGCGAACAGGGCGGATGCATTCATCCGTCGATTCTAAGCGCCAGCGTTACGCCCTGCCCTCGCCACCGCGCGCCGGGCAATCAGCCTTCGCGGTCGCGACGGGGGAACTCCAGCAGCACCCCGCGCGGTGGCGGTTCGCGCTTCCACAGCACCGGTACCCCGTGCGGCGATGGCGGCTCGAAGGTGTCGGGATCGAGCGCCGCCGCGCGTGCCGCCTCTTCTTCCTCGATCTCCCAGCTGTAGCGTCGGCGCGGGTGCGCAGGATCGGCATGCCGGAACAGCACCGCCGCGACCACGCCGCCCAGCGCGCCGCCCAGGTGCGACTGCCAGGACACACCGGGATCGTGCGGCAGCACCGTCAGCAGCATGCCGCCATAGAAGAAGAAGGCGATCATCCCCGCGGCGATCGCCGGCCGGTCGCGCCGCAACAGGCCGAGCACGAACACCAGGAACATCAGGCCATGGGTCAGGCCGCTGGCGCCGAGGTGGCGCGAGCCGGGTTCGCCGAGCCACCAGGCACACAGCCCGCTGCCCAGCCAGATCAGCGGCAACGCGCGCCAGGTGGCGCGCGGGTAGACGGTCAGCGCCAGCATGCCCAGCAACAGCAGCGCGAACGCATTGGCGAGCAGATGCGACGGCGAGCCGTGCAGCAACGGCGCGGTCAGCACCCCGAGCAGGCCGGCCGGCACCTGCGGCCTTACCGCGAACAGCGTCCAGTCGACCATCGCCTGCACGCCGAACATCACTCCCAGCAGCGCCACGAAGGCGAGGCTGGTCCTGGCCGCCGCGGCGAGCCGGCGACGGTCGGCCACGCGCTGGGCGGCGGGGTCGACGGGGTGGTCGGGCATGTCCAGGTGCATGGCACGAGGATGGCGACGCCGCGCCGCGATGCAAGGGCACGGTGCGTGGGACATTGCGGTCCGCGTCCCCACCCTGCCCCGCACGGCGGCCGTTGGGGTGCGCTCGCTTAGAATCCCCCGATGACCAATACCCCCCTGCAGACCGTCCACCTCAAGAATGCGTGGCGGTCCAACCATCCGTGGATCTTCCAGCGCCTGGTCGAGAAGCCCGCGCAGCGGCCCAAGCCGGGCGCTATCGTCGAGGTCGCCGGCGTCGATGGCACCTGGATCGGACGCGGCTTCTACAACGGCCATTCGCGCATCGCCCTGCGCATCCTCGAAACCGATCCCGACGTACCGGTGGACGCGGCCTGGTTCGCGCGGCGCATCAGCGAAGCGGTGCGCCTGCGCCGGGACGAACTCGGCCTCGATGCGGTGTCCGACGCCTGGCGCGTGGTCCACAGCGAAGGCGACGGCCTGTCCGGCCTGGTCGTGGACCGCTACGGCGACCTGCTGGTGGTGGAGTTCTTCAGCGCCGGCATGTTCCGCCACCGCGAATGGATCTACGACGCCCTGCGCGCCGAATTCCCCGGCTGCCGCTTCTACAGCTTCGCCGACGAGCACGTGCAGAAGCAGGAGTCGTTCGACTTCCGCGGCACCGAGCCGGTGTCGCCGTCGGTGATCACCGAACACGGCATCCGCTTCCGTGCGGACCCTGCCGGCGCGCACAAGACCGGCTTCTTCGCCGACCAGCGCGAGAACCGTGAATGGCTGTCGCACCGCGTCGCCGGCAAGCGCGTGCTCGACCTGTGCTGCAACACCGGCGGCTTTGGCGTGTATGCCGCGGTGCGCGGTGCGTCCGAGGTGGTCGGCGTCGACATCGACGACGCGGTGCTGGAGATCGCCCGCGGCAATGCGAAGTTGAACGACGCGCGCGTGCGTTTCGTGCAGGCCGACATCTTCCCGTGGCTGCGCGACGCCGCGATCGCCGGCGAGCAGTTCGACGTGGTGGTGCTCGATCCCGCGAAGATGACCCGCGACCGCGAACAGGTGATCCCGGCGCTGAAGAAGTACCTCGACATGAACAAGCTCGCGCTGGGCGTGGTGAAGCCGGGCGGGTTGCTGGCGACGTTCTCGTGCACCGGCCTGGTGAGCGAGGAGCAGTTCCTCGACATGCTGCGCCGTGCCGCGTTCTATGCCGGCCGCACCGTGCAGGTGCTGAAGGTGTCGGGCGCCGGCGCCGACCATCCCTACCTCGCCCATGTGCAGGAATCGCGCTATCTCAAGGCGGTGTTCTGCCGCGTGCTCGACTGACGCTGAGCGTGCGCTGAGCACGCGCGGAAATATTTGCAGGAAAGGGCTGGCGCTTTTCGGAAGGGCGCAGCACAATGCGCGCCCTTCCGGTGCTGGCCGTAACGCGGCCTTCACCCTCCCGGGCAGAGAGCGGGTTCGACCCGCACGATGAACGGGAGACGGCGAAAGCCGGGGCAGCGGAAGTCGACGCGAAAAAAGGTGTTGACGGAAACAGAATCCGCGCTAAGATGGGCGGCTCACCTCGACGGAAACGACGGGGTACGGCAAGAAGGGGTTCGCGGCGCTGAGGCCGGTTCCCGGAGTTCTTTGACAGTGTACGCAGGAGACTTGTGCGGACGTCTGGCGGCTGGATGACCATCCACAACGCAGACGTTCGAAAGAGCACAGAGTCGATTCCAAGCATGCAAATGCGAGTGATTGAATTCGAGCTCCGGACAGCATCTGCACTCAAGCATTAAATGGGACTTCGGTCCCGTGCAAGACTTAAGTGAAGAGTTTGATCCTGGCTCAGAGTGAACGCTGGCGGCAGGCCTAACACATGCAAGTCGAACGGCAGCACAGTAAGAGCTTGCTCTTACGGGTGGCGAGTGGCGGACGGGTGAGGAATACATCGGAATCTGCCTATTTGTGGGGGATAACCTCGGGAAACCGGGACTAATACCGCATACGACCTCCGGGTGAAAGCAGGGGACCTTCGGGCCTTGCGCAGATAGATGAGCCGATGTCGGATTAGCTAGTTGGCGGGGTAAAGGCCCACCAAGGCGACGATCCGTAGCTGGTCTGAGAGGATGATCAGCCACACTGGAACTGAGACACGGTCCAGACTCCTACGGGAGGCAGCAGTGGGGAATATTGGACAATGGGCGCAAGCCTGATCCAGCCATGCCGCGTGGGTGAAGAAGGCCTTCGGGTTGTAAAGCCCTTTTGTTGGGAAAGAAAAGCATCCGGCCAATACCCGGGTGTTCTGACGGTACCCAAAGAATAAGCACCGGCTAACTTCGTGCCAGCAGCCGCGGTAATACGAAGGGTGCAAGCGTTACTCGGAATTACTGGGCGTAAAGCGTGCGTAGGTGGTTTGTTAAGTCTGATGTGAAAGCCCTGGGCTCAACCTGGGAATTGCATTGGATACTGGCAGGCTAGAGTGCGGTAGAGGATGGCGGAATTCCTGGTGTAGCAGTGAAATGCGTAGAGATCAGGAGGAACATCCGTGGCGAAGGCGGCCATCTGGACCAGCACTGACACTGAGGCACGAAAGCGTGGGGAGCAAACAGGATTAGATACCCTGGTAGTCCACGCCCTAAACGATGCGAACTGGATGTTGGGTGCAATTTGGCACTCAGTATCGAAGCTAACGCGTTAAGTTCGCCGCCTGGGGAGTACGGTCGCAAGACTGAAACTCAAAGGAATTGACGGGGGCCCGCACAAGCGGTGGAGTATGTGGTTTAATTCGATGCAACGCGAAGAACCTTACCTGGCCTTGACATGTCCGGAACCCCTGAGAGATCGGGGGGTGCCTTCGGGAACCGGAACACAGGTGCTGCATGGCTGTCGTCAGCTCGTGTCGTGAGATGTTGGGTTAAGTCCCGCAACGAGCGCAACCCTTGTCCTTAGTTGCCAGCACGTAATGGTGGGAACTCTAAGGAGACCGCCGGTGACAAACCGGAGGAAGGTGGGGATGACGTCAAGTCATCATGGCCCTTACGGCCAGGGCTACACACGTACTACAATGGGAAGGACAGAGGGCTGCAAACCCGCGAGGGCAAGCCAATCCCAGAAACCTTCTCTCAGTCCGGATCGGAGTCTGCAACTCGACTCCGTGAAGTCGGAATCGCTAGTAATCGCAGATCAGCATTGCTGCGGTGAATACGTTCCCGGGCCTTGTACACACCGCCCGTCACACCATGGGAGTTTGTTGCACCAGAAGCAGGTAGCCTAACCTTCGGGAGGGCGCTTGCCACGGTGTGGCAGATGACTGGGGTGAAGTCGTAACAAGGTAGCCGTATCGGAAGGTGCGGCTGGATCACCTCCTTTAGAGACCGGACGGCTTCCACCGTCCAGGCGTCCGCACAAGTCACCTGCATCCAGAAAGTTCCGGCAACGGCCGGAACAGTCCCTTACATGGGGCCATAGCTCAGCTGGGAGAGCACCTGCTTTGCAAGCAGGGGGTCGTCGGTTCGATCCCGACTGGCTCCACCAGGGTTGAGCCCAAGCGATTTGGGTCTGTAGCTCAGGTGGTTAGAGCGCACCCCTGATAAGGGTGAGGTCGGTGGTTCGAGTCCTCCCAGACCCACCAGTCTTTCTGGATGACGGCGTACACGAAAGAATTAGATGGGTTCCGCGTTGAGGCGGAGCCATGATCTTTGAAAATTGGGATGTAGCGAGCGTTTTGGAACGAAATGTCCAGACGTGTCGTAGAGGCTAAGGCGGGGGAGCAAATCCCCTGAAAACTTGATGTCGTTGAAATTCGCGTCTGCGGTTTGTACCCGCGGACACATTCAATCCCGAGGCGACTTGGGGTTATATGGTCAAGCGAATAAGCGCACACGGTGGATGCCTTGGCGGTCAGAGGCGATGAAGGACGTGGCAGCCTGCGAAAAGTGTCGGGGAGCTGGCAACAAGCTTTGATCCGGCAATGTCCGAATGGGGAAACCCACCTCGCAAGAGGTATTGCATGGTGAATACATAGCCATGCAAGGCGAACGCGGTGAACTGAAATATCTAAGTAACCGCAGGAAAAGAAATCAACCGAGATTCCCTGAGTAGTGACGAGCGAACGGGGAACAGCCCAAAAGTCGATGTGGTTCTAGCGGAACAGTCTGGAAAGACTGGCCATAGACGGTGACAGCCCTGTACGTGAAAGGGCCATGTCGATGAAATTGAGTAGGGCGGGGCACGTGAAACCCTGTCTGAACATGGGGGGACCATCCTCCAAGGCTAAATACTCCTGACCGACCGATAGTGAACCAGTACCGTGAGGGAAAGGCGAAAAGAACCCCGGTGAGGGGAGTGAAATAGACCCTGAAACCGTGTGCGTACAAGCAGTCGGAGCTCCGCAAGGAGTGACGGCGTACCTTTTGTATAATGGGTCAGCGACTTATTGTTCGTGGCAAGCTTAACCGTATAGGGGAGGCGAAGGGAAACCGAGTCTGATAAGGGCGCATAGTCGCGGGCAATAGACCCGAAACCGGGTGATCTAGTCATGCCCAGGGTGAAGGTACCGTAACAGGTACTGGAGGCCCGAACCCACTCCCGTTGCAAAGGTAGGGGATGAGGTGTGATTAGGAGTGAAAAGCTAATCGAACCCGGAGATAGCTGGTTCTCCTCGAAAGCTATTTAGGTAGCGCCTCATGTGAATCCTCTCGGGGGTAGAGCACTGTTATGGCTAGGGGGTCATCGCGACTTACCAAACCATGGCAAACTCCGAATACCGAGACGGACTGCATGGGAGACACACGGCGGGTGCTAACGTCCGTCGTGAAAAGGGAAACAACCCAGACCCACAGCTAAGGTCCCCAATTCAGTGCTAAGTGGGAAACGATGTGGAAAGGCACAGACAGCCAGGAGGTTGGCTTAGAAGCAGCCATCCTTTAAAGAAAGCGTAATAGCTCACTGGTCGAGTCGGTCTGCGCGGAAGATTTAACGGGGCTAAAGCACTGAACCGAAGCTTGGGGTGCATAGCAATATGCGCGGTAGAGGAGCGTTCCGTACGCCTGTGAAGGTGGATTGAGAAGTCCGCTGGAGGTATCGGAAGTGCGAATGCTGACATGAGTAACGATAATGCGGGTGAAAAGCCCGCACGCCGAAAGCCTAAGGTTTCCTTGCGCAACGTTAATCGGCGCAGGGTGAGTCGGCCCCTAAGGCGAGGCAGAAATGCGTAGTCGATGGGAAGCTGGTTAATATTCCAGCACCTCGCGTGAGTGCGATGGGGGGACGGAGAAGGGTAGGTGTACCGGGCGTTGGTTGTCCCGGGGAAAGGCGGTAGGTTTGGGGCTTAGGCAAATCCGGGCCCCTTCAAGACCGAGCACCGAGACCAGGTCATTAGACTGAAGTCACTGATCCCACGCTTCCAGGAAAAGCCCCTAAGCTTCAGCTCACGCAGACCGTACCGTAAACCGACACAGGTGGGCAGGATGAGAATTCTAAGGCGCTTGAGAGAACTCGGGTGAAGGAACTAGGCAACATAGCACCGTAACTTCGGGAGAAGGTGCGCCCTTGGTCGTGGCCCATGCGGGCTATAGCGATCGGGGGCCGCAGTGACCAGGCCGCTGCGACTGTTTATCAAAAACACAGGACTCTGCAAACACGAAAGTGGACGTATAGGGTCTGACGCCTGCCCGGTGCCGGAAGGTTAATTGATGGGGTCAGCCGCAAGGCGAAGCTCTTGATCGAAGCCCGGTAAACGGCGGCCGTAACTATAACGGTCCTAAGGTAGCGAAATTCCTTGTCGGGTAAGTTCCGACCTGCACGAATGGCGTAACGATGGCGGCGCTGTCTCCACCCGAGACTCAGTGAAATTGAAATCGCTGTGAAGATGCAGCGTTCCCGTGGCAAGACGGAAAGACCCCGTGAACCTTTACTATAGCTTTACACTGAACGTTGAGTTCGTCTGTGTAGGATAGGTGGGAGGCTGTGAAACCATGGCGCTAGCTGTGGTGGAGCCATCCTTGAAATACCACCTGTCGTGCTTGACGTTCTAACCTGGGCCCGTAATCCGGGTCGGGGACCGTGTTGGTGGGTAGTTTGACTGGGGCGGTCTCCTCCCAAAGAGTAACGGAGGAGCTCGAAGGTACGCTCAGCGCGGTCGGACATCGCGCACTGTGTGCAAAGGCATAAGCGTGCTTGACTGCAAGATCGACGGATCAAGCAGGTAGGAAACTAGGACTTAGTGATCCGGTGGTTCTGTATGGAAGGGCCATCGCTCAACGGATAAAAGGTACTCCGGGGATAACAGGCTGATACCGCCCAAGAGTTCATATCGACGGCGGTGTTTGGCACCTCGATGTCGGCTCATCACATCCTGGGGCTGTAGTCGGTCCCAAGGGTATGGCTGTTCGCCATTTAAAGTGGTACGCGAGCTGGGTTCAGAACGTCGTGAGACAGTTCGGTCCCTATCTGCCATGGGCGTTGGAGATTTGAGAGGGGCTGCTCCTAGTACGAGAGGACCGGAGTGGACGAACCTCTGGTGTTCCGGTTGTCACGCCAGTGGCACTGCCGGGTAGCTACGTTCGGAAACGATAACCGCTGAAAGCATCTAAGCGGGAAGCGTGCCTCAAGATGAGATCTCCCGGGAGCTCGACTCCCCTGAAGGAACCATCAAGACCAGGTGGTTGATAGGCTGGGTGTGTAAGCACAGCAATGTGTTGAGCTAACCAGTACTAATGATCCGTGTGGCTTGACCATATAACCTCAAGTGGCTTCGCCGGATAACACCGCGAAGACCGAGGCCTCGACAACACGTCGACGACACGATTTCAAAATGCTCGCTACAATCCCACCCCTCGAGAGCGTGAGCGCTGTCGTACCGCAGCCGCGGTGCGTCCGGCGACCCTCCACCCTCTCCCTGGTGACAATAGCTGTGTGGAACCACCCGATCCCATTCCGAACTCGGAAGTGAAACGCATATGCGCCGATGGTAGTGTGCACTCAGCATGCGAGAGTAGGTCATCGCCAGGGTCTTTACCCAAAACCCCCGCCGGATCCCGGCGGGGGTTTTTCTTTTTCATTCGCAGGCAGTGCGACCGCGCCGGATACACTGGTGCGATGAATGACGTCTCCCTGCTGCTGGTCCTGATCCTGCTCGCGGTAAGTGCCGCGGTGATCCTGTTGATAGTCCTGGTCCTGCGCCGCCCCGGTGCCGGCATGGACGCCATGCGTGAACGACTCGAGGCTGCCCTGCGTGAGGAGCAGCGCGAATCGCGGCTGGAGCTGCGTGCGCTGCTCGATGGCCTTTCCAGTGCACAGGAGCAGCGCATCGATGCGTTCGGATTGCGGCTCGATGCGCTGACCGAGCGGACCGAGTCGCGCCTTGGCGCCATGCGCGAAGCGATCAGTGAGGATGCGCGCAATGCGCGCGCGGAGTCGGCGCAGGCCCAGCAGCGCTTCGGTGCGCAGCTGTCGGAACGCATGGCCGACCTGACCGCACGTACCGACCAGCGCCTGGAGGGTTTCGGGCAGCGCCTCGAGGTCCTGCGGGCCACCCTTGGCGAGGACGCGCGCAAGGCGCGGCAGGAGAGTGGCGAGGCGCAACAGCGCATGGCCGAGGCGCTGGCCCAACGGTTGGCGGAGTCCGCACAGCGCAGCGAGCAGCGCCTGGTCGAGATGCGCTCGACGCTGGACCAGCAGCTGCAGCGCCTGCAGGCCGACAACGCCGACAAGCTCGAGCAGATGCGCGCCACCGTCGACGAGAAGTTGCAGACCACGCTGGAGACGCGCCTGGGTGCGTCGTTCAAGCTGGTGTCGGAACGGCTGGAACAGGTGCAGCGCGGACTGGGCGAGATGCAGCAGCTGGCCACCGGCGTCGGCGATCTGAAGCGCGTGCTGACCAACGTCAAGAACCGCGGCAGCTGGGGTGAGGTGCAGCTGGAAGGCATCCTCGAACAGACGCTGATCGCCGAACAGTACGCGCGCAGCGTGCGGGTGCGGCCGGAATCCGCCGAAGCCGTGGATTTCGCCATCCGCCTGCCCGGTCGCCAGGATGGCGATACGCCGGTGTGGCTGCCGATCGACTGCAAGTTCCCGCGCGAGGATTACGAGCGCCTGCTCGATGCGCAGGAACTCGGCGACGCCGAGGCGGTGCGCGTCTGCGGGGCGCAGCTGGAACGCGCGATCCGGATCCAGGCCAAGTCGATCTGCGAAAAGTACGTCTGCCCGCCGCACACCACCGATTTCGCGGTGATGTTCCTGCCGACCGAAGGGTTGTATGCGGAAACCATCCGCCGTCCCGGACTCACCGACGCACTGCAGCGCGACCACCGCATCGTGGTGGCGGGACCGACCACGGTGACCGCATTGCTCAACAGCCTGCAGATGGGCTTCCGCACGCTGGCGATCGAACACCGCTCGAGCGAGGTCTGGAAGCTGCTCGGCGCGGTGAAGAGCGAATTCGGCAAGTTCGCCGGCATCCTCGAAAAGGCCGAGAAGCAGATCAACACCGTCGGCAAGAGCCTCGGCGAAGCGAGCCGCAAGACCCGCACCATCGAGCGCCGCCTGCGCGGCGTCGAAACGCTGTCGCAGGACGAGTCGGAGGCGTTGCTGGTGGATGCCGGCATCGGGATCGACGCTGAAGAGCCCGACGATAGCGATGACGCCAGCAGCTGAGGCTGGCGTCATCCGCCACGCGTGCGTCAGTTGAGGGGGACGCCCGGGATGACCGGGATCGCGTCCGCCGGCACCGTCGGCAGTGCCTCGTCGTCGAGCAGATAGTCTGGGAGCGCGTCGTCGCCCTCCTGCGAGTCGCCGAAGATCTGGTACTGGCGGCGCTGCATCCAGGCATCGCGAATCAGCGCGTAATCATCGGCGGCGCCTTCGCGCATGCGATCGACGACGAACAGCTGCGTGCGCAGGTCGACCAGCTGCAGGCCCTGCAGCGCCCAGCGGGTCTGGTCGTCATTGAGTTGCCGGGTCGGCGACAGGGGCGCATCGCCGACGATGCCGAACGCATCGCGCAGCGTGCGCGGGCCGAACAGCGGCAGTTCGAGATAGCGCGAGTTCTGCCAGCCCCACACGCCCAGGGTCTGGCCGAAATCCTCGCTGCGGAATGGAATCTCGGCGTCGCTGGCCGGATCGAAGATGCCGCCGATGCCGAGCGTCGCGTTGACCACGAAGCGCCCCAGCGCCTGGCCGGCCTGCACCGGCTTGCCCTGCAGCAGCGCGTTGACCGCGCTCACCGGCTGGCCGAGGTTGTTGAAGAAGTTCGACACGCCAAGACGCATCGGGCGCGGCACCACCTTCATGTAGGCGGTGGCCAGCGGACGCGCGACCGTGCGGTCGATGGCATCGTTGACGCGGTGCATGCGGCGGTTGAAGGGCTCCCACGGGTCATAGCCGACCTGCATCTGCGCCGGGTCGGGCAGGGTGGGGTCGGCCACCGGGTCGTAGGGTTCCTCGCCGTAGAGCACGGCGTAATCGAGCTCGGCTTCGGTCGGCGCAAGCACCGGTTCGCCGCCGGTGTCGTCGCGGTACGCGCCCTCCTGCAGCGCGACATCGGCGGTCTCAGCATCCAGCATGCCGTCGTCGACCACCGGTGACGCTTGGGTGCCGGTGGCAGCGTCGACCGGTGCGGCCAGACCAGCAGGAAGCGCCACCGGTCGAGCGGAAGGTGCGGGCGCACGTGTGGTCTGTTGCCCACCCGCACAGGCGGCGAGCGACAACAGCAGGCAGGGAAGGAGAATGCGGGAGGGGGACATGGGGAATCCGTGCGTAACGCACCGCGGCGCCGGGGGAGGCTCAGGTGCGGCTGAAATCGAGATCCATCTGCATGCGATACGCGGCGCGCAACTCGGACAGGCCGTCCGGCGCGCCGTCGACCACCACGTCGCCACCGGTGCGCGCCGCGAGCTCCGACAGCAGCGCAAGTCCGGCACTGTCGATGCGCGTCACCGCGGCGAGGTCGAAGCGGCGCGCGCCATCGACCACGCGCAACGCCGCCGGCCACAGCCGCGCGACGTCGGCACGCAGCAACGGGCCAGCGAAAGCGAGGGCATCGCCTTCGCGACGCACGTGGGCGTCAGTCGACTGCGGCATCGGCCTGCAGCCGGCCGGCGCGCAGCTCGTTGGCGACCTGGCGGATCGACTTGTTCTGCAGCTCGCCGTCGAACTGGCGACGGAAGGTGCTGATGAAGCTCACGCCTTCGACCTGCACGTCGAACACCTTCCAGTTGCCGCCGGACTGGCGCATCAGGTAATCGACCGGGATCGGGTCGCCGCCCTGGCGCAGCAGTTCGCTCGACACCTTGACGCCCAGCCCGCGCGGCAGCGCCGACTCCGACTTGATGCGCACGCGCAGGCGGGTGTTGAAGTCGAGCAGCGAGTTGCCGTAACGGCGCAGCAGGTTTTCGGCCAGCGCATCGGCGAACAGCTTCACGTCGGCATCGTCGGCGCCACGGCCATGGCGGCCCAGCACCTGGCGCGCCGCGTAATCGCGGTCGAACATGGTGTCGAACTCGCGCTGGACGAACGCTTCGAGCTTGGAACGGTCGCGGCCGAACTCGGCGCGGCGGCTCTCGAGCTCGCCGAGGATGCGCGTGGTGTTGTCGAGCACCAGGCGGCTCGGCGTGCCCTGTGCCTGCGCTGCAGCGGCGGGAGCCTGCTGTGCGTGGACAAGTGCAGGGGTGCCGGCCAGCAGGCCGGCGGCAAGGGCGATTGCGATCAACGAACGGGTCATGGGGTGTCCTCGCTGGGGGCGGGCGGGGTTGCGTCTTCGGCGGCGGCGTCGCCGCCGGGTCCACTGAACATGTAGCGTCCGACCATCTGCATCAGGTCGACGGCGGGCGACGTGAAGGCGATCTCCTCGCCCGGCTGCAGGCTTTCCATGTCGCCGCCCGGCTGCAGGTCGACATAGGCCTCGCCGAGCAGGCCGCCGGTGAGGATCGAGGCGGACGTGTCCACCGGCATCTCGTGGTAGCGGCGGTCGATGGCCAGGGTGGCGACGGAATCGAACCGCAACGGGTCGAGTTCGATCTTCGCCACCCGGCCGATGGTCACGCCGCCCACCCGCACCGGCGCCTGCGTGCGCAGCTGGCCGATGTTGCTGAAGCGCGCGGTCAGCTCGTAGGTGTTGGTGGTGAAGCCGAAGCGGTTGTTGGTGGACGCGATCGCCAGCACCAGCAGCGATGCCAGCGCCAGCAGCAGGAACGCACCGACCGCGAATTCGAGACGTGGACCACGTGTGCTGCTCATCGGCGGCTACCCATCTGCATGCTTCCCATGTGGATGCTTCTCATCTCGGTGTCACCTTGTGCATTGCGCGTCATGGTTCCCGCCGTCGCTCAACGGAACAGGAACGCGGACAGGACGAAGTTGAACATCAGCACCAGCAGCGAGGCGTTCACCACCGCGCGGGTGGTCGCCACCGAGGTGCCTTCGATGGTCGGCTCGGCGTGGTAGCCGACGTACGAGGCCACCAGCGCCGCCGTACCGCCGAACACCGCGGACTTCAGGAAGGCGTTGAGGAAGTCGTCGCGGAAATCCACCGCGTCGCGCATCGCCTGCCAGAAGGTGCCGTTGTCGATGCCGAGGATCTGCACGCCCTGGAACCAGCTCGCCGCCAGCGCGAACGTGCAGAAGAAACCGGTCAGCAGCGGCACCGTCAGCACCGCCGCCCAGAACCGCGGCGACACCGTCTTGGCCACCGGATCGATCGCCATCAGCCCGAGCGCGGTGATCTGGTCGGTGGCGCGCATCAGGCCCAGTTCGGCTGCGATCGACGAACCGGCACGGCCGACGAACAGCAGCGCGGTCAGCACCGGCGCCAGCTCCCGGTACAGGCCCAGGCCGATGAGGATGCTCACCTGGTCCGACGCGCCATAGGTTTCGAGCGCGCGATGGCCGAGCAGGGTCAGCGACAGCCCGACAAAGGCGCCACCGACCGCGATGATCGGCAGCGTGCGCGCACCGATCTTGTAGATCTCGCGCAGCAGCTCGGCGAAGAAGTCGGCGGTCGGTTTCGATGCACGCAGCACCGACAGCGAGAACAGCCCGGCGCGGCCGAGCGAGCGGATCGAGGCGACCACGGGCATCACGCCACCTCCCGTTGCGGCGCGTCGAAGGCGATCGGGCCATCCGGGCGGCCGTCCAGGAACTGGCGCACCAGCGGATCGGTGGTCTGCTGCAGTTCCGCGGGCGTGCCGCTGAAGACGATGCGGCCGTCGGCGATCACCAGCGCGCGGTCGGCCACCGGCAGCGTCTCGTGCACGTGGTGGGTGACGATGATGCTGGTCAGGCCGAGGCTGGCGTTGAGGCGCGCGATCAGGGACATGATCACGCCCGAGGCGATCGGATCGAGCCCGGTCAGCGGCTCGTCGTAGATCATCAGCGGCGGGTCGAGTGCCAGCGCACGCGCCAGCGCCACGCGCCGCGCCATGCCGCCCGACAGCTCGCGTGGATAGAGATCGGCCGCCGCGCGCAGGCCCACCGCATGCAGCTTCATCTCGACCAGCCGCGCGATCACCGGCGCCGGCAGCTTCGTGTGCATGCGCAGGGGCAGCGCGACGTTTTCGGCCGCGGTGAGGTCGGTCAGCAGGCCGTTGCCCTGCAGCAGCACGCCGATCGACTTGCGTGTTTCCAGCAGCTCGCGCTGGCGCTGCGGCAACGGGCGGCCGAAGACATCGACGCTGCCCTGCGATGCACGCAACTCACCGGTCAGCGCCGCCAGCAGCGTCGACTTGCCGGAGCCCGACGGCCCCAGCACCGCGGTGACCGAACCGGTCGGCACCAGCAGGTCGATGCCGGACAGGATCGTGCGCCCGCCCCGTTGGAGACGGACGTCGCGCAGGTGCACGGCGGGGGCGTTGGGTTCGGGCATGCGTCGACCGGGAATGGCGCAAGCGCCGGGCAGCAAAACCCCGGCAGCTTCACGCAGAAGGGCTGAATCTTAACCGATCGACTGAACTGGTGAGTTCAGAAACTGCTCCATCGCTGTACGGGTCAATGCCATCCATTCATACGCACGTGCGCACCCTCGACCGCCTGTCGCGCCGCTCGCGACAGGCGTCCGGCATCATGGCGCGATGACCGGCCAGCACGGCGATATCCGCCTCTATCATTCCAACGCGCTCGAGATCCTGGCCGGCATCCTTGCGCGGATCCTGCGCGACCCCGCACCCGGGCAATCGCTGCTCACACCCGACGTGGTGCTGATCCCGCAGGTGGCCATGCGGCGCTGGCTGCAGGCGACACTGGCCGCCGAACACGGCGTCGCTGCGAACATCGAGTTCCTGACGCCGGGCGAATTCGTTGGCCGCGCGCTCGCGGCCAATCCGCCGGCCCGCAGCGACGACGGCGGCAGCCGCGACGAACTCGATGCCGCGGCGCTGCGCTGGCACCTGTATGCCGCACTGACCGATCGCACGTTCCTGGCGGCGCCGGCGCTGGCGACGATCGCCGCGCATGTCGCCGGGCCGGATCCATTACGGGCCTGGGCGCTGGCCGGCGAACTGGCCTCGGTGTTCGAGAAGTACCAGGCGTGGCGTCGCGACTGGCTGCTGCGCTGGGAAGCCGGTGCCGATGCCGACGATCCGCAGGCGATCCTGTGGCGCCGTGTCGCCGGCGGCCGCCAGCACCGCGCACGCCGTATCCAGCATTACCTCGACCGCTTCGGTGCTGCCGATGGCGCATTGCCGGCCGGCCTGCCGACGCGGCTGTCGGCATTCGCCACCCTCAATGTCTCGCCGGATGTGCTGCGGGTGATCGCCACCCAGGCGCGGGTCGGCACGCTGCACATGTTCGTGCCGTCACCGGCAAAGGATTACTGGGGCGACCTGCAGCGCGTGCGTGCCGGCCAGGCGGTCGACGACAGCGAGAATCCGCTGCTGCAGCGCTGGGGTGCCGCCGGCGTCGACTTCATGCGGGTGATCGGCGGCTACGAGGTCGTGCACGCCTCGGCCGATTTCGACGTGCATGTGGACCCGGGCGAGGGTGGCGGTGGCCTGCAGGGCAGCCTGCTGCGGCGGTTGCAGTCGGACCTGTTCCATCGTCGTGGCGCACCGCTTGCGCCGCTGCGTGACGCCGTGGACCGTGCCGACCCTAGCCTGCAGCTGCACGCCTGCCACACCCGCCTGCGCGAGCTGCAGGTGCTGCACGACCAGCTGCGCGGCCTGTTCGACGACCTCCGTTTCGATCCGCCGCTGCAGCCGCGCGAGGTCGCGGTGCTGGCGCCGGACATCGATCCCTACCTGCCCTACCTCGAGGCGGTGTTCGGCAATCGCGGCCAGGCCGATGCGATTCCGTATGCGCTGGCCGATGCCAGCCCGCTGGCCAACGAGCCCCTGGCCGAGGTGTTCCTGCGCCTGCTGGCGCTGCCGGTGTCGCGCTTCGGCCTGCACGAGATGCTGGACCTGCTGGCCAGCCCGGCACTGGCCGATGCCAACGGGCTGGATGCACCGGCGTTCGAACGGCTGCAGGTCTGGCTGTCGGATGCGGGCGCGCGCTGGGGCATCGACGCCGCGCATCGCGCGACCCTCGATGCACCCGCCGACGACGCCTACACCTGGGCGTTCGCGCTCGACCGGCTGCTGCTGGGCCATGCCACCGGCGACGATGCGCCGGTCGCCATGGCCGATGGCCGGATGGTCGCGCCGCTGCCGGAACTGGAAGGCAGCGCACTGGATGCGCTCGATACCCTGTTGCGGCTGCTGCGCGTGCTGGCACGCAACGCCACCGTGCTGGCTGCGGCGATGCCGCCGGCGCAATGGCGCGAACGCCTGATCGAACTGCTCGGCGCGCTGCTGCCGCGGCCACCGTCGAATCCGGCCACGCAACGTGCGCTCGATCGCCTGCGCAGCCTCGTCGATGCGTTCGCCAGCGATGCACGGCGCGCGGGCTTCGATGCGCCGGTGCCGGCGGAAGCGGTGCGCGCGCATTTCGCCGCGGCGCTGGCCGAGGCCGACATCCGCGCGCCGTTGCTGACCGGTGGCATCAGCGTCGCGCGCATGGTGCCGATGCGCCTGCTGCCGTTCCGGGTGATCTGCGTGCTCGGCATGAACGATGGCGATTTCCCGCGACGCGATCCCGCCGCCGGCCTCAATCGCCTGACCGCCGACCTCGGCAGCGGGCAGCGCCGCATCGGTGACCGCTCCACCCGCGAGGACGACCGCTTCCTGTTCCTGCAGCTGTTCGCCGCCGCGCAGGATGTGTTCTATGTCAGCTGGCAGGGTGCCGACCCGCGCGATGGCAGCGCACGCGAGCCCTCGGTGCTGGTGTCCGAACTCATCGATGTCGCACGTGCCCAGCACGTGGACGATGCCGATGCCGGGGCGCTGGTGGTGCGACATCCGCTGCAGCCGTTCGCGTCGTCCGCGTTTGGCAGCGCCGACGAGCCGCGGCGTTTCTCGTACCACGCATCGTGGTGGCCGGCAGCCGCGCAGCCCACGCAGAAGCGCACGCCGCTGCCGGTGTGGTTCGACACGTCCGCGCTGGAGGCCATCGGCGACGCGGATCCCGGCACGCTGTCGCTCGACGAACTGCGGCGCTTCCTGCAGGCACCTGCGGAAGCCTTCCTGCGCCAGCGCCTCGGCCTGCGCCTGGCCGAGGTGGAGGCGCTCGACGACGACGTCGAGCCGCTGCTGGCGCCGGGCCGCGGATACCCGCGCCAGCTGTTGCAGAAAGCGGTGTTCGACGCGGTGCTGCGCGGTGACGACGACAGCCGTACCCATGCGCTGCTGCGTGCACGCGGACTGCTGCCGTCGGGCGCGCTGGGACGGCGTACGCTGGAGCAGGTGCGGGCGCAGGTGGATGCCTATGCCGCGGCGTTCCGCGACTGGCGCGGCGCCGCCACGCCGGATGCGCCGCGGCTGGAGGCCGCGATCGACGGCGTCACCCTGCACGGCCGCATCGCCGAGGTGTATCCGCATGGCATCGCACGCGTGCGCTTCGATCCGCCGGCCGGACAGTCGGCGATCCGCAACGGCCTCGACTGGCTGCTGGCCAGCGCCGCCGGGCAGTCGGCGCCGCTGGTGGAGTTCCACGACGGCGGCGAGCTCGGCGTCGGCCCGCACCAGCGTGCGCCACTCGATCCCGAGCAGGCGCGCGACGTGCTGCACACGCTGACGGCCCTGCGCAGCGCCGGCCTGCGTCGTCCGCTGCCGTTCGCGCCGTACAGCGGCTGGGAGCTGTACCGCGCCGGCAATCTCGAACGCGGCCTGGACCTCGCGGCAAAGCGCTGGCACGGCAGCGACCGCAGCTGGGGCGAAGGCACCGGCGAAGCGCTGCGGCTGGCGTTGCGCGGCCGCGATCCCTTCACCGATGACGCCACCCAGGTCGCCTTCGTCGACCTCGCGATGGCGATCTATTCCGCGGTGGTCGCTGGCGAGGTCTACGGCGGCACCGACCTTGCTGCGTTGCGCGACATCGCCGCAAAACTCGACCTGGAGGATGCGGAATGACGGAGGCCAGTGGCGCCATGCACGCATCGCCGCGCGATCCCTACCTCGACCTCGCGCTGGATGGCGTGCATGCCATCGAGGCCTCGGCCGGTACCGGCAAGACCTTCACCCTGGCCACGCTGGTGGTGCGCCTGGTGGTGGAGCGCGGCCTGCGCGTGGGCCAGGTGCTGGCGGTCACCTTCACCGAGGCCGCCACCCAGGAACTGCGCAGCCGCATCCGTGCGCGCCTGCTGCTGGCCGGCGAACTCGTCGGTACGTCGCCAGCGGCGGATGCGTCTGCGGATGCACTGCTGACCCACGCCGTGCTCGCGTCGCACCTCGAACGCGGCAGCGAAAGTGCCGATGCCCTGCGCCGGCGGCTGCAGATCGCGGCCAACGACATCGACCTCGCGGCGATCTTCACCATCCACGGCTTCTGCACCCGGGTGCTGCGTGACCATGCGCTCGAGGTCGGCCAGGCCTTCGATGCACCGGGACTGCTTACCAGCGACGTACCGCTGTACGAGGCGATCGCCGCTGATCTCTGGCGTGCGCATGGTCGCGATGCCGACAGCGCCGATGACCTGCTGGCGCTGTGGCCAGGCGGCCCGCAGGCGCTTGCGTGCGACCTGCCGCCGCTGGTGCGCGAAGCGGTGCTGCGTCCTGCGTTGGCCGAGCTGCCGGACGACCCCGCGCCGCGCCTGCAGACCAGCGGCGAAGCCCTGGCGGCCGCGTTCCGCGCCCACGGCGACGATTTCCGTGCCTCGCTGGTGGCGGCGGTGGAAGGCAAGGTGCTGCACGGCGGCAGCTACAGGGCCGCGTGGATCGCCGAACTGTTCGATGGCCTGAAGCAGTGGTGCGATGCCGGCACGCGCGATGCACCGTTCGAGCACGCGAAGCTGCCGCAGCTCACGCGCGACACCCTGCAGCTGCGCACCAGCGTCAAGCACGCGGGTCGTACGCCCGATTCGCCGGTCTGCGACGCGGTGCCGGCCTACCTCGATGCGCTCACCGCGATGGCGGAGTGGAAGGACGCACGTCGCGTCGAGCTGCTGCACCGCCTGCGCGACGATGCCCGCGTGCGCGTGGCGCGCGCCAAGCAGCAGCAGCGCGTGCAGACCTACGACGACCTGATCGACCACGTTGCCGATGCCATCGACGGCCCGCAGGCCGGTGCGCTGGTCGGGCGCCTGCGCGCGCAGTATGCGGTGGCGCTGGTCGACGAGTTCCAGGACACCGATGCGCGCCAATGGCGCATCTTCGACCATGTGTTCGGTGCTGCCAGCGCGACCCTGCATGGACAGCCGCCGGCACTGTTCGTGATCGGTGATCCCAAGCAGGCGATCTACGGTTTTCGCGGTGGCGATGTCGAAACCTATCTCGCCGCGCGCGCGACCGCGGCGGAGGCGCCGCCGCTGGCGCAGAACTTCCGCTCGCGCCCTTCGGTGCTGCGCGCGGTGTCGGCGCTGTATGCGCAGGCGCAGGCGGCGGCCGGCGCGGACGCGAAGGTCGCGCCGCCCTTCATCGACGCGCGCATCTGTTTCCGCGAGGTCGCACCGGGCGGCGTGCGCGCCGATGCCGACTTCCAGCGCCATGGCAGCGATGCGCCCGCACTCACCCTGTGGCGCGCGCCACTACCGTCGCCCGACGACAAGGGCAGGGTGAAGCCGTACAACGCCAGCCATTCGCGCGAGCTCGCCACCCACGCCTGCGTGGCCGCCATCCACCGCGTGCTCTGTGATGCACGCGACGGCAACGCCAGCATCGAGGGCCGCCCGGTGCAGCCCGGCGACATCGTGGTGCTGGTGCGTTTGCACCACGAGGCCACGCGCATCCGCCAAGCACTGGCGATGGCCGGCATCCCCGCCGTCGCCGCCGGCAAGCAGAGCCTGTTCGCCACGCCCGAAGCGCGCGACCTGCATGCGCTGCTGCTCGCCCTGCTGCATGGTGCCGACGACGGCCGCCTGCGCATGGCGCTGTCGACGGTTCTGTTGGGTCTCGACGCCGGTGCGATCGCCGCCCTCGACGAGGACGGCGACGCACTGCGTGGTTGGCAGATGGCCGCACTGGCCTGGCGCGACCGCCTGCAGCGCGGTGGCCCGCTCGCGCTGGTCACCGCCCTGTGCGCCGAATACGCCGCGCGCCTGCTCGGCCTGCTCGACGGCGAGCGCCGGCTCACCAACTACCTGCAGCTCGCCGAGCTGCTGCAGGACGCGCAGTCGCGTGCGCTCGGCCTGCATGGGCTGGTCGACTGGTTGGCGAACGCCATCGCCGATGCCAACGCCAACGACGAAAGCCAGCTGCTGCGGCTGGAATCCGATGCGAAGCGCGTGCAGGTGGTCACCCTGCACAAGAGCAAGGGCCTGGAATACCCGCTGGTGTTCATGCCGTTCGCGGCCATCGGCTCGCCGGCGCGCAGCCCCGGTTGCCGCGCCGTGGTGAACGGCGAGGGCGGACGCGCGCTGCACTGGAAGCTGCTGCCAGCGCATTCCGGCTGGGAAGTCGCGAAGGACGCCTGGGCCGTTGCGCAGCGCGCCGAGGATGCGCGCCTGCTGTATGTCGGCCTCACCCGCGCGCGGCACGCGCTGTGGCTGGCCATTGGCATGTTCTGCAACCACGACAGGTCGCCGTTGCTGCAGATGGTGGCGAAGCCGGACGCGCTTGCCGCCGCACTGGGTGATGCGGTCGCCATCGACGACAGCACGCCGCCGACATCGCTGCCATGGTTGCCACCCGCATCCCCCGATGCGGTACCGCCCGCGCGCATCGCCACGCGCACGCTGGCCAGCGACTGGTGGGTCTACAGCTTCACCCAGCTCGCCAACGCCGAAGGGCAGGGTGATGCCACGGCAAGCGCCACCCAGCCCGCCGCCGGCGGCCTGGACGAACCGGTCGCCGATGTCGACGTCGACGCAACCACCGACGTCTTCGACCCGCGCTTTGCCGGCCCGCGTTTCGGCGTGGTGCTGCACGACGTGCTGGAGCGCACCGACTTCGCGTGCTGGTCTGCATGGAAGCATGGCGCGCCGGCACCCACTCCGGACGACGCCGCGCTGATCGCCGAGCGGCTGCGCGCCGGTGGCTACCCGGGCGAGGACATCGACGACGGCATCAACCTGCTCACCCCGCTGGTCGGCCACACCCTCACGGTGGCGCTGCCCGAAGGCGTGCGCCTGGCCGACGTGCCGACGGAGCAGCGTCGCCCGGAGATCGAGTTCCAGTTCGCGCTTGCGCCCACGCGCGTCGATGCGCTGCTGGTGCTGCTGCATCGCCATGGCCTGCTCACCGCACGCCAGGGCTTCGGCGCGCGTCGGCGGCTGGAAGGCCTGATGACCGGCCTGATCGACCTCACCTACGTGCACGACGGCCGCTGGTACGTGCTCGACTACAAGAGCAACCGCCTGCCCGGGTACGGCCGCGCGCAGCTCGACGAGGCGATGGCGCACAGCGAGTACGACCTGCAGGCGCTGATCTACACCCTGGCCCTGCACCGCTGGCTGCGCTTCCGCCTCGGCGACGAATACGACTACGCGCGCGACTTCGGCGGCGTGCGCTACCTGTTCTGTCGCGGGTTGGATGCCACCTGCGCAACGACGGGCAGGGCGTGCAGGCCTGGCGCTTCGAAGCGGAACTGGTGCACGCGCTCGATGCGTTGTTCGCCGGCCAGGTGCATCCAGAGCAAGCCGCACTGGAAGCCATCTCCCGCCCACGGGGCGAAGCGGCGCGGTTGCGAGCCACCGGCGCGCGCGCCGATGACCGCCCGGGCAGCGACGCGCGGGCCGGGGCGCGGAGCAGCGGCAGGAGTGAGGGCACGCGGGAGCCGCGCCAGGACAGGACGCGCACATGACCACCACCCTGCCGTTGCTTACGGAACGCCAGCCGACCGACATGACCACCGCCCCCGCCGCGGCGCCATCGCAGGCAGCGCGGGCCGCCGGCCTGCTGCAGCAACTGACCAGAGCCGGGGCCCTGCGCACGCTCGACCATGCCCTGGCGCAGAGCCTGCGCCGGCTCGATCCGGACACGCCCGATACCGTGCTTGCCGCCGCCGCCCTCGCCTCGCTGGCCGTCGCCTCCGGCCATGCCGGCTTCGATCCCAGCGAACCGCAGCGCCTGGTCGACGCAGCGGTCGGCTGGCCCGCGCCCGACGCCTGGCGCGATGCGCTGCAGACCTCGCGCTGGGTCGCGACGCCGGCCGCGGGCGACGCCGCGTCCGCCGCCGACGCCCCGCTGGTGTACGAACACGGCCTGGTCTATCTGCGCCGCTACCGCGAATACGAACGCCGCCTCGCCGATGGCCTGCGCCGTATCGGCCGCGCATCGCCCGCAGGTACGGCGGACCGCTCCGATCGCCGTGGTATCGCGGCGACCCCCGGGGTTCCCGCCGGGCTGGCACCGCTGTTCGCCTGCCTGTTCCCTGCCGTCCCTTCTCCCGCCGAGCGGGAGAAGGTGCCCCCGACGGGGGCGGATGAGGGCGCTCCCATCGACCACCAGTCCCGCGCCGCCGCCGCCGCGCTCGGCCACAACCTGCTGCTGGTCACCGGCGGCCCCGGCACCGGCAAGACCACCACCATCACCCGCATGCTGGTGCTGCTGGTCGCGCAGGCGCAGGAAGCCGGCAAGGCGACGCCGCGCATCGCTCTCGCAGCGCCCACCGGACGCGCGGCCGAACGCATGGCCGAAAGCGTGCGCACTGCCGTACAGGCGCTGCCCGCGCTCGGCGTGGAACCTGACCTGTGCGCGCAACTGCCCACCACCGGCACCACGCTGCACCGCCTGCTCGGCACCATCCCGGACTCGCCGCGCTTCCGCCACCACGCCGACAACCCGTTGCCGTTCGACGTGGTGGTGGTGGACGAAGCCTCGATGATCGACCTGCCGCTGATGGCCAAACTGGTCGAGGCCGTGCCCGACGGTGCGCGCCTGGTGTTGCTGGGCGATCCCGACCAGCTGCCCTCGGTGGAAGCAGGCGACGTGCTCGCCGGCATCCTCTCCGCCGCGCGCAGTGCGACCGATGACGCTGCCCCCGACCCGGCTGCCGCTGCACTTGTTGCCATCTCCGCCGCCGCTGCGCCGGTCGGCCCCTCTGCCGCCGCTGCACATGCCGACACCTCTCCCGCCCGCGGGAGAGGTCGCGCCGAAGGCGCGGGTGAGGGCGCTCTGCCATCAGCCGCCACGGCACCCAACTTCCCCGCTCGCCATATCCACCTCACCCGTGGCTACCGCCAGAGCGCCTCCCTCGACCTCGCCCCGCTCGCCGCCGCCGTGCGCGAAGGCGACAGCGCCACCGCGCTGTCACTGCTGCGCAGCGGCGAGCTGTCCGGCGTGCATCTCCACGAAGGCGACACCGATCCGCTGCAGTCGCACCGCGACCATCTGCTCGAACACTGGACCGCGCTTGCCGACGGCAACGACCCCGCCAACGCGCTCGCCCGCGCCGGCCGACTGCGCATCCTTACCGCCGTACGCGAAGGCCCGCAGGGCGCGCGCGGGCTCAACGCCCGTATCGAGGACCTGCTGGCCGGCACCCGCCGCGGCGCTGGCCCTGCATCCACCGCCAGCCGCTACTTCCATGGCCGCCTGCTGCTGGTCACCGAGAACAGCTACCGGCACCGGCTGTTCAACGGCGACATCGGCATCTGTCTGCGCGATGACGGCGGCACGTTGATGGCGTGGTTCCCCGGCGACGATCCGCACAACCCGCGGCCGTTCCATCCGGCGGCGCTGCCCGCGCACGACAGCGCCTTCGCGATGACCGTGCACAAGGCGCAGGGCAGCGAGTTCGACGCGGTGTGGCTGGTGCTGCCGGAACGCTTCAACCGCGTGCTGTCGCGGGAGCTGGTCTACACGGGGATGACGCGGGCGCGCAGCGTGTTGCACGTGGCCGGCAGTGCCGACGTCATCACCGAAGCACTGGCGCGGCATGCCGGGCGGTGGTCGGGGCTTGGCTGGCGACTGGGGGCGAACGCAGATGCGTCCGTGCATGACACGCCCGCCACTGTCGACGGCACCATGCAGGGCAGCCTGTTCTGATCCGTTCCGGTAGCCCTGCCTCCGGGACGCATCGATGATCGAAACTCGCAATCCGCTCCTCGGGCCCCGCTTGGCCCACACCGACAGGCCCTTCGACCCCGAGCAGGCGGCTCGCGAGATCCGCCGCTGCCTCGACCGCGATGACTGCGGCCTGCTGGAAACCTGGCTTGCCGATGCCTTGGCCGCGGACGTGGCCGAAGCCTTCGCCCACCTCGAGCCAGCGCACGCGGCGCGCGCGCTGCAACTGATCGCGCCCGCCGAGCGCGCCTTCGTGTTCGGCTACCTGCCGCTGTCGGCACAGTCGGAGCTCATCGCCGAGCTGCCGCGCGCCGCGCTGACCGAACTGCTCGAGCGCATGCCGGCCGACGTGCGCGCCGATCTCTTCAACCACCTGCCGCCTGCCGTGCGCGACCAGGTGCTGCCGGCGCTGGCCCAGGCCGAACGCGAGGACATCCGCCGCCTGAGTGCCTACGGCGCCGACACCGCCGGCGCGATCATGACCTCCGACTACGCCGCGCTGCCGCCGGGGTTGACCGCGCGCGAGGCGGTGGAGGAACTGCGCCGCGTCGCGCCCGATACCGAGACGATCTACACCGCCTACGTGATCGATGCCGGGCGCCGGCTGATCGGCGTCACCACGCTGCGGCGGCTGATCACCGCCGCACCCGACGCCCTGGTCTCGGAACTGATGCAGGCCAACCCGATCGTTGCCCACGTCGACGACGACCAGGAAACCGTGGCCACGCTGATCGGCCGCTACGACTTCATCGCCCTACCGATCCTCGACGGCGAAGGCCGGCTGGTCGGCATCGTCACCGCCGACGACGCGATGGACGTGGTCCGTGACGAGGCCACCGAGGACGCACTGCTGGCCGGCGGTACCGCGGGCCGGTTGGCCGGCACGGTGCGCGGCGCGTCGATCCGCCAGCTCTACCGGCTGCGCGTGTTCTGGCTGGTGCTGCTGGTGTTCGGCAACATCTTTTCCGGTGCCGGCATCGCCCATTTCGAGGACACCATCGCCGCGCACCTCGCGTTGCTGTTCTTCCTGCCGTTGCTGATCGCAAGCGCCGGCAATGCGGGTTCGCAGTCGGCGATGCTGATGGTGCGCGCGCTGGCTACCGGCGACGTGCGCGCGCAGGACTGGAGCCGCATGCTCGGCCGCGAAGTGCTGGTGGCCGGCCTGCTGGGGCTGACGATGTCGGTGGCGATCTCGCTGATCGGCGCGTGGCGCGGCGGGCCGGACATCGCGGTAGTGGTGGCGATCACGATGCTGATCGTGGTGCTGGTGGGCAGCCTGATCGGCATGTCGCTGCCGTTCCTGCTGTCGAAGCTGCGGCTGGATCCCGCCACCGCCAGCGGCCCGCTGGTCACCTCCATCGCGGACGTCGCCGGCGTGCTCGTGTACTTCGGCATCGCGAGCGCGTTGCTGGGGCCGTGAGCGTTGCGGCCTACCCGCATCCGCAGCCTGCCGGAAATGTGACGCTTTCCACATCGCGCGGCCCGCGCCAAGGTGCGGCAGGGGACGGGGAAACGCATGGGACGCGGCCGCAAGACCACGATGGATGATCTTTCCGGCATGCCGTGGCCGGTCCGCAAGAGGATGAGCATTCGTCGTAACCGCTCAACGGTTGTCACTGCCCTCCACCAGCATCTCCGCCATCCGCGCCTCCGCCTCCGCATGCAGCGCCCAGAAGTCCGCCACGCCTTCGCCGCGGATGCGTCGTTCCAGAACGGCCAGGTGCGCATGCCAGCCGCCGCCGAAGTTGAGCGCGTCGCTGCGGCCGCGCAGGCCGGTGTGGGTCAGCACCAGACGCGTCCTGCCGTTGCCGGCGTCGTCGAGTTCGATAGTGACTTCACCGGCGTCACCGTTCTCCCAGGTGAAGGCGAGCACGTGGGGCGGTTCGCAGCGGGTGATGCGTTCGCTCCAGCTGTGGCCGACGTAGGGGCGGTAGCGCTCCGGCGTGGGCACGTCGCGGTCGGAGAGCCGGTCGTGGTCCATGGTGAGGCCGATGCTGCCGCCCACCCTGGCATCGGTGGGCCCGGCCATGAACCAGCGCGCGCGCAGCTCGGGGTCCACCAGGTACTGCCAGACCCTGTCCACGGGCGCGTCCAGCAGCCGCTCGAAGCGCAGCATGGCAGGGGTGACCTGGTCGGTGTGCCGGGTGTCAGTCGTGGGTGTCCTCCTTGCGGGGTTTGCGTGGCGCGCGTGCACGGGGGGCGCGGCGTTGTCCGTTCCGCGAGGCGCTCAATTGGCGGACCGGGGTGACTTCGGCGACACGCCTGGCGCCATTCGCCGATGAACGGGGAGCACGACCCGGCGGCGTGGCACCGTGCGGTCGCGGGCAGAGCCGGGCTCAGCGCGGCCGCGCTCGCGTCGCGCAGCGACGCCCGGCCACGCCGGCCCAGAACACGTAGCCATGGAGCACCGCGCCACTCAACGCCAAGAGCGTCCAGAACAGGTCGAGCGCCAGCACGACGTTCGCGGCGCCATCCAGGGGCGGCCAGCCGGAGCGCTGGAACCAGGCGCTTCCCGGGCCGAACAGCCGGTGCGCGGCCTGGTCGGTCGATAACGAATCCCAGTCGCCAGACCGGAACACGCCGGCGAAACCCCAGGCGATGCGGGTCGCCGCGCCCACGGCCAGCGCGCCGCCGATCCACAGCAACGCCTCGCCGACCCAGCGCTTACGCAACCACAGCTGCAGCGCGCCGAGCCACCAGGCCAGCGCGATCAGCAGCAGGAGGAACAGCAGCCCCATCAGCCGGGCCCGTCATCGAGGCCTCGGCCGCACGGCGGAATCACACGCCGGCCCGCCGGGCATCGATCCCCAGCGCCGGCGCGATCACCCGCACCGCCTCGTCATCAGCCGCCAGCGTCATCCAACCCGCCACCGCATCGGTCCCGGTCTCCCAGGTCCACAACGTGTAGCCATCGAGCCGCAGCTGGTCGTGTGCAGTCACCAGCAGTTCGGTCGCTGACACGCTCCCGAGGAAAGCATCGTCAGTCGGATCCTCGACACCCCAGTCGATCGCCAGGTTGAATCGCGCGGCCAGCTCGTTGATGCAATCGATCAGCGCGCCGGTCTCACTCTCGTCGAGATGGAACCCCGACTTCCAGTCGATCACATCCTTCAGCAGCCATGGCACGTCGACGTCACCGGCATCGCCACCACCCAGTGCATCCTGGAACGCCTCGAACTGCCGCATCGCGGCATCCTCGTCGCCGGGATTGATCACCAGCAGCAGTTGCCAGACCAGCGCCTCGGCGCCGGCCGCGTCCTCGCTCTCCGCGCCCTCGGCCTCCTGCGCGTAGTTGTCGTCGGGATCGAAATCGTCGTCGGGTAGGGTCATCGCGGGCGCGCCATGGGCATGGGCGCGACAGTGTGCCGCATGTCGCGTGGTGGCCACGGGGGCGAACGCCAGCCGCCATCGAAGTTCCAACGCGTCGCTGCGGCCGCGCAGCCCGGTGCGGGTCGGCACCAGGCGCGTAGCGCGCCTTGAAACGTACCCGTCGGCCGGGGAGCGGCTTCCCGCGTGGCGCGTGCGCCACAATGCACGGCCCCGCACGATCAGGACGTCGCATGGACGTTGAAGCTCTCCTCCGCGCAGCCCTTCGCGAAGCCGGCTACGGCCCCGACGCGATCGGCTCGGCGCTTCCCCGCATCATGCGCATCCTGCAGGCGGAGGACGTACGCATCGAAGCCGGTCGCGCCCTCTCGCGCAAGGAGCGCGAGTACGTGCGCGTGCAGCTCGAGATGGGCGTCGACGTGTCCGAGATCGTGGCAGGCCTCAAGCGCTGAAAGCCAGGCCTGCCATCTGGTCGGGTGTTGACCGGCGACTGGTCTGACCCCCGGACCGGCGAGCTTGAATGCTCTCCGGAGCCCTGCCGTCAGCCCGGGGCAATGCCCTATTCCCAGACACCACGGCCGATCGCAGCACGTACGCCGCCATGTCGGCAGGGCGTAACGGATTGCGTCATATAACGGCATCCGTTATGATCACCGCCGTGATACGGAGTTTCGCCGACAGGGAAGCGGAGAAGATCTGGCGCGGCGAACGCTCGCGCAGGTTGCCTATGGATATCCAGCAGACTGCCCGGCGCAAGCTGCGCATGCTCAATGCCGCCGCGGTGCTCGACGACCTGCGTATCCCCCCGGCGAACCGGCTTGAAGCGCTCAAGGGCGAGCGCAAGGGCCAGCACAGCATCCGGATCAACGATCAATGGCGCATCTGCTTCAGATGGACGGAAGGCGGGGCCAGCGACGTCCAGATCGTCGATTACCACTAGTCCGAAGAGGATCGGCCCATGGCTGCCTTGTCCAATGTCCACCCAGGCGAAGTGCTGCAGGAAGAGTTCCTGATGCCGCTGGGTATCAGCCAGAATGCGCTGGCCCGCGCCATGGCCGTGCCTCCGCGTCGTATCAACGAGATCGTGCTGGGCAAGCGCGGCGTTACCGCCGACACCGCCGTGCGCCTGGCTGCGGCCCTGGGCACCAGCGAGCGCTTCTGGCTCGGTCTGCAGGCTGACTACGATCTGGAAGAAGCGCGCCGCGCGCTGGGCAGCCTGCCCGGCAGGATCAAGCGACTGGCAGCGTAATCGGCCAGCCGAGCACTCCGATGCCTCTGCATCATGTTGTATCGCCACGTCCCGGGCAGTGCGCAGGAGGTCGTGCATGCGACCTCCTTGGAAACGTATAGATCCAGGTTCGAATCGGAAACGATTCACTGCGTGCATTGCGGTGAGAGCGCGTACGGCTATTACGATCTGGACGACTGGCCATACGGCCTCACGGACTTCGAGCTGGCCTACAAGGAGGTGGCCGAACACACGTTTGAAGTCCACGGCCTGGACGCGGACCATCCGCACGTACGTCTGCGCGGCGACGTCTGCGAGCGTCAGGCATCCTTGCATATCTGCCAGATGTGCGGTTGGTGGGCGGCGGTCGACAGCGCGGTCCTTCCTGCCGTCGGAAGCCAGCTCTGGCTCCTTAACCTGGTTGCGCCCGCCGTCCTGATGGAACTGGACGTGGGTGACCTGTCGGCACCGCTGGGCGAAGTGCGCAACTTCCTGCGTCGGCGCTACGACGCCAGGCACCATATCGCGCCGCGGCTGTTCGAGCGGGTTGTTGCCAGCGTCTTCAGGGACAGCGGATACGAGGCGGAAGCGACCGCCTACTCGAACGATGGCGGGATCGACATAGTGCTGTGCGATCGCGCAGGCCGGCATGCCGGCGTACAAGTAAAGCGTTGGGGTCGCGCCGTCGAGGTCGAGCAGATTCGAGCGTTCCTCGGTGCATTGATGCTGGGCGGCTACGCGCGGGGCGTGTTCGTATCCACGAGTGGGTTCCAGCGCGGGGCGGCACGCGCCGCGACGGCGTGTCGTCCGTGGGCGTCCATAGAGCTTGTCGATGCGCAACGCTTCTTCGATATGTTGGGTATCGCCCAGCTACAGACCGGGATCGACCCTGAGAAGTGCGGCTTCTACGCAGCGGGCAAGCCGCCCGTACTCCTGCACTCTGCGTTTCATTTGAATTCGATCTAGGCCTGCTCTCTTTGGGTTGGAACGAAGCACCGCGACAGACGCCGCCTCTACGCCACGCAGCCGAGACTCCGGTGCTGAGGCATTTCGAGGCGCTGGCGCTTGGCGAAGCTGGCGGGTAGATCGTCAGGCCGACCGTGTTCGGCGGCCCGGATGGCGACGCCGTCAGCTGGTCAGGTGACGTAGATACCTCGTGCAGCACGGGCGCAGTTACAGAACTTCCTAGCGAATCAACGGGATGGACACTTCGAACCACCAATGGCTGCATCACGAGGGCGAGACCCCCATCAAGGGCTGGGTGCGCGGCGTGCCGCTTGAAGACCAGGCGCGCGCGCAGCTGCGCAACATCGCGAGCCTGCCTTTTGTCGGGCCGTGGGTGGCGGTGATGCCGGACGTGCATCTCGGCATCGGCGCCACGGTGGGCTCGGTGGTGCCGACGCAGGGCGCGATCATTCCGGCCGCGGTCGGCGTCGACATCGGCTGCGGCATGGCGGCGGTGCGCACCACGCTCAACGCGCGGGACCTGCCCGATTCGCTGGCGCGGCTGCGCTCGGCGATCGAGCGGGCGATCCCGGTCGGCAACGGCCCGCATGGCGAGCACCGCACGACGCCCGACAGCATCGAAACGGCGCTGGGCGGGTCCGGACTGTGGCAGCGGCTGCAGCGCATCAAGGCGAGGCACCCGAAAATCCGTCTCGACAAGGTGGACAAACAACTCGGCACGCTCGGCGGTGGCAACCACTTCATCGAGGTCTGCCTGGACGAGAGCGAGGCGGTGTGGGTGATGCTGCATTCGGGTTCGCGCGGCACCGGCAACCTGATCGGCAGCTACTTCATCCAGCGTGCGCGCGAGGAGCTCGGCAAGCGCGTGCTCGGCTACCACGTGCCCGACAAGGACCTGGCGTTCTTCATGGAAGGCGAGCCGCTGTTCGACGACTACGTCGAGGCGGTGGGCTGGGCGCAGGACTACGCGCGCGCCAATCGCGAGGCGCTGATGCAGCGCGTGCTGCACGCCATGCGCGCGGAATTGCCGAAGTTCAGATTGCAGGCGATGGCGGTCAACTGTCACCACAACTACGTGCAGAAGGAAACGCACGGCGGGCAGGAGATGTTCGTTACCCGCAAGGGCGCCGTGCGCGCCGGCAAGGACGAGTTCGGCATCATCCCCGGCAGCATGGGCGCGAAGAGCTTCATCGTGCGCGGGCTGGGCAATGGCGACAGCTTCGAGAGCTGCAGCCACGGCGCCGGCCGGGTGATGAGCCGCACCGCGGCGCGCAACAGCATCACGCTGAAGCAGCACCGCGAGGCCACCGCTCACGTCGAATGCCGCAAGGACCAGGCGGTGATCGACGAGTCGCCGGCGGCCTACAAGGACATCGACGCGGTGATGGCGGCGCAGGCGGACCTGGTGGAAGTGGTGCACACCTTGCGACAGGTGGTGTGCGTCAAGGGCTAGGCGGAAAGCATCGGGCCGTCCTGGCCCAGGCACTGCGGTGGAGCGGCTCGGCGGCCCGGCACACCGTCGTTTTCGAGGCCTTACATCCGGGCAGGCATGCTGGGCGCCAGACACGTACCGCGCCCGTTGTGCGGCGCACGCCCAAAGGAGTTCCCCGCATGACCATCAGGACCCTCCACATCCCCGCCGGTGGCGGCTTCGAGCATGTGACCGTCGGCAGCACGCAACCGGTCGAACCGCGCCCGGGCGAGATCACCGTGCGCCTGCGCGCGAGCTCGCTGAACTTCCACGATTACATGGTGGTGAAGGGCGTCACCGGGCCGACCGAGCAGCGCATTCCGATGTCCGACGGTGCCGGCGAGGTCATCGCGGTGGGCGATGGCGTCAGCGGGTTCGACGTCGGCGACCACGTGGTCAGCACGTTCTTCCCGGACTGGCTCGACGGCGAGCCGCAGGTGGAAGGCTTCGCCCGTACCCCGGGTGACGGCATCGATGGCTATGCGCGCGAGCAGGTGAGCGCGCCGGCCACGTCATTCACCCGCGCGCCGCGCGGCTGGAGCCACGCCGAGGCCGCGACGCTCACCACCGCAGGGCTGACCGCGTGGCGGGCGCTGATGGACGACGGCGCGCTCAAGCCCGGTGAGGTGGTGCTGGTGCAGGGCACCGGCGGGGTGTCGATCTTCGCGCTGCAGTTCGCGAAGCTGGCCGGTGCGCGGGTGATCGCGACCTCGTCGAGCGATGCCAAGCTCGAGCGCCTGCGCGAACTGGGCGCCGACGAGGTGATCAACTACCGCGAGGATCCGGACTGGGGCCTTACCGCACGGCGAATGACCGGCGGCAACGGCGTCGACCACGTGCTCGACGTCGGCGGCCCGGCGACGTTGGCGCAATCCATGCTGGCCTCGCGCGTGGGCGGGCACGTGGCGCTGATCGGCGTGCTCACCGGTGTCGACGGCCAGCTGCCGCTGGGCCTGGCGCTGGGGCGGCAGCTGCGCCTGCAGGCACTGGTGGTCGGCAGCCGCCGCCAGCAGCAGGACATGGTGCGCGCGCTGGAAGCCGGCACGCTGCGGCCGGTGATCGACCGGCACTTTGCGCTGGATGATCTGGTGGCGGCGTTCCGGCATCAGGAAAGCGGCAGCCACTTCGGCAAGATCGTCCTCGACATCTGAGTCACCGCACCGATCCGGAAGTCGGGGTCGGGGTCACGAGGTCCGGCTAGTTCGCACAGCGCCCATGGCGGTACGCTGCGGCATGGCCAACCGCACGCCGACCCGGGTCCGATTCGATGCACGCCTGCAGCGGCCTGCGCAGCCGGCGGATGCCGACTGGGCCTTCCTCGTCCTGCCCGCGGCGGCCAGCGCGAAGCTGCCGACGCGCAGCCAGGTGACCGTGGACGGCACGCTCGCGGGGACGCCGTTCCAGGCCACGCTGGAGCCGGACGGGCAGGGCAGCCACTGGCTCAGGGTCGGTCACGAATTGCTCGCCGCCGCCGATGTGCGGACCGGTGACACCGTGACCCTGGAGATCGCGCCAGTAACGGAGGAACCGGAACCCGAAGTGCCGCCGGACCTCCAGGCCGCGCTCGCCGCGAACACCGCCGCCAAGGCCACCTGGGACGACGTCACACCTGTCGCCCGCCGCGACTGGATCCAGTGGGTGACCTCCGGCAAGAAGGCCGAGACGCGCGCGAAGCGCATCGCCACCGCCTGCGACAAGCTGGCCTCGGGCCAGCGCCGTGCCTGCTGCTTCGACCGCTCCGGCATGTACAGCCGCGGCAACCTCGGCCCGCCGGAAGCGGCGGAGTGATTCACCTGCATTTCGTTCTGATCCGTCGGCAGTGCCAGTCTTCGGGTGTGAATTTCGATCGGCCGAAACCGGTCTGACCTGCTCGCGCAGCAATGGGAGGAACCATGAGAGCTGTTGCTTTGATTCTTCTGCTCTCCATCACCGGATGCTCGAGTCATCAGGGTCCGCCGGAGGCTCTTCCGGATGACGTGAAACGGTTTATCGAACGACGGGACAACTGCGATTATTTCCGCGGCGAGCTTCCCGATCCCCGCGATACCGTGCGGATGACCGAGGTGATCTCCGGCATTGGCCGGTTCTGTACAGGGACGGATCGATCGCTCGCCGCCTTGAAGCGCAAGTACTCGGGGCGCAGCGAAATCGCTGACAGGCTCTCGAAGTACGACGAGATACTAGAGACGACCAAGGAGGCCAGTGGAGGATTCTGAGACGCGCGATCACCTGTGCGCCGGCCCATCCGATCATCAGTGATAGGCGTACGTGATTGTGACCAGCGTGCCCAGGGTTAGACGCACTACCTCGACCTCGATTGAAACATCCTCGGGCGTCAGGATCCGAGCGATCAAGCCGGTCGCGGTGTCTTCAGCCACGAAGCTCGACTGCGCCAACGCCTGGGCCAACAACGCGTGGACGTCGTCGGGGAAGACCAGCCGTGAGAGCTCTTCCGCAACATGTTGCCATCGCGGGTGCGAATCCTGGGGTCGTTCTGGAAACAGCCATAGCACAGCCGACATCCCGGAGTGCAGGCACCCCATTGCAGCAACCCGTAGCAAGCGCCCGTCTTTCAGCAGTACCGAAGCCCGGCCGCGATCTTGGTCGATGGTCGTCGCGATAACGTCCCTGCTCTGCTGCAGCCTCTCGATCGGCAGCGAAGGCGGCTGCATGGTGCAGGTATCGGCCCCGCCTATGGCGAGTCCCGCCGCGATGAGAACGCTGAGCATCGTCAGATCTCCAGGTGGTACGCGGGGTCGCGCGGGGGTTGGAGGAAATGTCGCACGGCATTGTGGGCCTGAACCGCTGCCACGAATCGGGCCCGGGCACCAGCCGGTATCGAGCTAGGAGCGACATCGAACACGCAGATGCCATCCTGTGCGATGTGCCGGGAGACGTTCTCGGGACCGACCTCGCGAATACGGGCCGCCATGGCCGCGCGTATCCCGTGTTCGTCAAGACCTGCGCGAGCGCCTTCCTCGTAGGCGCTGACAACGGCCTGACCGGGAGCACGGTAGAGCGAGCGAACGGCGGCCGCACCTTGTCGCCGGATGTTTCCGTACATGATGCGAGCCTGATCTTCCACGGCGCGCGCGGTGCTTGTGATGGTCACCGAGCGGATGCAGGCGTTCGAGCAGATCTGGCGGAGAGCCGAGAGTGCTTCATCTGTCATCGCTTCACGTCGTGCATTGGGACCGTACTTGATCCGGACCTGCTCTGGGGCTGGGCACGATACGACCACATGCCGAGGAGACGTGTCGGATGCCGGTGTCAGCTTGCTCGCTTCGCTATGCACCATGTTCGGATTCATGCCAGCACCTCGATCACCGCATCCAGCGCAGTGGCACCCGTGACTCGCACAGTGGACCCGCGTTCGTCAGACACGCCCCCGATCGAACGGCCGTCCGAGAGCTTGATGCGATAAGGCGTGTTGGGCAGGGGCTGACCGGATGCGCTGTTGCACAGCACGAAGGTGCGGTCGAATGCCATGGATGCCAACGAGGCGGATGCGGCTCGCGGGCCTGCTGCGCATGAGCGCGAGGAATCTCTGTCGCTCTGTGGATTCTGCTCGACGAAGGCGTGCACCTGGGACGAAATCAGCATCGCTCCGCAAGCTGCTCTGTCGCCATGTCTGGCGATTGGCTGACCGTCCACGATCAGTGTGGAATCACCGGATACGATTGCGGTGGGGCCATGGCGGCTACACACCACGCGGTCTCCAACGCGCGCCACGGGCCTGCCGTCGATATCGGTAAAAGGCGATCCCGATACGACGCTACCTCCATGGTCCAGCGCATCACCCACACAAACAATGGGCTTCGCCATTCGAGCGCTCCTTGCTCGTCCTGTGTGCTGCGAGCGTAGCAGCGTCCAGCGGTCTGACGTGATGTCTTAGCTGACCCGAGGGATCCAGAGAGCATCCGTGACTGCCGCCACACTCCAGTCGGGGGTACCAGCACTCACCGATACGCCCCCGGCCCGCGCCACAGCATTTCGCCGCGCCGGTAGACGCCGTGCATGGTGATGACCTCGCGGGCGTCGCCGATGCTGGCGAGTTCGGGGTCGTCGGGTTCGAGCAGGCGGCAGGGGCCGGATTCGCGGCGCAGCGCGGTTTCCAGCGGGCAGACCATGCGCTGGCGGGTGCCGGGAAGGGGGAAGAAGACCTCGGTCATGCCGGCGTCGCGCCAGGCGCGCAGGCGGGTTTCGCTGCGCAGGTCGTAGATCACCTGGTAGCCGCCGGCCTCCATGCTGGGGCCGCTGGAGGAATCGCGGCCGCGGCCACGGCCTGCCGTGATGTTGCGCCCGGTGCCGGCGTTCACCGGCGAGGTCGCCTGCGGCAGCATGCCCGGCGGTTGGCCCCAGGTGCGCGTGCGCTGCGCGGTGGGCGGGCTGGTGGCGGCGCCGGCGACCGGCGCGGGTGATGGCGGTGGCGGATGCGGGACAGGTGGCTGCGGAAGCAGCTCGGTAATCGCCGGGGTCTGCGCGTCGGATTCCTGCGGACGCGCCTCGTCGGCGCGGATGACCTCGGTGGTGCGCACGCGCGAGGGCGCGGCCCGGGTCGGCGTGCGTGGGCGCGGGGGCGGCGGGCTGGCGTGTGGTGCCTGCACCGGTTGCGGCGGGGTGAGGCCGACGAAATCGACCACCATCGGGCTGCCGGCCTCGGCGCCCTGCGGGTCGTTGGGCGTCATCGGCGTGGTGGACAGCAGCAGCCACGCAAGCCACAGGTGCAGCAGCACGCTGACCAGCACCGCGGTCGCGCGCTGCACGCCTTCGATGCGGGGTGCGTGGCCGGAAGCGGTCCGCGTCGACGCCTTGCTCATGCGGCCGGGGTGGCGTCGGGATTGCGGACCTTCATGCAGTGGGAAGCGTGCGTTCGACGGAGCCGCATCCTACCGCGCGCGATGGCGCTTTCCGTACGTGCACGCCGCCGCGTGATGCAGCCACCCGTGTGCAGCGCGCGGTCGGTACTCCGGCATACCCCACCACGACGAAGGCCCGCTTGCCCGGGCCTCCGGTGTGGCGACACTGCGGCGTGCGCTTACTTCAGCCCGCGGTGCTCCAGCAGCGGCTCCACGCTCGGATCCTTGCCGCGGAACTCGCGATACGCCTGGGCAAGATCGCGCGAGTGGCCGATCGACAGCACCTTGTCGCGGAAGACCTGCCCGTTCTCGCGGGTCAGCCCGCCGTTCTCGCGGAACCACTGGAAGGCGTCGTGGTCGAGCACCTCGGCACCGAAGTAGGCGTAGTAGCCCGCCGCGTAGCCGCCGCCCCAGATGTGGCTGAAGTAGTTGGTGCGGTAGCGCGGCGGCACCGCGGCCATGTCGACCTTGTAGCGCGCCAGCGCCTCGCGTTCGAACGTGTCCACGTCCTTCTGCGCATCACCGGCGGGCAGCGTGTGCCAGGCCATGTCCAGCAGCGCCGCCGACAGGTACTCGGTGGTCGCGTAGCCCTGGTTGAAGGTGCGCGCACGCACGATCCTGTCCACCAGCTCCTGCGGCATCGGCTCGCCGGTCTGGTAGTGCTTGGCATAGTTCGCGAACACCTTCGGGTCCAGCGCCCAGTGCTCGTTGAACTGCGACGGGAACTCGACGAAGTCGCGAGGAACATTCGTGCCGGCCACGCTCGGATACGCCGTCTTCGAAAAGATGCCGTGCAGTGCATGGCCGAACTCGTGGAACAGGGTGGTGGTGTCGTCCCAGCTCAACAGCGCGGGCTGGCCTTCGACCGGCCTGGTGTAGTTCTCGACGTTGTAGATCACCGGGATGGTGCCGGTCAGGCCGTTCTGCTCGACGAAGTTGCCCATCCACGCGCCGCCCTGCTTGCTCTCGCGCTGGAACGGGTCGAGATAGAACAGCGCGAGCTGGGTGCCGTCGGCATCGAAGATGTCGAACACGCGCACGTCCGGATGGTAGACGGGCAGGTCGGTGCGCTCCTTCGCGGTGATGCCGTACAGCTGCCCGGCGGCGAAGAACACGCCGTCCTTGAGCACGCGGTCGAGCTCGAAGTAGGGCTTGATCTGCGCCTCGTCGAGGTCGTATTCGGCCTTGCGTACCTGCTCGGCGTAGTGGTCCCAGTCGGCGGCGCCGACCTGGAAACCGCCACCCTGTGCATCCACCACCGCCTGGATCTTGGCGAGCTCGGAGCGCGCGCGTGCGGTCGCCGCGGGCACCGTGTCGGTCAGCAGCTTGAGTGCGACCTCCGGCGTGCCGGCCATCTGGTCGGCGATGCTGTAGGCGGCGTAGTTCGGGTAGCCCAGCAGCTCGGCCTTGCGCGCGCGCAGTTCGGCCAGGCGCTGGATGGTGGCGCGGGTGTCGTTGTCGTCGCCCTTCTGCGCCCGCTCCAGCGATGCGGCCATCACCTGCTCGCGCAGTTCGCGGTTCGTCAGCGACGCCAGCACCGGCTGCTGGGTGGTGTTCTGCAGCACCAGCAGCCACTGGCCTTCGTGGCCGTCGGTCTTCGCGGCTTCGGCGGCAGCGGCGATGGTGGCTTCGTCGAGACCATCGAGCTTCGCCACGTCGTCCACCAGCACGCCGCCGGCCTTGGTCGCGGCCAGCAGCTTGTTGGAGAAGGCGGTGGTCAGCGAGGACTCCTCGCTGTTGAGCTTGCGCAGCTCGGCTTTCTGCGCCTCGTCGAGCTGCGCGCCGGCGCGCACGAAGTTGTCGTAGGTGTGCTCGAGCACCGTCGCCTGTTCGCCGGTGAGCCCAAGGCTGTCGCGCTGGTCGTACAGCGACTTCACCCGCGCGAACAGCGCCGGGTCGAGGTGGATGGCGTCCGAATGCTCGGCGAGCTTCGGTGCCAGCGCTTCCTCGGCGGCCTGCAGCGCGGGGTTGGTGTTGGCCGAGGTCATCGCGAAGAACACCGAAGCGCTGCGGGTCAGCAGCTCGCCGCTGCGCTCCAGTGCTTCGATGGTGTTGGCAAAAGACGGCGCTTCGGCGTTGTCGGCGATCGTGCGCACCTCGGCGAGGTGCTGGCGCATGCCTTCCTCGATCGCCGGCTGGTAGTGCGCATCCTGGATGCGGTCGAACGGTGGCGCCTGGAACGCCAGCGTGCTGGCGACGAGCAGCGGGTTCTCGCCCTGCGCGGGCGTGGTCTGTTGGGCAGCGTTGGTGGGCATCGGGGACTCGGTGGCGGAGCGGTCGCAGGCCGACAGGGCCAGCGCAATCGCGGAAGACAGCAACAGCGTGCGCAACATGGATGTGCTCCGGGCAGGAAGATTGCAAGGGTGCCGGCGCGCGGCCGGCCGCATAGCGTGCGCCTGTGCGCGGCGCCGGCATAGGGTGCCGGACGGCATGGTCGCGGATACCGCCGGGGGCGCCAGCGCAGGGCCCGAGCCGGCAAACCGTGACGCGCACAGCACGAAGCCGCCATCAGGCGGCTTCGCAGTGGGTAGGTGCCAGCCCTGCGGGGGAGCAGACCGCAGGGCTGGCGGTTGACCGCCGGCCGGCACGGAGGCGCCGGTCGACGGGTGGGGCTCAGCGGCGCGCCTGGGCGTGCACTTCGCCGGTGCTGCCTGCGCGCATCAGCGGCATGATCTGCCACAGCGCCGACAGGCCGACCAGGGTGTAGACCACCCGGGCGAGCAGGGCGTCCTGGCCGCCGAAGATCGCGGCTACGAGATCGAACTGGGCCACGCCGACCAGGCCCCAGTTGATGCCACCGATGATCACCAGCGCCAGCGTCACGAGATTGAGCGTTTTCATGGGGGTGTCTCCGTATGCGGTTGGGAAGACGCCGCGCTCAGCGCGGCATCAGCACCTTGTCGATGACGTGGATGACGCCGTTGCTGGCCATCACGTCGGCGGTGACGACATTGGCGTTGCCGACCATCACCTTGCCGGCGTTGGCGCGGATCCCGACGGGGGCGCCGTTGACGGTGGTGGCGGAATCCATCGTGGCGACGCGTGCGGCCGGCACCCGGCCCTGCACCACGTGGTAGGTCAGCAATGCGACCAGCTGGTCCTTGTTCTCGGGCTTGAGCAGGTTGTCCACGGTGCCCGCCGGCAACGCGGCAAAGGCGGCATCGGTCGGTGCGAACACGGTGAACGGACCTGCGCCCTTCAGCGTGTCGACAAGGCCGGCTGCAGTGAGGGCGGCAGCGAGGGTCTTGAACTGGCCGGCGGCCACGGCGGTGTCGACGATGTCGGCCGAGGCGCGCGTGGCCGGTGCGGCGGTGGCGGTCGACGGCTGGGCGGCGAACGCCAACGGTGCGGAAAGGCCCAGCGCGAGGGCGAGGGCAAGCGAGCGGACGGGGGATCGGGTGATGCGGTTCATGGGAAAGCTCCTGTGGGATGACAGGTGCAGCTTCCGCCCCGCGCCGTTAATCGGCTGTCCAATACAAGATTGTACGAAACATGTACATTGCGACCATGTTTCCGGTCAAGGCCACTGCCGAACTCACCGGGCTCACCCCGGAGACGCTGCGCGCCTGGGAACGGCGCCATGCGGCCGTGGTGCCGCATCGCGACGAGGCCGGGCGGCGCCTGTATGACGCCGCGATGGTGGATCGCCTGTGCCACCTGCATCGGCTGACTGCCCGCGGCCATCCGATCCGCGACCTCGCCGCGCTCGATTCCGCGGCGCTGGAACGTCTTGCCGCGGAAAGCCGCGACACCGGCTACGGCGGGCTCGATGCGTTGCCCGGGCGCATGCTGGATGCGATCGCCGACTACCGCATCGACGAGTTCGACCGCGACCTGTCGGTGTCCATCGCGACGCTGCCGGTGACCGTGCTGGTGTCGCGCGTGGTGTCGCCGCTGCTGCGCGAAGTGGGAGTGCGCTGGGCGGACGGGCGGCTGGCGATCGCACAGGAACGCCTGGTCAGCAGCCTGCTGCGGGCGCGGCTGATGTCGGTGCTCACCCAGCACCCGGGGGCGGCGCGTCCGCGGGTGCTGTTCGCGACCCTGCCCGGCGAACCGCACGAGCTCGGCCTGCTCGGCGCGGCGCTGCATGCGCACGAGGCCGGCGCGTCGGTGCTGTACCTGGGCACCGGCCTGCCGGCGGAAGAGCTGGCCACGGTGGCGGGCCGCCTCGATGCGGCGGCGGTGGCGGTGAGCTCGATCGACCCCGGCCAGGCCATTCCTGCCGTGGCCGAACTGCGCGCGCTGGATGCCGCGCTCGCCGCCGAGGTGCCGGTGTGGCTCGGCGGCGCCAATGCGCGTTACCTCGCCGAGGCGGTGGGGTCGGTGCGGATGCAGGCGGTGGTCGATCCGGCAGCGTTGACCGGACTGATCCGGCGTCGTGCGGCGGCGAGGCGTCCTTCGCGATAGCGGCCATGGGTACGACGCCGCTCACGCAATGACGCAGCACGCGTAGGTGCCAGGTTGTCACCCCGGCGCAGGCAACGTGGGCCGTGTAGACCACGCATCCCGAGTGGCGGTGGAATCCACGCGACACGTCTTGGCGATGACGTGCATGTCCGGGCGGCCCGAGCGCTGACGGCGGGAGCTATGGAGGGCGTCCCTGTGTTCCGGCATGCCTGCATGCGAGGATGCCAACCTGTCCAGTCGACGCCGTTGCATGCGTAAAGACACTGCATCTCCATTGCGGTTCCAGCCGCGACTGGCGGCTACGGCTTTCCATCTTCTGTTGCTTGCCGCCGTGCTCGCCCTGTTCGCCGGCCGCAAGCCGGGCCTGTTTCGTTCCCGGGCCATCCTCGATCTGCTACCCGGTTTCTACAGCCATGTTTCCAACTTCGCGCTGTCGTACCTGTTCTTCACCGGCGTGGGCTTCGCGTGGCTGATGACCGGCGTGCGCGTGCATGCGTTGGTGCTGGCCGCGCTGGTGCTGTGCGGCGCCAATGTCGCCTACGAACTGCTGCTGCCGCTGTTGAACACCCGCGATCCCATGGATGCGGTCCATGGCGTGGCAGGCACGCTGCTCGGGCTGGCGTGGCTGCTGGTCCTGCGTCGTTTCGGGCTGCGGCGCGCACCCGATTCGGCCGCCTGAGCAAGGCACGCGCACGTCCGTCGGACAACACCGCGTTTGCAGGCATGACGGAAGAGCCACCCGCACCGCCTGCGACACGGCACGTGACCACCAGCCCGGGGACCCTCCGGGCTGGTGTGGAGCATGGATCAGAAGCGGACTTCAGCGCCCAGCATCAGCGTGTCGGCACGGTTGACGTCGTAGTCGTTCCAGTAGTTGTAGTTCTCGAAATACACGTGGTTGGTGTAGACCAGGCTCATGTTGAAATGGCGGCCGAAATCCGCGCCGACGCCGACGCCCACATAGGCGCCGTCGATGTCGGCGGACCACTGGTTGTCGATGCTTGCTTCCGCAGCCCAGTAGCCGGCGCGGACCAGCGCATACACGGGGTTGTTCCGGCCGAAGTTGAAGCGCGCATTGGCGCCGATGCTGGCGTAGTCGACCTCGTCGTAGCGGAACCAGGTGTCGCGTTTTTCCGCGAGCTGGCCGCGTGCCACTTCGATCCCGACCAGGGTGACCGCGCCGGCCTGCCAGCGGTAGCCGGCACTGAGCATGCGCGCGGTCTGCTCGACATCCGCGTACACCTCGCCCTTGCCGCCATGCACGCCGACGAAGAAGCCGCCGCGGTTGGCGTAGGGTGCCGGCCTGTCGGGCGTGGCGTATGTGGCCGGTGCGACGGGCGCGGCCTGTGCGGCAGTGGTGTCGACCACGGGCAGCGCGTCGGCGGTGCGGGTGGCGCCGGTCGTCGTGGCCGGCACGCGCTTGGCCGGATCCATTTCCTGCGGCTGGGCCTGCGGCTGCGGCGTCCAGGTCTGCAGCGGCTGGTTCTGTGCCTGCGCGGTGGTCGCCACGACCAGGCACGCACCGATGACGAGGGCGCCCATCGCGGGCCCCGGATTACTGTACTTCATGCTGTCCCCTGTTCCGTTGTGTCCACGCGTCGCGGATGCGGGCGTGTTGCACGGAGGGGCATCGCAACGTCGACGGCGCTGCCGTCTGCTGTCCATGCGCCGGGGCGTCGTGTGCGCCGGCCTCCACCTCCGTGTCGGCGCGCAGAGTGGAGAGCGCCCTGCGAAGTGTCAATACCGTCACATTTTTGGCGCGATCGCGGCTCCAGGCCGACGCACTCACCGTCACCCCCGCGAAGGCGGGGTCCATGGACGTCGAACGCAACGGTACGAAACGTCCATGGATGCCCGCCTGCGCGGGCATGACGGGTGGATGGCTGTGGGTGGCGGGCTCGCAGGACGGGAAATAGAGGTCCGCGGAGGCCGTCCCCATGTGTGCGAGGGATCAGCGCACACATGCCAGCCCACGCCGGGCATGACGGACCCGGCTAACGGTCGCCCGCGTAATGTTCGACCAGTGCCACGGCCGCCGCGGTGCCGTCCCCGTCGCGCATCCGCATGCCCAGTGCCGCTGCGCGCCGGCGGGCATCGGCGCCTCCGGCATGGTCGATGGCCGCTGCAAGCCGGGCGGCGGTGATGGTGCTGCCGCGCAGCGTGTGACGCATCACTCCGAGCGCACGCAGGCGGGTGTTCCAGAAGAACTGGTCGCCGGCGAACGGCACGATCACCGATGGAATGCCGGCGCGGCAGGCGGAGTGCGTGGTGCCGGAGCCGCCGTGGTGGATCGCCAGTGCGCAGCGCGGCAGCAGCCAGTCGTGCGGCACATGGCCGACCGGATGGAAGTTGGCCGGCAGGCTGTGCGCATCGATGCCGCTCCAGCCGGCGGAGAACAGCGCGCGTCGCGCGCCGATCGCGCCCACCACCGCACGCAGCAGGCGTGCGTTGTCGAAGCCGGCCATGCTGCCGAAGCCGACATAGACCGGTGGTTCGCCCGCATCGAGGAAGTCGACGAGTTCGCGCGGCGGCGTCCACGCCGGTGCCGGCGCGATCCATTGCCCGCACAGATGGGTGGTCGCCGGCCAGTCGTGCGGGCGCGGCAGCAACACCGGCGAGATGCCGTAGAGCATCGGATGGTCGGTCCGCAGCGCCCACTGCGGCGGCAGGCCCACGTGCCGGCGTGCGCGGTTGGTGGCGGGGCGGAACAGCCGCCAGCTGGCATGGCCGAACAGCCAGTGGCTGGCGCGGTTGAACGCGCGTGGCGCCGGCCCCGGGACGAATGGCGATGCGAATGCGGCGGTGGGCGTGATCGGGATCAGCATCGCGCCGATCGCCGGCACCTGCAGTGCGTCGGCTGCCGCCTGGCCGACGAAGGCGGCCAGCCCCGACACGACCACCGCGTCGCAGCCGCGCCCGGCGGCGATCGCCTGCTGCAGCCAGTCCTGCGTGTGCGCGATCGTCAGGCGTGCGAGGTTGGAGGTGATGCGGCGCATCGCGCCCTCGGCGGCAATGGTGGCGCGGATGTCGCCGGCCAGCGCCGTGCAGGGCACGCCGAGCGCTTGCGCAGTGCCGAGCGTGGCGGCATCGGCGAGCAGGTGCACATCGTGTCCGCCGCGCATCAGTGCATGGCCCAGTGCCGCCAGCGGACGGGTATCGCCTTCGGTGCCGCAGGTGATGATCAGCAGGCGCATGCGTCGTCAGCCGGCCTGGGCCATCGCCCGGGACAAGGCGGCGGCACAGACGCGGCGCAGTGGCAACGGCAAACGGCTACGACCTGGTGACGAAAGTGATCTGCCCCTCGCTTTCCACGTAGGCGCATTTGACCTTGGCGATGTCGTCGATGTCGTTCTGGCGCAGATGGCTCTGCAGTTCGTCCTCGGTGACGAACTCGCGGCGCATGTTGCGGCGCTGGATGTGGCCGTCGATCACGATCGGGATCGGCGGCGAGGACACCAGCCGCTCCAGCCACTTCACCCGGTAGCTGAGCGCATTGACCAGGAAGTTGAGCAGCATCACGGTGACGATGAGCAGCAGCCCGTCGCCGAGCGAGGAGTAGTCGCCGAGTGCGTGCGCCGCCGCTTCGGTCATCAGCAGGATCAGCACCAGGTCCATCGTCGCCAGCTCGCCGCCGGTGCGCCGCGGCATGATCCGCAGCAGGAACAGGATGCCGAAATAGAGCACGCCGGCGCGCGCCAGCAGCTCCAGCAGCGGCATCTCGGGGGTCCAGATGCCGGCCCAGTCGTCGGGGAAGAAGTCCATGCCGCGGATGCTGTGCCGCGCGTTGCGTCGGCTGCGTGAAGCCGGCACGCCATGGGCACCGGGACTTTTGTCCCACGCATGCGGCCACCGCGGCCGCTATGGTCGACGGTTTGCCCCAGCCGGACCCGCCGCATGACCCGAAACGTCCTCGCCCTCGCGCTTGCCTGCGCGCTCGCCTCTGCTCCGGTGCTCGCGCAACAGCCGCAGCCCACGCCCGCGCCGGAGGCGCAGGCCGATGACCGCGACGACCGCCGCGACCCCAACGTCGAACTCGAGCAGGACGCGCTCGACGCCGCCGGCATGGACCACGCCGAGGCGCCGCTCGACAGTGCGCGCGGCCTGCGCGACGACGCGGAAGCGGAGGACGCGAAGCCGTGGAACGTCGACAGCGTGCAGGGCGCGGCGAAGACGGTGCGCTTCGAGACCGACGAAGGCACCTGGATGGATGTCGATGTCTCGCCCGACGGCCGCGAGCTGGTGTTCTCGCTGCTCGGAGACCTCTACCGCATGCCGGTCGCCGGCGGCAGCGCCACCCGCATCACCACCGGCCGCGCCTGGGACATCCAGCCGCGCTGGTCGCCCGACGGCGGGCGCATCGCGTTCACCTCCGACCGCAGCGGCGGCAACAACATCTGGACGATCGCCGCCGACGGCAGCGACCCGCGCCAGGTCAGCAACGAGACCTTCCGCCTGCTCAACAACCCGGCGTGGACGCCGGACGGGCAGTACCTGGTCGCGCGCAAGCACTTCACCGCGACGCGCTCGCTCGGTGCCGGCGAGTTGTGGCTGTTCCACGCCGCCGGCACCAGCACCGGCATGCAGCTCGTCGAGAAGCCCAACGAGCAGCAGGACATCGGCGAACCCGCGGTCTCGCCCGACGGCCACTACGTCTACTACTCGCAGGACGTCAGCCCCGGCCCGACGTTCGAATACAACCGCGATCCGCACGGGGTGATCTACGCGATCAAGCGCTTCGACCGCCACACCGGCAAGACCGAGAACGTGGTGGCGACGCCGGGCGGCGCGGTGCGCCCGCAGGTGTCGCCGGACGGCAGGACACTCGCCTTCGTCAAGCGCGTGCGCGATGCCAGCGTGCTGCACCGGCTCGACCTCGCCAGCGGCGAAGTGCGCCCAGTGTGGGACGGCCTCAGCCACGACCAGCAGGAGGCGTGGTCGATCTTCGGCCCGTATTCCGGCTTCGACTGGACGCCGGATTCGAAGCACGTGGCGATCTGGGCGCAGGGCGGGCTGTGGCGCGTCGACATGGCCAGCGGCGAAGCGGCGAAGATCCCGTTCACCGCACAGGTCGAACAGGTGGTGGCGGAGCCGCTGCGCTTCGCGCAGTCGCTGCCGGAAGGCAGCTTTGCGCCGCGGATGATCCGCGACGTCGCCACCTCCGCCGATGGCGGCACGCTGGTGTTCCATGCACTCGGCCAGCTGTGGCGGAAATCGCTCCCCGGCGGCACCCCGCAACAGCTGACCGGCAGCCGCGACGTGTACGAATACCAGCCGAGCTTCAGTGCCGACGGCCGCCAGCTGCTCTACACGACATGGTCCGACGCGGCACTCGGCGCGATCCACGTGCGCAGCGCCAGCGGGACCGGCAGCGGGCGCACGCTCACCCGCGAGCGCGGCTTCTACTACCACCCGCGCTTCTCGCCGGATGGCCGCCACGTGGTCTACGCGCGCAGCGGTGGCGGCGGGCTCACCGGCAGCCTGTGGTCGGGCGACCGCGGCATCTACGTGGTGCCGGTGGCCGGTGGTGCGCCGGTGCGCGTGGCCGAAACCGGCCAGGCCCCGCAGTTCAACCATGACGGCAGCCGCGTGCTCTACCTCACCGGTGGCGGCATGGAGAAGAAGCTGATGTCGGTCGGCCTGCACGGCGAGGATCCGCGCGAGGTGTTCGACCTCAAGTACGTCGATTCGGTGCAGATCAGCCCGGACGGCAAGTGGGTGGCGTTCACCGAACTGTTCAACGCCTACGTGGCGCCGATGCCGGAGACCGGTCGGGTGATCGCGCTGGATCGGCAGACGAAGGCTCTGCCGGTGCGCCAGGTCAGCGCCGATGTCGGCAGCTACCTGCACTGGGCGGCGGACTCGCACTCGTTGCACTGGATGGTCGGCGACCGTTACCACTCGCGCCGGCTCGACGAGACCTTCGCCTTCCTGCCGGGCGCGCCGCAGGAGATCGCCACGCCTGCACCGGGTGGCGGCATCCCGGTGGGCCTGGAGGCGCCGGTGCAGGCTCCGCGCGAGGTGGTGGCGTTCACCAATGCGCGCATCGTCACCATGCGCAATGCGGAAGAGCAACAGGAGGTGATCGAGAACGGCACGATCGTCCTCGACGGCAACACCATCCGCGCGGTCGGCGCGACCGGTGCGGTGCAGGTGCCGGCCGGTGCGCGGGTGATCGACGCCAGCGGCAAGACGATCATGCCCGGCATCATCGACGTGCACGCGCATGCCTCGCACTTCGGCCAGGGCGTGGTGCCGCAGCAGAACTGGGCGTACTACACCAACCTCGCCTTCGGCGTGACCACGCTGCACGATCCGTCGGCCACCACCGAGTTCGTGTTCTCGCAGGCGGAGCTGGTGCAGGCCGGGCGCATGGTGGGCCCGCGCATCTTCTCCACCGGCACGATCCTGTACGGCGCCGATGGCGGCTACAAGGCGGAGATCGATTCGCTCGATGACGCGCGCAGCCATCTGCGCCGCATGCAGGCACACGGCGCGTTCTCGGTGAAGAGCTACAACCAGCCGCGCCGCGACCAGCGCCAGCAGGTCAACCAGGCCGCGCGCGAGCTCGGCATGCTGGTGGTGGAGGAGGGCGGTTCCACCTTCCACCACAACATGACGATGATCCTCGACGGTGCCACCGGCATCGAGCACAACCTGCCGGTCGCACCGCTCTACAAGGACGTGGTCAACCTGTGGAAGGAAACCGACGTGCGCAACACGCCGACGCTGGTGGTGAGCTACGGCGGGCTGTCGGGCGAGTACTGGTTCTACGCGCGCGACAACGTGTGGGAGGACGCCAAGCTCAACCGCTTCTTCCCGCGCGAGACGCTGGACGCACGTGCGATCCGCCGCGAGATCGCGCCGGACTGGGACTACCACCACATCGAAGTGGCGAAGGCGCTCAAGGGCCTGCGCGATGCCGGGGTCAAGGTGCAGGTCGGCGGCCACGGCCAGCTGCAGGGCCTGGCCACCCACTGGGAGATCTGGATGTTGCCGCAGGGTGGCTTCAGCAACTTCGAGGCATTGCGCGCGGCGACCATCGACGGCGCCGACTACATCGGCTTCGGCTCGCAACTGGGCTCCCTGGAAGTCGGCAAGCGTGCCGACCTGGTGGTGCTCGACGGCAACCCGCTGGAGAACATCCGCCACACCGCGGATACCCGCTACGTGATGGTCGACGGCCGCCTGTTCGACGTCGCCGCCGACATGGCCGAGATCGGCAACCAGGCGGTGCCTGCACCGACGTTCTACTGGCAGCAACACCGCCAGGGCCAGACCTTCGGCGAAGCCTTCGGCCCGACCGCGGTCTGCCACGGCGTGCATTGAGCAAGCGTGCCCTCACCCGCCCCTTCGGGGCACCCTCTCCCGCAGGCGGGAGAGGGGTGTTGCAGAGACAGCGACTGCTCCCAGTCCCGTTTCGAAAGAAGGCCACCCGCCAGCAACCGCGGTCCCCCCTCTCCCGCCCGCGGGAGAGGGGCAGGGGTGAGGGCAACGCGCGTCGAGCCGGTCGCGATCCGGCTCGGCTGGAACGGTTCCCTCTCAGTGGCTCGCGTTGCCCGCGCGTGCCGCCTCGATGGTGGCGATGTCGATCTTCCGCATCGTCATCATCGCCTCCATCGCACGCCGGGCCGCGTTGCGGTCCGGGTCGGCCATCGCCTCCATCAGCGCGCGTGGAGTGATCTGCCACGAGAAGCCCCAGCGGTCCCGGCACCAGCCGCACTCGCTGGCCTCGCCGCCGTTGCCGATGATTGCGTCCCAGTAGCGGTCGGTCTGCGCCTGGTCGTCGGTCAGCACCTGGAAGCTCACCGCCTCGTTCGGCCTGAAGTGCGGCCCGCCGTTGAGACCGAGGAAGCGCCGGCCGAGCACGGTGAAGCCGACGGTGAGTTCGTCGCCTTCCTGGCCGTCCGGGTAGTCGGCGGGCGCGGCAAGGACGCTGTCGACATGGCTGTCGGGAAATACCGAGGCGTAGAACTCCGCGGCGGTGCGCGCCTGGCGCTGGTCGAACCACAGGCAGGGAACGAGTTCGGTCATGACGGATCCTCCGTGTGTGCGATGCGCGGGCCGACCAGGCCGAACCGCGCGCCCTGTGGATCGCGGGCAACCAGCGAATACTGGCCGCCGGGAATTTCCATCGGTTCCTGCAGCGCATCGCCGCCCGCGGCGAGCAGCCGGTCGCGCGCGCGGTCGATGTCGGCGACGTGGAAATAGAACAGCCAGCCGCGGTCGCTGCCCGGCACCGGGCCCATCACCGCACCGAAACAGTGGCCGGCCGCGTGCAGGAAGCGGTATTCACCGAGGTCGCCCATCGGCACGCCGCCTTCCTGGCGCCAGCCAAGACGGCCGGCATAGAAGCCGATCGCAGCGTCGGGATCGGGCGTGGTGAGTTCGCACCAGACCACATGGCCGAGCGCGTTGTCGTCGGCGGCGCCCATGCACTGCCTGAGCACGGTGCTGGTCTCGTCGCTGGCACCGCGCATGACATGGAGCGCGACGCCCTGCGGGTCGGTGACCATCGCCATGCGCCCGACGCCATCCAGCGTGGTCGGCGGCATGTGGATGGCACCGCCGGCGTCGGCGAAGGCGCGCGCGCTGGTATCGACATCGTCCACCGCGACGTAGCCCAGCCAGACCGGCCCGGTGTCCATGTCCGCCGGCATCCGCATCAGTCCGCCCACCTGCTCGCCGGCGGCATGCAGCAGGCGGTAGTCGATGCCCGGCATGCCGCTGGGCCGGGCGGTCCAGCCGAGCACTTCGCCATAGAAGGTCTGTGCGGCATCGGGATCGCTGGTCAGCAGTTCGAACCAGATCCATTCGCCGTGCGTATTGGCCATCGGTGCTTCCTCCTCGAGGGTGCGCGCTGCCGCTCAGGCGGCGGCGGGTGCGGGCTGGAAATCGGCCAGTTGCGCACGCAGGGCGGCGGCGAATGCCGGTCGCGCGATGCCGCGCTGCAGGTACGCGGCCAAGCCCGGGCGGCTGTCGAGCAGGCCGGTATCGCCGACGCCGCGCAGCACCGTGACCATGGCGATGTCGGCGATGCTGAAGTCGCCGGCCAGCCAGTCGCGCGTGCCCAGTGCGGCCTGCAGCCGGTCCAGGCGCTGACCCGCTTCGGCCAGCAGGCCCGGGCGGCGCAGCCGGGCCCAGGGTTCGTCCCTGCAGAAGATCTCGACGTTGCCGATCTCCATGAACACCGGCTCGACCGTGTTGTAGGCGGCGAACAGCCAGCTGGTCACCCGCGCGCGGGCTTCGCGGTCGCGCGGCAACAGGCGCTCGTCCTTCGCGCCCAGGTGCAGCAGGATCGCGCCGCTTTCGAAGAGGGTCAGTCCGTCGTCCTCGAGCACCGGGACCTGGCCCCAGGGCTGCTCGTCGAAGTACTCCGGCGGCCGTTCGACGGCGCTGATCAGGCGGGTGGCATAGGGCAGGCCGATCTCCTCGCAGGCCCAGCGCGGGCGCAGGTCGCGGACATGGCCACGGGCGAAGCGGGGCACCCACTCGAAGGCGGTGATCCGCAGCGGTGCGTTCTGGTCGACCGGCATCGTGTTCCTCCCTATGGTGTCCCCGGGCGGGGCATTGCCTGGCAGCACGGCGGGTGGAACGGACTGGGCCACCGGGCTACGGCCGATCCTATGCGCATTAGGTTATAAAAAACAATCATGAAGTCAGAAAAAACTACCGAAACTCGCGAGGACCTGGCGAAACGCTGGTACCAGGACGCCTGCGGCACCGCGCTGGCGCTGGAATTCGTGGGCGAACGCTGGGCCCTGCTGGTGATCCGCGAGCTGATGCTGGGCCCGCGCCGGTTCTCCGACCTGCGTGCCGACCTCGCCGGGATCAGCGCCAATGTGCTGACCCAGCGCCTCGCCGGGCTGGAGCGCTCGGGAGTGGTGCGGCGGCGCAGGCTGCCACCCCCGGCCGCGGTGCAGGTGTACGAACTCACCGCCTGGGGCCGCGAGGCCGAGCCGATCTTCCAGGCGATGGGTCGCTGGGCACTGCGTTCGCCGCGCCACGACCCCACCCTGCCGCTGTCGCCGGTGTCGGCGATGCTGTCGCTGCGCACGATGATCCGCGCCGACCGCGAGCCGCTGACGATGACGCTGCAGTTCCGTTTTCCCGGATCGACGTTCACCGGCCGGCTCTCGCCCACGGACCTCGGGATCGAACGTGGCGACGCTGCCGCGGCGGACGTCGTCTTCGAGACCGACCCCACCACCTTCGTCGGGCTGGTCTACGGCAAACGCCCGTTCGAACCGGCCGAGGCCGATGGCCGGCTGCGGCTGGAGGGCGATCGCACGCTGGCGCAGCGCTTCATCGACTGCTTCGCGCTGCCACCGAAGCTGCCGGCGACGGCCGACTGACGCGCGTACACCGCGTCGCACCGCGCGCGCTGGTGCACTATCGGGGCTCAACCCGACCGGATGAGCCCGATGCAGCGCGTACTGGGACCGATCCTGGCCAGCCTGGCACTGGCGGCGTGCGTGGCCACGCCTTCGACCGGGCGCGACGGCGCGCCTGCCGGTGCCATCAGCAGTGACAACCTCGCCGCGCATCTGCGCGTGCTCGCTTCGGACGAATTCGAAGGCCGCGCACCCGACACTCCGGGCGAGGAGAAGACCGTCGCCTGGATCAGCGAACGGTTCGCCGCCGCGGGGTTGCAGCCCGCCGGCGACGATGGCGGCTGGGCCCAGGCGGTGACGCTGGAACGCACCGCGATCGCCGGCCCGGTGCGGGCGGCGTTCGCGATCCGCGGCACCCGGCGCGGGCTTGCCAACGGCGACGACATCGCGCTGGAAACCCTGCATCCGGACGGCAACGTCGACCTGCGCGACGTGCCGCTGGTGTTCGCCGGCTACGGCATCACCGCGCCCGAGCTCGACTGGGACGACTACGCCGGCCTCGACGTGCGCGGCAAGGTGGTGGTGGTGCTGATCAACGATCCGGACTTCGAAACCGCGCCGGGCCGCTTTGGCGGTCGCGCGATGACCTGGTACGGGCGCTGGGCCTACAAGTACCTCGAGGCGGCGAAGCGTGGCGCGGCCGGCGTGCTGATCGTGCACGAGACCGCGCCCGCGGCGTATCCATGGGCGACGGTGCGCAACGGCCGTGCGGCGCCGCAGTTCGGCATCGTGCGCGCCGATGCCGCCAACCATCACCTGCCGGTGCGCGGCTGGATCCAGCGCGCCACCGCCGAGCGCCTGTTCGCCGATGCCGGGTTGTCGTTCGACGACGCGAAGCGCGCGGCGCAGCAGCATGGCTTCCGCGCCCACGCGCTAACCGATGCGACCTTCTCCACGGCCTTCGATGTGCAACGCAGCCGCATCACCAGCCGCAACGTGGCCGGCCTGCTGCCCGGATCCGGCCGCGCCGACGAGACGGTGATCGTCTCCGGGCACTGGGACAGCTTCGGTATCGGCGAACCCGATGCCAGCGGCGACGCGATCATCAACGGCGCGGTCGACAACGCCACCGCGATCGCTTCGATGATCGAGATCGCGCGGGTCATGGCCGCGGGCCCGCCGCCGGCGCGCAGCGTGCTGTTCATCGCGCTGACGGCGGAGGAAAGCGGGCTGCTCGGCGCCACCCACTACGCAGCGAACCCGCTACGGCCGCTGGCGACCACCGCGGCGGCGATCAACATGGAGATGTGGAGCCCGGACGGCCCCACCCGCGACATCTCCAGCTGGGGCGTGGGCCGGGTGTCGCTGGAGCGCGCGCTGCAGGATGCGGCCAAGGCCGAGGGCCGCACCTATTCCACCGATCCCAACCTGGAAGCCGGATTCTTCTACCGCGCCGACCATTTCGCGTTCGCGCAGGCCGGCGTGCCGGCGATTACCGTGGGGCCGGGCATGGACCAGATCGACGGCGGCGTGGCGGGCGGCATGGCCGCGCGCGCGGCGTACTTCGCCGAGCGCTACCACCAGCCCGGCGACGAGTTCAACGAGGATTGGGACATGCGCGGGCCGACCGCGGACACCACGGTGGTATTGCGGCTGGTGCGCGGGATCGCGGATTCGGCGCAGTGGCCGCAGTGGGATGCGGACAGCGAGTTCCGTGGGGTGCGCGAGGCCAGCGACAGCGAGCGCGTGCAGCGCTGAGCCGGCGGCGACGTGTCCGGGCCGCTACGTGAATTCACGCGTGCGGCGACTGGAAACCGGGCTTGCGCTGCGGCAGATGAACCCCCTCCCGTGGCGGGAGAGGGGCAGAAGCGCTGGTCCGCCCGGGGGCGGAGCCAACTGCTGCGCTTATTCGCTCGAACGCAGGTGGACGCGCGGCGCCGCGGGTGCGTTGGTGGTGCTGTCGTCGGCAGGTTCGGGCGCTGCCGGCTGCGGTTCGGTCGCGGTCTGCGCGGCGGCCTCGCGGGCCTCACGCTTCTTCGCGTCCTTGGCGTCCTGCTTGCGCTTCTTTGCCAGCTCGCGCTGGCGCTTCTCGAAGTTGTAGTTGGGTTTTGCCAATGTGCTCTCCGTATATCAGCGGCGGGTGCGCGTGGCCGGCGTTGCCGCAGGCTTCGCGGGGGTGGTGTCGAGTGCGGGGTCGATGCGCTGCAGCGTCCGGGTGACGCCCAGCACCTCGATGCGGCCTCCGGACTTGCGGAACGCGTCGAGGTCGGCGGCGATGCGCTCGTGGGTCATCGATGCGCCCTGGCCCTTGGCGGGCGAGGAGCGGGGGGCCTTGACGGCGGGGGTGGCGGAAGTGGCGCGGACGGGGCGGGACATGCGGGTCTCCGGTCAGTAAAGGCGCAGCGGAACGCGGCGGGCGGTGCGGTCGCTGTGGTCGGCACGCACGTCCTGGCAGTAGGGCCCGGACATGACGAACCGGCGGCAGACCTCGGGTCGGCTGTCGTAGATGGAGCAATGCATACGCGCGGCATCCACTGCCACGCACCAGCCTTCGTCATCGCGCGCCATCACTTCCAGGCCGGCATCGGTGAAGGTGGTGAGGTGCGCGGGCATGCGGTCTTCAGGCTGCACGACAACCGTCAGGCGGCAGCAGACCGCATCGCAGCGGGCGCACAGGGGGGTATCCGGGATGGCGCAGGTCGCGCTCAACTGCGCGTGGTCCGGCGGGAAGGGCGGGTCATGTAGCCCGGCATGGGCGCTCCGGTGAAGGCGTGGTGCCGAGCAGCACGACGCGGAGTGGAAAGCGCAGCGAGCGACGATGTTGGCGGTCGGACGGGACGCAAAAGATGAGCAAGACGCGGACCATCCTACGCCATTGGCGCCGGCGACGATGACCGCAGCGGGAACGTGCCTACAATTGCCCGCCCTGTGGACCGCACGGCCAATGGCTCCCAACGCAACCATCTACAAGGCCGAGCTGCAGGTCAGCGACATGGACCGGCAGTACTACGCCGAGCACAACCTGACCCTGGCGCAGCATCCGTCTGAGACCCCGCAGCGGCTGATGGCGCGGCTGATCGCGTTCGTGCTGTTCGCCGACGATCGGCTCGAGTTCGGCCGTGGGCTCAGCAACGAGGACGAGCCCGACCTCTGGCAGCGTGACTACACCGGCGACATCGAGCGCTGGATCGATCTCGGCCAGCCGACCGAGACGCGCATCCGCAAGGCCTGCGCCCGCGCGCGCCATGTCGGCGTGGTCAGCTACAGCGGTGGCAGCGCGGCGATCTGGTGGGGCAAGCAGGCCGGCGCGCTGTCGCGGCTGAAGAACCTGACCGTCATCGACCTCGACCCCGACGCGCTGGAGGCGGCGACCGCGCTGCTCGCGCGCGGCATGCGCCTGACCGCGCTGATCCAGGACGGCGAACTGCAACTGATGGGTGGCGAGGGCAGCGTCGCGCTGCTGCCACGGGTGCTGCAGAAGGCGGCCTGAGCGTCGCCGCGGCCCCCGGCCCTGCCATGCGGCGGAGCCGGGTGATCGTGATCAGCCCGCCTTGCGGCTGGCGATCCACGCATCCACGCGACGCTCCAGCAGGTCCAGCGGCATCGCGCCGCCGCCTAGCACGGTGTCGTGGAAGCCGCGGATGTCGAAGGCCTCGCCGAGCTCGCCTTCCGCCTTCGCACGCAGCTGCTGGATCCTGATCATGCCGACCTTATAGGCGGTGGCCTGGCCCGGCATGATCAGGTAGCGACGCACTTCCGAGCGGATCGCCGCCTCCGGCACCGAGGCGTTCTGGCGGAAATAGTCGACCGCCTGCTCCTCGGTCCAGCCCTTGGCGTGCATGCCGGTGTCGACCACCAGGCGGATCGCGCGCCACATCTCCGACATCAGCCGGCCGTATTCGGAGTACGGGTCGGTGTAGGTGTCGGGCATCTCCTTGGCCAGCCACTCCGAATACAGGCCCCAGCCTTCCGAATACGCGGTGCTCGAGTACTGGGTGCGGAAGGTCGGCACGCCCTCGAGTTCCTGCGCGATCGAGATCTGCATGTGGTGGCCGGGCAGGCCCTCGTGGTAGGCGATCACCTCGAGCTCGGTCTTCGGCATCGCGCCCATGTCCGACAGGTGCGCGTAGTAGATGCCGGGGCGGGCGCCGTCCGGGGTGCCGGGGAAGTAGTGCTGCGCGGCGCCGTCCTGCTCGCGGAACGCTTCCACGCGTTTCACCACCAGGTCGGCCTTCGGCAGCAGGCCGAAATAGGCCGGCAGGTGCTGCTTGATGTTGTCGATCGCCCTGGTGGCGTCGTCGATATAGGCCTGGCGGCCGGCGTCGGTATCCGGATAGCGGAACTGCGGGCTGGTGTTGATGTGCTGGAAGAACGCCTGCAGGTCGCCCTTGAAGCCGACCTGCGCCATCACCGCTTCCATCTCGCCGCGCAGGCGCGCGACCTCGTCGAGGCCGAGCTGGTGGATCTCGTCGGCACTCATCGCGGTGGTGGTGTTCTCGTGCAGCTGGAACGCGTAGTAGTCGGCACCGTCGGGATGGGTGGTGCCCACGCCGGCCGGATTCTCCAGTGCCTGCGCGAGTTCGCCCTCGCTCCAGGCGATGACGCGCTCGTAGGCCGGCTTGACCTGCTCCAGCAGCGCGCTGCGCGCCTGCGCCTTGAGTGCGTCGGCACGCGCGGCGTCGATCACGCCGTTCCTGACCAGCGCATCGGCCTTGGCGACCAGGTCCGCCCACAGCGCGCTGGGGTCGCCGTCGTCGAATGGCGCGCCGCCGATCACCTTGCGCGACTGCTCGATGACCCCCTCGTAGGCGAACTTCGGTGCGCGGATGCCCTTTGCCGCCGATGCCTGGCCCCGCGCGATCAGCTGGTCGAACAGCCGCGCGCTGGCGCCGAGGCGGCTGATATAGGCCTGGTAGTCCTGTTCGGTGTCGACCTTGTGGAAGTTGATCAGCAGCGTCGGCAGCATGCTGTGCATGCCGTTCATCTGGTCGAAGGCATAGCCGTGTTCGATGAACCGCTCGCCGTCGCGGGCGCTCTCGTAGCGGCGCTTCCACAGGTCCCAGGACAGCCGGGTCTCGGCGTCGAGCGCGTCGTAGTCGAACCGCGACTCCATGGTCTCCACCGAGGTCCTCATCCACGCCAGCTGCCTGCGCTGCGCTTCCGGCGAGACATCGTCGAGCTGGTCGTAGAGCTCCTTGCGGCCGAGGAAGGTCATCCGCAGCGGGCTGAACTGCAGCGCCTGCTCGTACTGTTCGTCGAACCAGGCGTTGAGTTGCGCGGACTGGTCGCCGGCGCGCTGCTGCGCATCGGTGGTCACCGCACCACTGGGGTGGGCGGCGGACGGCTGCGCGCAGGCGGCCAGGGCCAGTGCGACGGCAAGGGTGGTGCAGGCGAAGGCGGTGCGCACGGCGTTCTCCAGTGGCGGAAGGGCATTCGGCGATTGGCCATTCTGCGACCGTCGCGGCGCGGCCGCCCCCTGCTGGATGTCATGGGCGCGCACGGTGGCCAGTGACGATCTGAATGACAGGTATCGCGACGATACCGCTGCGCATGGATTTCACCGTCCGGCCACCGGGCGAACGCCTAAGGTCACCGCGTCCCCTCCGCATCGCCTCCCCTTTCCATGCACAAGCGCCCGTTCCATTCCACTGCCGCCTCCGTCTCCAGCGGGGTGGCCGTGGCCGGACAGCCGCGCCCGGGCGAGTCGGAGTACGAGTACTACCGGCGCATCTATCGCGACATGCCCTACTTCTCCAGCGGCCGCGCGTGGACCGATTACGCACCGGCCTATCGTTATGCGATGGAGCAGGTGGCAATGCTGGACATCGGCGGGGCCTCGTTCGAAGCGATCGAGGCCCGGCTGCAAGGCGGCTGGGACGACGCCCGCGACGGCTCGCGGTTGAGTTGGCCGGAGGCGCGGGGCGCGGTGCGCCATGTGTTCGAGGACGCGGACGCGCGGCGCCGCGCGCGCGCCCCGAGGAGGGAATCATGAGTCGGCTGCAGAAGGTGCACGTCGCCGGGGCGGGCATCGGCGCGATCGCCGCCGGTTTCGTCATGGGCGGCATCGGCTACCTGCCGTTCGGCGTGCCCGGGCTGGTGGTGGGGGTGGTGATCGGCGCGGCGATCGGCGCCATCGTCGGCCACCGCAGCATCGAGGCGATCGATCCACGGGGCGATCTGGGCCACTTCCAGCAGGTCTACCGCACCACCGGCTACTACGCCGACGGCATGGCCTGGGACGACTATGCGCCGGCCTACCAGCTGGGACTGGACACCTTCGAGCGCCGCCAGCGCGATCCCGACCTCACTGGCGCCGAACTGGAAGCGCGCTGGCCGGCGGTGCGGGGCGGCTCGCGGCTGGAGTTCGCGCAGGCGTACCCGGCCGTCCAGCATGTCTGGAGGGAGCTGGGCCAGCGCGAACGCGCGCTGCGCGACAGCGAAGCCGGCGCCCCGCGCGGCAGCTGACCCCGGGCGGCGCGGTACCATGGCGGGCCCCCGCCGCCGGAAGCGCCATGGCCGACCCCACCCCCCGCGATCCCGACGTCACCCGCGAACAGGCGGAGGACGCCGTACGCACGCTGTTGCGCTGGGCCGGTGACGACCCCCGGCGCGAGGGCCTGCTCGACACCCCGAAGCGCGTGGTCAAGGCCTACCGCGAATGGTTCAGCGGCTACGCGCTCGACGCCGATGAGTACCTCGCGCGTACCTTCGAGGAGGTCGAGGGCTACGACGAGATGATCGTGCTGCGCGACATCGACTACGAAAGCCACTGCGAACACCACATGGCGCCGATCATCGGCCGCGTGCACGTGGGTTACCTGCCGGCCGGCAAGGTGGTCGGCATCAGCAAGCTGGCGCGGGTGGTCGATGCCTACGCCAGGCGCTTCCAGGTGCAGGAGAAGATGACCGCGCAGATCGCCGGCTGCATCCAGCGCGCGCTCGCGCCGCTGGGCGTGGCGGTGGTGGTCGAGGGCGCGCACGAATGCATGACCACCCGCGGCGTGCACAAGCGCGGCGTGAGCATGGTGACGTCGACGATGCTCGGCAGCTTCCGCGAGGACGCGCGCACCCGCGCCGAATTCCTGCAGTTCATCGACGTCGCCAGCCCGCGGCGCTGATGGCCGACCTCTGCCCCTGCGGCAGCGGTCGCGGCTATGCGGCCTGCTGCGGTCCGGTGCATGCAGGCGCGCTCGCCGCCGATGCCGAAGCGCTGATGCGCTCGCGCTACAGCGCGTACGTGCGCGAGGACGCGGACTATCTGCTGCGCAGCTGGCATCCGTCGACGCGGCCGCCGGCGATCGCCTTCGACGACGGCGGCCGACCGGCCTGGCTCGGTCTCACCGTGTCGCGCCACGAGGCCCGCGGCGACACCGCCGAGGTCGAGTTCGTCGCCCGTTACCGGATCGGCGGCGGCAGCGCGGTGCGCATGCGCGAACACAGCCGCTTCGTCCGCGAAGACGGGCAGTGGTACTACCTCGACGCGATCAGCAGCTGAGGCGGGCATCGGCCATGACGCCGCCCTAATCCGCGCGCAATCAGACTTCGCGGATGCTGGCCAGCCCTGTCGAACCCGCCATCCCGGTGGATGCACCCGCCAACCTGTTCGCGCAGGTCCGCAACCGCACGTGCGTCCTCGCGGCACCGCTCTCGGCGGAGGACGCGATGGTGCAGAGCATGGCCGATGCCAGTCCGGCCAAGTGGCACCTCGCACACACCACCTGGTTCCTCGAACGCTTCGTCCTCGCCCCGCGGCCCGGCCATGTGCCGTTCGCGCCGCAATGGGACCGCCTGCTCAACAGCTACTACCACAGCGCCGGGCCGATGCATGCGAGGCCACAGCGTGGGCACCTGTCGCGGCCGTCGCTCGACGAGGTGCTGGCGTACCGGCACGCGGTCGACGCCTGCGTGCAGGCGCGCCTCGACGCCGGTGACCTGGATGACACCGCGCGGCGCAACCTGCTGCTGGCGCTGCAGCACGAGCAGCAGCACCAGGAGCTGCTGCTGACCGACATCAAGCACGCGTTCTGGTGCAATCCGCTGCGCCCCGCCTATCGCGAGGACCTGCCGGTGCCGGCGCCCGCGGAAGCACCACCGCTGCAGTGGATCGGGGTGGAGGAAACCCTCGCCTGGATCGGCGCACCGGCGTGGCCGGGCGCGGACGGATTCGCCTACGACAACGAGTCGCCACGCCATCGCGTGGTCGTGCCCGCGCACGCGCTGGCATCGCGGCCGGTGTCGAACGCGGAGTACCGCGCCTTCGTCGAGGATGGCGGTTATCGCCAGCCGTTGCTGTGGCTGAGCGACGGCTGGGCCACCGTGCAGGCGGAAGGGTGGACGCGACCGCTGTACTGGGACGAGGACCTCGAACACGCACACACGCTCGGTGGCCATCGGCGCCTCGATCCGGCCGCCCCGGTCTGCCATCTCGCCCATTACGAAGCCGACGCCTACGCGCGCTGGGCCGGCGCGCGCCTGCCGACCGAATCCGAATGGGAGCACGCGGCACAGGGCGTGGCGGGCGCCGGCAACTTCGCCGACGACGGCGTGCTCGAGCCGGTGGCGGCGCCGGCGGGTGCCGCCGGCGCGCCGGTGCAGCTGTTCGGCGATGTCTGGGAATGGACCTCCAGCGCGTACGGCGCGTATCCGGGCTACCGGCCGTGGACCGGTGGCATCGGCGAATACAACGGCAAGTTCATGGTCGGGCAATGGGTGCTGCGCGGCGGCAGCTGCGCCACGGCGCGCGGGCATGCGCGGGCGAGCTATCGCAACTTCTTCCCACCGGCGGCGCGCTGGCAGTTCGCCGGCGTGCGCCTGGCACGCGACTGCTGATCGATGGCGCCCGAGCACGCGCTGGTCGATCTCCAGCCCACCCCGGAACGCATCCTCGCCGAGGTGGTCGAGGGTCTCTCGCACTCGCCGCGCTGGCTGCCGTCGAAGTACTTCTACGATGCCGAGGGCTCGCGCCTGTTCGAGGCCATCACCCGGCAGCCGGAGTACACGCTCACGCGCACCGAGCTGACGCTGCTGGAGGCGGTGCTGCCGCAGATCGCCAGCGCGGTCGGGCCGGGCCTGCAGGTGGTCGAATACGGCAGTGGCAGCGGCCGCAAGACCGGACTGCTGCTGGCCGGGCTGGACGACGTGGTGGCCTACGCACCGGTGGAGATCTCGCGCAGCGCGCTGGAAGCCAGCGTGGCACGCCTGCGCGCGCAGTTCCCCGCGGTCGAGATGCTGCCGGTACTGGCCGACTTCACCCGTGCGGTCGAGCTGCCGGCGCCGCGCCGTCCGGCACGCGACGTGCTGGTGTTCTTCCCCGGGTCGACGCTGGGCAACTTCACCCATGCGCAGGCGGTGGGGCTGTTGGCCATCATGCGCGCGCTGCTCGGCCCGCAGGGACATGCGCTGGTCGGCTTCGACCTCGACAAGGATCCGCGCGTGCTCGAGGCCGCCTACAACGATGCCGCCGGAGTGACCGCGGCGTTCACCCTGAACCTGCTGCGCCGGCTCAACCGCGAGATCGGCAGCGATTTCGACCTCGACGGCTTCGCCCATCGCGCGGTCTATGCCGGTGAGCGCATGCGCATCGAGACCTCGCTGGTCAGCCTGCGCGCGCAGACGGTGCGTGTCGGCGGACACCGGTTCGCTTTCACGGCCGGCGAGGCGATCGCGGTGGAGATCAGCCAGAAGTACACCCGCGGCAGCGTCGCCGGGCTGGCCGCGGAAGCCGGGCTGCGGCTGGCTGGCTGGTGGACCGATGCCGACCACGGCTTCGCCCTCGGACTGCTGGCTCCGGACTGACGGCGCTGGCGCGCTGCATGCTGCCGATACACGGGGTGCTGGATATGCTGCCGCGCCCGGTCCCACGGTGCCACCCATGTTCCGAGCCGCTGTCCTCGCCTGCCTGTGTGCATTGCCTGCGCTGCAGGCGTCCGCGCAGGCGCCCGCATCCACCGCGTCGGCTGCCGATCCCGCGTTCGCGCGCTGCCTGTCCACGCTCAGGCAGGACGCCGCCGGCAAGGGCGTCGGCGCCGCCAGCTTCGACCGCTTCACCGCCGGCCTGGTGCCCGACCGCAGCGTGCTCGCGCTGCTCGACGCGCAGCCGGAGTTCACCACGCCGATCTGGGACTACCTGGCAGGCCTGGTCGACGACGAGCGCGTCGCCGATGGCCGCGCGCGGCTGGCCGAACACGCGGAGCTGCTGGCGCGCATCGAGGCGCGCTACGGCGTCGATCCCGCCACCGTGGTCGCGGTGTGGGGCGTGGAAAGCGACTACGGCCGCATCTTCGGCAAGCGCCCGCTGCTGGTGTCGCTGGCGACGCTGTCGTGCGAGGGCCGCCGGCAGCCGTTCTTCCGCGGCGAGTTCATCACCACGCTGCGCCTGCTGCAGGCCGGCGACATCCAGGCCGAAGGGCTGACCGGCTCGTGGGCCGGCGCGTTCGGCCACACCCAGTTCATGCCCAGCACCTACGAACGCATCGCGGTCGATTTCGATGGCGACGGCCGCCGCGACCTGGTCGGCAACATCCCCGACGCGCTCGCCTCCACCGCCAATTACCTGAAGCAGTCCGGCTGGCGCAGCGGCCAGCCGTGGGGCTTCGAGGTGCGCGTGCCGGAGGGCTTCGATGCATCGCTGGCCGGGCGCACCAGCCGCCGTCCGCTGTCCGAGTGGGCCGCCCGCGGCGTGCGCCGGTTCGACGGTTCGCCGCTGGTGGCGAACGGCATCGCCGCGGATACGCGTTCGGCCCTGCTGCTGCCGGCCGGACCACGCGGCCCGGCATTCGTGGTGCTCCGCAACTACGACGCGATCTACTCCTACAACGCCGCCGAGAGCTACGCGCTGGCGATCGCGTTCCTGGCCGAGCGCCTGCGCGGCGGCAACGTGCCGCGGGCCGCGTGGCCCACCGACGACCCCGGCCTGTCGCGCGCGTTGCGGCGCGAACTGCAGACGCTGCTGCTGGCGCGCGGGCACGACATCGGCGAGGTCGACGGCATGATCGGCAGCAATACCCGCCGCGCGATCCAGGCCGAGCAGCAGCGCCTCGACCTGCAGCCCGCCGACGGCCGCGCCGGCGTGCGCATCCTCGAGGCGTTGCGCCGGTGAGTGCGGTGCCGGCCACCGGCGATGCCGTCACCGCGGTGCGCGAAGGCGTGCACGCCGGCACCGCCTGCTGGATCGTGGACACCGCGCATGCGCATGCGGCGATCGCCATGCACGGGGGCCAGCTGCTGGCATGGCGCCCCGCCGATGCCGCGCACGACGTGCTGTGGCTGTCGCCACTGGCGAAGCGGCCGCCTGCACCGCTGCGTGGCGGCGTGCCGCTGTGCTGGCCGTGGTTCGGCAGTGGCGAGGGCGATCTTCCCGCGCACGGGCTGGCGCGCACGCGTGCCTGGGCGCTCGACGACTGGCGGCTGGACGACGACGGCAGCGTGGCGTTGATCCTGCGGCCCGAGACCCAGCCGGTGCCGGGGCTGGAGGTGATCGAACACCTGCGCATCGGCGGTGTGCTCGAGCAGACCCTGGAAACCCGCAACACCGGCGACGTACCGCTGGCCATCACCCAGGCGCTGCACAGCTACTTCCACGTCGGCGACGTCGCGCAGGTGGAGGTCGACGGGCTCGATGGCCACGACTACCTGGACAAGTACGAAGGCTATGCCGCCGCCCGCCACCAGCGCGGCGCCTGGCGGCTGGACGATCCCCGCGACCCCGGCCGCAGCGACCGCGTCTATCTGGGAACCGGCGGACGCTACCTGTTGCGCGACCCGGTGCTCGCACGCTCGCTGGCGATCACCTCCGCAGGCAGCCATTCGCTGGTGGTGTGGAATCCGGGCGCCACTGGTGGTCGCGCGATGGACGACGTCGGCGACGGCTGGCGTCACTACCTGTGCCTGGAAGTGGCCAACGCCGTCACCGACCGCGTGCAGCTCGCACCCGGCACCACCCACCGCCTGTCGCAGCGGGTGGAAGTGCAGGAAAGCCACGCCACCGGATAGCGCAAGCGCATCCTGATGGGAACCGGCCACGGCGGGTCAGGCATGGAGGTCCGAAAAGAAAATGCCACCCCGGAGGGTGGCAAGTCGTCGACCTTGGAGAGAGAGAGATGACGTCGTGCGTCAGCGGGTCGGCGGCTGTTCCGGGTCCTCGGGCGGGACCTGTGCATCAGTGGGATCGAGTGGTGGCGGATCCGTGACCGGATTGCCGGTCGGCGGAAGGTCCGCGGTCTGGCTGGGCGGCGTGGTGCCGTCGATGGGGTCCTGGGTGATCGGTGTTTCCACCGGCTCGGATCCGTACGGGCCGGCGCTGGTGTCGGCGGATGCGCTGGGCTCGGTTGCTGCGGCATTGGTCGCCGGTGGCACCACGTCGTTGTTGTTGGTGTTGGACGGGCTGCAGGCCGCCAGCCCGAATGCGAGCGCGGGCAGAAGTGCGATTGTCGGATGGCGCATGCGTGGACCCTCGCGATCGGAAGTCGCAGCCTCACCCACCACGCGTGTTGCGGGCGTCATGGAAACGCTAACGAAACGCGAAGGCGGCCTTATCCGCAGTCGATCGCGGTAACCACATCGCCTTCGTCCACGCGGATGTTGAGCCGGCCCTCGAGATACTCGAGCGTGACCATCTGGTCCGGCCTGAGGGTGCGTGCGGTGGCCGCGCCGGCCGCGGCACGCGCGCGTTCCACCAGCTCGGACGTCGCGGCCTGGCCGACGAAGGCCTGTGCCCGGCTCGCATCGCAGCGCTCGGTGACGACGGGCGTGGCCACGGTGTCTGCAACGACCGCATCGCGCGGGCCGGCACAGGCGGTCAGTGCCAGCAGGGCGGTGGTGCAGGCCACGGACGGAAGCGAACGGGTCATGGGCGAGTTCTCCTGGGCGGGTGCACAGGCTGCAGGCCACGGCGTTGCGGGCAGGTCAAGGCGATGCGTTGGCGTCGCGTTGACGCAGGGCTGCAGAAGCTGCCGTGCATGAGTCCATCTTCCGCTGCGGCCGCACCGCCGACCGCCGATCCCGTGCGCGACGCCCGCCAGGCGGGCCTGCTGTACGTCAGCGACACCGAGCCCGGCATCAGCCGTCGGCGCACCGGCACGGGCTTTTCCTACCGCCTGCCCGATGGCAGCGTGCTGCGCGACCGCGACGAACTGGCGCGCATCCGCGCGCTCGCGATCCCGCCGGCCTATACAGAGGTCTGGATCTGCAGCCATCCGCGCGGCCACCTGCAGGCGACCGGTCGCGACGCGCGCCGGCGCAAGCAGTACCGCTACCACCCGCAGTGGGCGGAGGCGCGCGGGCTCGGCAAATTCGACCGCGTGATCGCCTTCGGCCGCGCACTGCCACGGCTGCGCCGGCGGCTGCGGCGCGACCTGCGCCAGCCCGGCTTCCCGCGCGACAAGGTGCTGGCGGTGGTCGTGTCGCTGATGGCGGAAACGCTGGTGCGGGTCGGCAACGCCTGTTACGCCAGCAGCAACCGCTCGTACGGGCTGACCACGCTGCGCAACCGGCATATCGATTTCCTGCGCGGCGGCCGCGCGCGCCTGCGCTTCCGCGGCAAGGGCGGGCTCGATCACGACCTCGAGATCGACGACGCCCAGCTGGTGAAGCTGGTGCGCGCCTGCCAGGAACTGCCCGGGCAGGCGCTGTTCCAGTACCACGACGACGCCGGCACGCTGCAGCCGGTTGATTCCAGCGACGTCAACGCCTATCTGCGCGAAGCCACCGGCGAGCAGTTCACCGCCAAGGACTTCCGCACCTGGGGCGCCACGCTGGAAGCCTTCCGCATCCTCGCCACCACCCCGTTGCCGCCGCCGTCGCGCACCGGTGCGCCCAGCGAACGTGCGCTGGCGCAGGCGAAGAACGCGGTGGTCGCCGAGGTGGCATCGGTGCTGTGCAACACGCCCTCGGTATGTCGCAAGGCCTATATCGACCCGCGCGTGTTCGCCGGCTGGGAGGACGGCAGCCTGGCCCGCGCCGCGGCCACCGCACGCGGGGCGCGCCAGTGGGAACAGGCGGCGCTGAAGTTCCTTGCCGGCTGCGATCGGGCACGTGCCGCCGCGGCCAGGCGGGCGCCGAGGGCGCCGGCAGCGGCGCGTCGCGCACGACGCACGACAACAGCGCGCAATTGACTTCCGGCACCTGAAACCGCTGCGAGCGTCGCGCATCCTGCGGCCCTGCTTACGGAGTGCCGCCATGCGTCATGCCCGCCGCGTTGTGCCGTTGCTGTTGCTGGTCGCCCTGCTCGGCGGGTGTGGCCGCGACGACGCCGCGGCTGCGGACGCACCGCTGCCGCCGGAACTTGCCTGCCAGGCCGGCGCCTGGCGGCTGCCCGATGGCCAGGCCATGGCGCTGACGCCGGCAACCGGCGGCATGCGCTACCGGACGATGGATGGCCGCAGCGGCCTGTTCGCGGTCGCCGACCGTGGGCCGGACGGGACCTATCGCGCGCGCACCGGCTGGCGCGCGCAGGGCGGGTTCGACGCGCGCGCGGTGTTCGACGACTGCGCCGCGGGGCGGCTGGATTTCCGTCATGCGCAGGGTCCGGATGGCGAAGCGCGGCGCCTTGCGCTCGACATCCGCGAGACGCGGTTCGCCAGCGGCGACCTCGACCTGCAGGGCCGTCTGCTGATGCCGGCCGGTGCCCGCGCGCCGCTCCCGCTGGCGGTGCTGGTGCACGGTTCCGAACCCTATTCCGCGATCGTGCACCAGCCACTGCAGTACCTGCTGCCGGCCCAGGGCATCGCGGTGTTCGTCTATGACAAACGCGGCACCGGTGGATCCACCGGGCGTTACAGCCAGGATTTCCATGCGCTGGCCGGCGACGCGGTGGCGGCGCTGGCGGAGGCCCGGCGTCTGGCCCCGGGTGCGTTCGCGCATGCGGGGTTCGTCGGTGGCAGCCAGGGCGGCTGGATCGGGCCATTGGCGGCCTCGCGCAGCGATGCCGACTACGTCGTGGCGCTCTATGGCCTCGCCGATGGCGCGTTGGCCGAGGACCGCGAGCAGGTGCTCGACGGCCTGCGCGCGCGCGGCCATGGCGACGACGTGCTGGCGCAGGCGCGCGAGGTGACCGACGCCACGGGCCAGTTGATGGCGTCCGGCTTCACCCGGGGGTTCGATGCGTTGCGCGACGTACGCCGCCGCTACGGCGACGTGCCCTGGTTCGCCGAACTCGAAGGCGAGTTCACCGGCGAGCTGGTGCGCATCCCCGGCTGGCTTCCGCACTGGCTGGTGCGGCGGATCGCCATGCGCCGCGACGTCGCCACCTCGTGGGACTACGAGCCGCTGCCGGTGCTCGAAGCCCTGCGCATCCCGCAACTGTGGGTGATCGCCGCGCAGGACGAGGAAGCGCCCAACGCCGAAACGCTGCGGCGCATCGCCCACCTGCAGCGCCGTGGGCAACCGGTCGATCTCGCCCTGTTTCCGCGCACCGACCACGGCATCCTCGAGTTCGAGGAGGTCGACGGCGAGCGCACGCCGCTGCGCCACCCGCCCGGCTACTTCCCGTTGCTGGCGGAATGGATCGCCGGCACGGCGGTGGACGCGTCCGCCGACCACGGCACCGCGACGATCACTCCGCGCAGCGGCGCCACGCAGGTCGATCAGGCGCGCAACGGCCTACAGCCAGCGCCGCACCCGCGCCCGGTAGGCGAGATAGGCATCGCCGAACAGTGACTGCATGCGCGCTTCCTCGAACGGGATCATCACCCGCTGGAGTTGCAGCAGCGGCAGGGCCAGCAGCGGCAACGCCCAGGGCATGCGCAGCTGCAGTGCCAGGCCCACGTAGGCCGCGACCAGGCTCACGTACATCGGATTGCGGCTGAAGCGATAGGGGCCATGCACCACCAGCCGCGAGGCCGCGCCCGAGGGCAGGATGGTGGTGCGCTCGCGGGCGAACAGGCCGAGGCTCGCCAGCGACAGCAGCAATGCGGCCATCGCCAGCAGGCCGCCGGCGGTCTGCAGCGTGGCCACCCACGGCCCGGTGTAGACCGGCAAAGCGAGCACCCGCTGCAGCAGTGCGCCCGCAAGCAGGCAACCCGCGAATGTCAGAGGTGCCGGAAACGCCGCCAGCCATGGCGCGTGGGCGCCATCCCGGTCGGCCCGGGTGGCGCCCGCATGCAGCCCGGGCACGGCCCGGGCATCTCCATCGCTCATCGTGTCCGTCCCCTGCGCGTTGCGCGTCGTCCTGACGCCCGGCGCGCCCGCTCCCCGCGGGCGTGCCGGGTGGCGGCTCAGGCCGCCTGTACCTGCACCACCCGCAGTGGGTTGTCCCACTCGCGCAGCAGTTCGGCTTCGCGCGCCTTCGCTGCGTGCAGGTGCGCTTCCTTGACGTGGCCGAAGCCGCGGATGTGTTCCGGGATGCTGGCGATCTCGGCGGCGAGATCGACGTTGCCGCCGTCGAGCTTCGCCAGCAGGCCGCCGATGGTGCGCTCGTAGTCGGCGATCAGCTGGCGCTCCATCTTCCGTTCGGTGGTATGGCCGAACACGTCGAGCGGCGTACCGCGCAGGCCGCGCAGCTTCGCCAGCACGCCGAAGGCCTTGAACACCCACGGCCCGTACTCGCGCTTGACCAGTTCGCCCTTGGCGTTCTTCTTCGCCAGCAGCGGCGGCGCCAGGTGGAAGTGCAACCTGTAGTCACCCTCGAACTGCTGTTCCAGCCGGCGACGGAACTCGCCGCTGGTGTACAGGCGCGCGACCTCGTACTCGTCCTTGTAGGCCATCAGCTTGAACAGCGAGCGGGAGACGGCTTCGGTGAGGTCGGTCGAGCCGGGCGCCTTCGCGGCTTCGGCATTGCGCACGCGGGCGACGAAGTCGGCGTAGCGGCGTGCGTACTTCGCGTTCTGGTAGTCGGTGAGGAAGGCGGTGCGGCGGCTGACGAGCTCGTCGAGCGAGCGCGACAGGCGCAGGTCGTCTAGGGGGAGGAAGGCGACATCACCGTTGCCTTGTCCCCTCACCCCACCGTCGGCTCCGCCGACGGTTCCCCCCTCTCCTGTGGTACGGGAGAGGGACGCGTGCGCGCGGCCTGCGGCCGCGGGCGTCTTTTCGGGCAGATGGCGCAGGTCGTCCTCGTCGCGTGCCGGCTTCGGTGCCGCGGTGGCGCCGGCCTCGGTGCTTTCCCACTCGCCGGGCGGCAGCGCCTCCAGTGCGTGCGGCGTGGTTTCGGCCCGCGTGCGCAGCGTGGGCTCGAGGCCTGCAGCCTCGCGCACCGCATCCGGATCCACTGCGGCCAGTCGGCCCCAGGCGAACGCGGTCTTGTTCATCTCGACCGCGGCGCCGTTGAGTTCGATCGCGCGGGCCAGCGACTCGAACGACAGCGGCACCCAGCCGCGCTGCCAGGCATAGCCGAGCATGAACAGGTTCGCTGCGATCGCGTCGCCCATCAGCGCGGTGGCGAGCTGCGTGGCATCGACCACGTTCAACGCACCGGCCGGCGCGGCGTCGCCGCCCAGCGCGGTGCGCACCGCGCTGATGATGTCGGCGGCCGGGAATTCCATGTCCGGCCGGGTGGTGAAGCTGCCGGGCATCGCCTCGTAGCTGTTGAGCACCACGTGGCTGCGGCCCTCGCGGATCTTCGACAGCGCCCAGTAGTCGTTGACCACGACCATGTCGCAGCCGAGCACGAGGTCGGCCTCGCCGGCGGCGATGCGCACCGCGTGGATGTCGGCCGGGGTCTTTGCGAAGCGGATGTGGGTGGTGACCGCGCCGCCCTTCTGGGCGAGGCCGGTCTGGTCGAGCACGGTCGAGCCGCGGCCTTCCAGGTGCCCGGCCATGCCGAGCAGCGCGCCGATGGTGACCACACCGGTGCCGCCGACGCCGGTGATCAGGATGTTCCACGGCTGCGACAGGTCGCTGGCGAACACCGGCTGCGGCAGGCTGGCCAGCCGCTCGGCGGCGTTGACCTTGCGCCCCTTGCGTGGCTTGCCGCCATGCACGGTGACGAAGCTCGGGCAGAAGCCCTCGACGCAGCTGTAGTCCTTGTTGCAGGCGGACTGGTCGATCGCGCGCTTGCGGCCGAACTCGGTTTCCTGCGGCAGCACCGACACGCAGAAGCTCTTCTTGCCGCAATCGCCGCAGCCCTCGCAGACCAGGGTGTTGACGAACACGCGCTTGGCCGGATCCGGCAACTTGCCGCGCTTGCGGCGGCGGCGCTTCTCGGTGGCGCAGGTCTGGTCGTAGATCAGGATCGACACGCCCGGCACCTCGCGCAGGCGCTGCTGCACCGCGTCCAGTTCCTTGCGGTCGTGGAACTCGACGCCTGCGGGGAAGATTGTCGGATCCGACCACTTGGCGATGTCGTCGCTCACCAGCACGATCGCCTGCACGCCCTCGGCGCGCATCTGCTGGGCGATGTCGGGCACGGTCAGGGTGCCGTCCACCGGCTGGCCGCCGGTCATCGCCACCGCGTCGTTGTAGAGGATCTTGTAGGTGATGTTGACCTTGGCCGCGATCGCCTGGCGGATCGCCAGCGAGCCGGAATGGAAGTAGGTGCCGTCGCCGAGGTTCTGGAAGATGTGCGGGGTGTCGGTGAACGCGGCTTGGCCCGCCCAGGTGACGCCTTCGCCGCCCATGTGGGTGAAGGTGTCGGTGCTGCGGTCCATCCAGGTGACCATGTAGTGGCAGCCGATGCCACCCTGCGCGCGCGAGCCTGCCGGCACCTTTGTGGAGGTGTTGTGCGGGCAGCCCGAGCAGTAGTGCGGCACGCGCGGGAACTGCGCCCGCGGCAGCGCCAGTGCGCTTTCCTTCTGTTCCCATCCACGCAAGCGTCTGGCGGATGTGCTCGGAGTCATGGAAGCGCTGGATGCGGCGCGCGATCACGCCGGCAATCGTGGCCGGGGTGAGTTCGCCGGTCGACGGCAGGATCCAGTGGCCGTCCTCGTCGTACTTGCCGACGATCGACGGGCGACTGCCGTCACCGCGCGCGAAGTCGAAGTTGTAGAACATCTCCTTCATCTGGCTTTCGATGAAGGACAGCTTCTCCTCGACCACCAGGATGTCCTCGAGCCCGCGCGCGAACGCGCGGATGCCCATCGGCTCCAGCGGCCAGGTCATGCCGACCTTGTAGACGCGGATGCCGAGCTCGGCGCAGGCACGCGCGTCGAGGCCGAGGTATTCCAGCGCCTGCAGCACGTCGAGGTAGCTCTTGCCGGTGGTGACGATGCCCAGCCGCGCGTTCGGCGAATCGATCACCATGCGGTCGATGCGGTTGGCGCGCGCGAACGCCTGCGCGGCCTTCACCGCGTAGCGGTGCAGGCGCATCTCCTGCTCCATCGGCGGATCCGGCCAGCGGATGTTGAGGCCGCCCGGCGGCAGCTCGAAATCGTCCCGGGGTGGCGATCTCCAGCGCGAACGGGTTGACGTCGACCGAAGCCGACGATTCCACCGTCTCGGCGATCGTCTTGAAGCCCACCCAGCGGCCGGTGTAGCGGCTCATCGCCCAGCCGACCAGGCCCATGTCGAGGATGTCCTGCACGCCGGCCGGGTTGAGGATCGGCATCAGCGCGCTGGTGAATTCGCCCTCGCTGCCGTGCGGCAGGGTCGAGCTGCGGCAGGCATGGTCGTCGGCGGCCAGCGCCAGCACGCCGCCATGCGGGTTGGTGCCGGCGGCGTTGGCGTGCTTGAACACGTCGCCGCAGCGGTCCACGCCCCGGGCCCTTGCCGTACCACATCGCGTAGACGCCATCGACGTTGGCGCCCGGGAACAGCCCGGTCTGCTGGGTGCCCCAGACCATGGTCGCGCCAAGGTCCTCGTTGAGCCCGGGCTGGAACTTCACCCGCGCCTGCTCGAGGTGCTTGCGCGCGCGCCACAGCTCGAGGTCGAAGCCACCCAGCGGCGAGCCGCGATAGCCGGAAATGAAGCCGCCGGTGTTCAGGCCCGCCGCCTGGTCGCGCAGCCGCTGCATCAGCGGCAGCCGCACCAGCGCCTGCACGCCGGACAGGTAGATGCGCCCCTCGGTGCGGGTGTAACGGTGGTCGAGGGCGTAATCGGCATCCACCGCGCTCCGCGTGAGCGAGGTATTGGCGGACGCGGGAGACGACAGTTCGGCAGTGCTGGTCATGGCGGAGTCTTGGCTTGCGCGCGCGGCGCTGGCGGCCATGGCGGATGCCGGATGGCGCGACGGGTGGAGCCGGGAGGGCCCGGCCGGGAGGCGCGCGATTGTAGCAGCGGCCCTTGGACCGGCCGGCGGGCGATGCCGGGGCTGCGACACACGTCGGGCACGGTCCTTGGGGCTCGCCTTAGAATGTCCGCCGCGAGAACACGCATTACCTCAGGGGGAACACCATGAATCCACGCACCTTCGCCTGCCTGGCGCTGCTGTGGCTGTGCGTGCTGGCGCCGACGGCGCTGGCGCAGTCACTGCCCGCGGTCCGGGAGTTCTATTTCGACGACGACCAGGCGGCGCGGCCGATCCGGGTCGTCGAAGGCAGCGACGACGCGGCGGTGGATCAGTTGATGCGCACGATGGAGCGGCGCCAGCGCCATGCCGAACTGGCCACCGCGCAGCTGGCGCATATCGCACTGGCCGGGGGACGTGCCGAGACCGCGCATGCGCTGTACCGGCAGGCGCTCGACACCACCGCGCCGCGCAGCACGCAGCGCCAGCAGGTGCAGTGGAACTACGGTTGGGACCTGCTGCGCGCGGGCGATGCCGAGGGCGCGCTGGTGCAGTTCGCCGGGGTCATGGAAGGCCGCCGCCAGCAGCCGGAATGGCTGCCGCCGACCCTGGCGCTGGCACTGTGGCGGCTCGACCGCCGCGCCGAAGCCGTGGCCTGGTTTGCCGCCGCCGTGCGCACCCACCCCGATCGCTGGCCGTACGCCGCCAACCTGCCGGCCCTGCTGCCCGACTGGCGCGACGACGAGCGCGCCACGCTTGCGCAGGTGCAGGCCGCCTGGGTCGCCAATCCACCGGCCTGGCCCTGAGCGGACCGCTGACGGCTTGCCGTCATCCCTGCAGGCGTGGTCGAAGGCCGCCTACTTCCGGGCCAGGTCTCTGCATCCCCGCAAAGGGCGGGATCCCGGTGCCGTCATCCCGGCGGAGGCTGGCATCGAGATACCCGTCATCCCCGCGAAGGCGGGGATCCAGGGACTTTGCCTTCCCGTTGCGGCGGAGCAGCGCGCGCTGCACCTCGGACTCGCTGCAATAGGGCCACGCAGGGCACCGATCGACATCCCGCCTCGGCGGGAGCGCCCTCTCTCAGTCCGCGTCCTGCACGGCCGCTTCCAGCGGCACGCCATTGGCCTTGAGCCAGGCCACGACCTGGCGGCGCTCGTCGAGCGCGCGGTCGTTGAGGAGGTCGCGGCGGTAGCCGAAGTAATACGGCTGGAAGCTCCTGCCGCCGGAGTTGGTCGCCAGCGGTGATGCGCCGGCTGCCAGCAGGCGCAGGATCGCGGCACCGGCGTTGGTGCGTGCCGCGACGTGCAGGGGGGTGTCGCCATTGAGGTCGGCGACGTCGGCATCCGCGCCTGCGTCCAGCAGCACCTCGTACTGGCGGGCCTCCGGCGACAGCAGTGCCGACACCAGGGGCGTCGCGCCGGTGTTCGGATTGCGCACGTTGGGGTCGCCGCCGCCGGCGAGCACCGCCCTCAGCAGCGCGGCATTGCCGGAGAACGCCGCCGCATGCACCGCGGTGTCGCCGCGTGCGTTCGGGCGGTTGGGATCGGCACCGCCGGCCAGCAGCGCCTGCACGCTGGCGGCCTGGCCCTGGCGGATGGCCTCGATCAGCAGGGTGGAACCGTCGCTGCCCGGCGTGTTCGCATCGACCCGCTCCAGCTGGCGGCGGATCTCGGCGTCATCGCCACGGCGCACCGCGTCGGCCAGCGATGCGACCTCGGGGTTGGTGAAGGCATCGGTGCTCATGGACGGTTGGGCGCACCCCGGGGCGCAGGTAAGGGCCAGGGCGCCGGCGATCGACCGCAGGAAAAGGCGCATGGAAGCCATTTCAATCCCGATCGCCGCCAGGCGCAAGCGTCATCGCTCAACGTCCGAACAGGCCACCGACGAAGTCGGTCACGCCCTGTGCCACCTTGCCGGCGCCATCGGCGAGCACCTCGACCACCTGGCCGGTGCCGTCGGCGACGAACTCGACCGCGCTGCCGCCCACGTTGACCGCACCCGACAGCAGGTCGCCGGCCCAGCCGTCGACGCGGTCATCGATCTTCGCCGCCAGCGCATCGGCATAGCGGTCGACGGTGTCACCGGTGGAGTTGAAGAAGCCCTCGGCGAAATCACCGGCGATGCTGAAGCCGCCCGCCACGTACTGGCCGTTGGCGAACTGGTTGGCGACCACGCCGTCGATGTCGGTGGCGAAGTCATGGGTGTTGCGGGCGTAGTCATCCTTCAGCTCGCCCGGCAGCAGGTCCTGCAGTTCGCGGCCGAGGGAGGTGGGATTCTCGTAGCCGGCCTGCCAGGGCTGGTGTTCGATCATCCCCGCAGTCAGGGCGTTCGGGCTGTGGCTGATCCCGGCATAGCCCAGGGTGCCCGCCAGGTTGGCCGCGCCGGTGACCAGCCCGGTGACCGGGTTGAGCGGCAGGAACGGCGTGTGCCGCCCAACCTCGACGCCGGCGTTGATCAGGCGGCTCTGCTCCGGCGAGAAGCCTTCCATCGGCCCGTAATTGCTGAACATGTTGTGCTCGTCGGCGCTGGTCGGCGCCACCACGATCCGCGTGCCCACCGCATCCGGCGCGACCAGGCCGGTGGCCCAGCTGTCCTGCGCGCGCGTGAGTGCATCGCCCGACAGCGAGTAGGCGCGGATCTGCCCGCCCTCGGCGACGTCGCGTGCGCGCTGCGGGTCGATGCCGATGCGGTCGAAGGTATTGGGGTGGATGCCCGAGGCATCGAAGGTCACCGCGGGCACGCCGCTGGCCAGTGCGCCGACACTGGCGAGGCCACCACCCTGCGAGTGGCCGGTGATCGCCAGGTTGGTGGATTCGCCACCCGGGTTGTCGCCGAACACCTGCGCGAACTCCCTGGCGGTGTTGACCGCGGTGACGCTGAACTTGTCGCCATCACGGGTCTCGTAGCCCAGGCCCTGGCGGAAGTTGTTGTCCCAGTCGTCTGCGCCCTCGGCGGTGCCGCGGTAGGACAGCACGTAGTTGCCCTCGCCGTCGCTGTAGACCTCGGCGCGGAATTCCTGGTCGTTGCCGGGCACGCTGTCGTTGGCGCCGAGGTACTGCAGGCGCCAGGCCTGCACCTGTTCCGGCGAGGCGGGCCGTTCCGGCGTGCCGATGCGCTGGGCGAGGTCGGCATCCGACACCGCGCTCCAGCTTTCCGGCGGATCGCCGCGGGTGCCGTAGACCGCGGTGGCCAGCTGCGACAGGGTGACGTCGAACGGCTGCGCGCGGGTGCCGCTGGCGGTGGCGCCGAGCGTGCTGCCGTTGGGGATGCCGTATTGGCCGCCGGCGGCCGAAGGCGCCTGGGCGGTGTTCGCACCGGGTGCCTGGATCTGCGGGTGGAACGCCGGCTCCGGACGGTAACCGCCCTGTCGCGGCGCCAGGCACTGCGGCGGCTGCGCGGGCGGCGCTGGCGGCTCCTGCCGCAGCAGGGGGCGATGGATGGCACCACTGTCGGAGATGGTCATGACCATCGGTCTGTCCTGTACGCAGAGTCCTGCGCCCGTTATCCCCAGCCCGGCACCGCGTGGCAATCCGGGGCTGACCCTAGGCGCCCGCGCTTCGGCGCCGGCCACCGACGCCGTACCATCGGGGTTCCCGCCGTTGCCCGTGACGCCCATGCCTGCCCACCGCCTGCCCGCGTTCGCCGCACTGCTGTGCTGCCTGCCGCTCACGCTTGCCGCTGCCGACCGCATCACCGGGCAGCCGTTCGCCACCCGCAGCGAGGTGCATGCGCCGCATGCGATGGCCGCCACCTCGCACCCGCTGGCGACCCAGATCGCGCTCGACATCATGAAGGCCGGTGGCTCGGCGGTGGATGCGGCGATCGCCGCCAACGCCGCGCTCGGCCTGATGGAGCCGACCGGCAACGGCATCGGTGGCGACCTGTTCGCGATCGTCTGGGATCCGGCCACCCGCAAGCTGCACGGCTACGACGGCTCCGGGCGCTCGCCGCGCACGCTGACCATGGAGGAGTTCCGCCGCCGCGGGCTCACCGAGATCCCCTCGCACGGCCCGCTGCCGGTGACGGTGCCCGGCACCGTGGATGGCTGGTTCGCCCTGCACGAACGCTTCGGCCGGCTGCCGATGGCCGACAACCTCGCGCCGACCATCCGCTACGCACGCAACGGCCACCCGGTGCACGAGGTGGTCGCGTACTACTGGGACCGCTCGGTGCCGCGGCTGTCGAAGTGGCCGGGCTTCAGCGCGCAGTTCACCATCGACGGCCGCGCCCCGCGCAACGGCGAGACCTGGAAGAATCCCCACCTCGCCGACACCCTGCAGAAGATCGCCGACGGCGGCCGCGACGCGTTCTACAAGGGCGACATCGCCCGCACCATCGGCGACTACTTCGCCGCCAACGATGGATTCCTGGGCTACGACGACCTCGCCGCGCACACCGGCAACTGGGTCGAGCCGGTGTCCACCAACTACCGCGGCGTCGACGTGTGGGAACTGCCGCCAAGCGGGCAGGGCATCGCCGCGCTGCAGATCCTCAACCTGCTCGAGCCCCATGACCTCAAGGCCTACGGCTTCGGCAGCCCCGAGCACGTGCACCTGTTCGTCGAGGCGAAGAAGCTGGCGTTCGCCGACCGCGCGCGCTGGTATGCGGACCCCGAGTTCCATCCGGCACCGGTGGCGCGGCTGATCTCCAAGGACTATGCGCGCGAGCGCGGCCGGCTGATCTCGATGGACACCGCGTTGCGCGAGGTGCAGCCGGGCACGCCGACGCAGCTCGACGAGGGGGACACCATCTACATGACCACCGCCGATGCCAGCGGGATGATGGTCTCGCTGATCCAGTCCAACTACCGCGGCATGGGCAGCGGCATGGCGCCGCCGGGGCTGGGCTTCATCCTGCAGGACCGCGGCGAGCAGTTCGTGCTCAAGGACGGGCATCCCAACAGCTACGCGCCGGGCAAGCGGCCGTTCCACACCATCATCCCCGCGTTCGCGACGAAGGACGGCGAGCCGTGGCTGTCGTTCGGGGTGATGGGTGGCGCGATGCAGCCGCAGGGGCATGCGCAGATCATCATCAACATGGTCGACTTCGGCATGAACCTGCAGGAAGCCGGCGACGCGCCGCGCATCCACCATGACGGTTCCACCGAGCCCGCCGGCCAGAACGTGGCGATGACCGACGGCGGGCGCATCGAACTGGAATCCGGGTTCCCCTACGAAACCGTGCGCGGGCTGATGCGCCGCGGCCACCGCGTGCAGTTCGCCGACGGCCCCTACGGCGGCTACCAGGCGATCATGAAGAACCCGCACGGCGGCTGGACCGGCGCCAGCGAATCGCGCAAGGACGGCCAGGCGGCGGGGTATTGAGACGCCGCCGCGGCGCAGATGCCCCGCCACGGGACACACATCAAGGAACGCATGACATGCAGATGGATCGCACAACCCCTGTGACCCCGAACCCCCGCCGGCGTGCCATGTCACTGCTGGCAGCGGTGTTGCTCACGCTGGCGGCGCCGCTGGCGCATGCGCAGCGCGTCGCGGACACGGAGGCGACGGCGGTGGACCGGGCCGCTGCCGCGGCGCAGCGCGACTACATCGGACGCCTCGCGGAGACGCTGGCGGCCGAAGGGAGCGCGCGCGGGCTGGCCCACGCCGCGTGGCTCAGGGACTGGCAGCAGGGTCTGGACGGCACCGCGGCGACGGCCGCGATAAGTCATCCGCAGGCACAGGCGTGGCGCGAGCTCGCATTGCAGCGTGCCGGCACCGACACCGTGGTACTGGCGATGCTCGCCGGCGCCGATGATCCGTCGTCCGCGCAGGCGGTCACGCGTTGGCGGCAGCTGGCGCCCGGCAACCTAGTGCCGGTGCTGTTCGCCGGACTGGAGCCGGAGGCGCTGCTCGCCGCCGCGGCACGGACCAGCCATGCGCAGGGACACACGATCGAGCAGCTGCGCTGGATCGTGGATGCCGTGCGGCGCTCCCCGCCCGTTCCGGACACGCTCGCGCAGCTCGTCCCCGACGGGGTCGGCATCGACGGTTTCGCGGTGATGCACGGCTGGGCCTACCTCGCCACCTTCGCCACACCGGACTTCGCGACACTGGTCGAGGCCTGTCGCGCCGCCGGGCAGCGCGGCGCCGATGCCGCGGAGGCCTGTGGCAACGCTGCACGCGTGCTGCAGGGCGGCGATACCCGCCTGCTGCAGATGGTCGGCACCGGCCTGGCGGGCGAAGTCGCCACGAATGCCGGCGACCGCCAACGGGCCGACGCGGCGCGCCGCCGCCTTGATTGGCAGATGTACGAACTCGGCCGCCTGAGCAGCAGCCAACCTGACCAGGGCCTTGCCGAACACGCGGCGCTGCTCGCCGATCCCGCACTCGACAGCGAGGCCGCACTCAACGAGGCGCAGCTGCGCCGTGCGGGCATCCCGCTGGATCCGCCGGCGGGCTGGCAACCGCCGCCGTATCGATGACGGGCGTACGCGTCGCGGCAGGCCTGTTCCTGTTGTTGGCGACGGGCTGTGCCACCCAGGTCGGCCGCGTCGATCGCGAGATGGTCCTGCCGCCGGGTGCCGTGCGCCATGTGCTCGACGACCGGCAGCGCTTCCTGATGGCGGTGCCGGTGTCGGATCCGATGCCGGTGTTTCCTGAAGACCTCCGGTTGCGGACACAGGCCGTGGTCTGCGCGAGCTTTGTGGTCGACGCCGACGGCAACACCGTCGATGTCAGCACGGCGGAGGCAGGGCCCGCTTGCGTGGGCTCCGCAGGCATCGATGCCGCACAACACGCACGGCTGCGCGAGGCGGTGGCACACGCTCTGTCGCAGTGGACCTGGTTCGGCGCGGCTGTGTGCACGTTCCCGGGTGATGTCGAGCCAGACGACGCCTGTCGCACCGAACGTGTCGCCATCCAGCCGGTGCCGCTGCGGCTGGACTACCGGTTCGTGTTCGCGCCGGGAGGGCGGGTGAGCGCGGACCGGAGCCCGGGCCGGAATTGATCGCGTAGCTGCGGCGGATGCGCTCAACCGTGTGCGCTTCGCTCGAAAAGCCGGCCAGCGGACACCGTCAATCCGCCGGCACCGTCCGCGTCGCCGCCCATTCGCGCAATCCATCCACCTGCTCGCGCATCACCACCGACAGCGGCCGCGTCTGCCTGAGTTCGGCGCGCAGGCCGAAGTCGGTCAGCGGTGCGTCGGCCGCATGCGCGGCGTACAGCGCGGACACGACCGCCTGCTCGATCTCCGCCCCTGAAAACCCGTCGGACGCCGCCGCCAGCGCGTCGAGATCGAAGCTGCCCGGATCGAACCCGCGCGAGGCGAGATGCAGCACGAACACCTCGCGGCGCACCTCGGCCACCGGCAGGTCGACGAAGAAGATCTCGTCGAAGCGGCCCTTGCGCAGCAGCTCCGCCGGCAGCTCCTGCACCTGGTTGGCGGTGGCGACCAGGAACACCCTGGACCTGCGCTCGGCCATCCACGTCAGCAGGTAGCCGAGCACCCGCCGCGACACGCCACCGTCCTCGCCGCTGGCCGATGCCGCTAGGCCCTTCTCGATCTCGTCGATCCACAGCACGCACGGCGCCAGCTGTTCGGTGGAGGCGAGTGCCGATCGCAGGTTGGCCTCGGTCTCGCCGTGGTACTTGTTGTAGAGGGTGCCGAAATCCAGCCGCACCAGCGGCACGCCGAAGCCGCCGGCGATCGCCTTGGCCAGCATCGACTTGCCGCAACCCTGCACGCCCAGCAGCAGCACGCCCTTGGGCGGATCGAGGCCGGGCGGCGCGTCGCCGTCGACGAACACGCGCCGGCGCTGCTCGATCCAGCGCTTGAGCCGGCGCGCACCGGCCACCTCGTCGAAGCGCGCGGTGTCGTATTCGAAATGCAGATGCCCACTGCGGTTGAGCAGCTCGAAGCGCAGCTTCTGCAGCTTCGGCAGGTCGTCCTCGCACAGCACGCCGTCGTCGAACACCAGATGCCGCGCGATGCGCTGGGCGTCGGGCAGGCTCAGGCCCTGCAGGTTGCGCACGATGCGCTGGACGATCCGCTCATCCATCTCCACCCGCCGCCTGCCGTGCTCAGTGGCATACGCGTTCGCGACTTCGCGCACCACCCGCAGCAGGGCGGCCTGGTCGGGCAGCCGCGGCACGTGGCGCACGGCGATCGCCTCGAGTTCGTCGGGCAATTCCACCCGGTGGCCGACCAGCACGACCACATGCGGCAGGCAATCGCGCCGCTGCAGCAGGTCGCGCAGCTGGCGGCGGGTGCCGGCCACGTCCAGGTAGGGGTGCATGTCGAGCAGCAGGTAGACACCGCGCTGCTCGGCGCTGCGGATCGCGCGCAGCAGCGTGCCGACATCGGCCGAACCCTCGGCCGCGTCCTCGCGGTCGAGATCGATGCGGCGCAGCCCCTCGGTGATCGACCAGCGGTACATCGCCCGCCAGACATGCCGCAGCGTCTGCCGGAACAGCGCCACCGCGCCCGGCTCGTCCTGGGTTTCGACGACGATCAACGGCGTGTCGGCGCGGATCAGCGCCACCAGGTCCTGCAGTTCGCTCATGCGTGCTCCCCCGAAGCCGCGTGAAGATATCAGTTCGGCGGGCGCCATCGGCGCGGTGTACGCTCCGGCTTCCACTCGGCGGAGGGCGCGATGAAGACGATCCTGGTGGCGAGTTCCAAGGGCGGGGTGGGCAAGACCACCATCGCCACCCACCTCGCGGCACGTTCCGCCCTCGACGGCCAGCGCACGGTGCTGGTGGATGCGGATCCGCAGGGGTCGTCGATGCGCTGGGCCGAACGCCGCGCCGGGCTTGAAAGCGCGGTGCTGCCCGTCGACGGCAGCCGGCGCCGCAAGCAGGCCTGGAATTCGATTCCCGGCGATGCCGAGACCGTGGTGATCGACGCCGGTGCCGGTGCGATGCGCGAGGACCTCGATGCCTGGCTCGAACATGCGTCGGCGCTGGTGGTGCCGGTGCTGCCATCGGCGCTCGACATCGATGCGACCGTGGCCTTCCTCAACGGCATCGCCGAGCATCCGCGGGTGCGCGCGCGCGAACTGCGCGTCGGCCTGGTCGGCAACCGCCTGCGGCCGTGGACCAACGCCTCGCAGCAGGCGATGGACCTGCTCGCGCAGTGGCCGTACCCGGTGGTGGCCCAGTTGCGCGACAGCCAGGCCTATGTGGTGATGGTCGCGCTCGGCCGCAGCCTGTTCGACTACAACTCGCAGCAGGTGCGCGAGCACCAGGCCGACTGGCAGCCGCTGCTGAAGTGGGTCCGCCGCAAGCCATGACCCCGTTTCCCGTGCGCCGTGTTGGCGCGATGCCGAGTCCCCGATGCGCGAACTGATCCTGCTCCGCCACGCCCACGCCGAATCGGCGCTGCCCGACCAGCCCGATCTCGACCGGCCGCTGTCCGCCGATGGCCTCGCCGAGGCCGAAGCCGCGGCACGCTGGCTGCTCGAACAACGGCTGATCCCCGACCAGGTGCTGTGCTCGCCGGCGCGGCGCACGCGCGAGACGCTGGAGGCCGCGCTCGCGGTCCTGGGCTATGTCGACCAGCGCCTGGAACCGTCGATCTACGAGGCCACGCCGGGCGCGCTGGCAACGCTGCTCGATCGCTACCGCGACACCGAGCGCGTGCTGCTGGTCGGCCACAACCCCGGGCTCGAACGGCTGGTGGCACTGCTGCACAGCGGCCAGTCCGGCGACTACCGGGGCATGCCGCCGGCCGCCGTGGCGGTGCTGGAGTTCGACGAGGGAGTCCCGGTCGAGCCGGGCGCGGCGCGGCTGTCCGCGTTCTGGTGGCCGTGACGCGCACCATCGCGGAACGCTGGTGCTGTGCCTGGCTGTTGCTGTTACTCGCCTGCCTGCCGCGGCCGTCGGCTGCCGCGGAGGTCACCCGGGTCGATCCACGCACATCGGACGTCGGCTTCGTGCTGCGCACGCGCTGGGGCCAGCGCCTGGAAGGTCGCATCCCGGTGCTGGCCGGCGATGTCCGCCCGGTCGGCGCGGGCCTGCGCCAGGTCCGGTTGCGGCTGTCGGCGCGCGATGTCGAGATCGTCGGCTATCCGCGCTACACCCAGTTGACCCGCGACGAGGCGTTCTTCGATGCCGACCGGCATCCGGAGGTGACCTTCGTGTCCGACCCCTTCGGTCCCGACCTCGTGCGCACCGGCGGCGCGCTGGTGGGCGTGCTGCAGCTGCGCGGGGTGGAGCGGCGCGAGACCTTCCGGGTCGAACCCGCGCCCTGCGACCGGCCGCTGCTCGACTGCGCGGTGGTGGCCGCAGGCGTCGTGAACCGTGGCGACTACGCGATGGACCGCTGGAGCTTCGCACTCGGCGAGCGCGTGCAGTTCCGCCTGTCGCTGCGTGGCGAGGAGGCGGCCGCGCCGTGAACGTCGTGATGCGAGCGGCATTGGCCGCGCTGCTGGCGCTGGCCGCGGGCGGCTGCGCCGGGCTGGGTGCCGTGCAGCGTGCGGAAGCGCAACGCATCGCCGAGGCCGCGCGCGACACCGCGCTGGAATGCGATGACCCGGTCGGGCGCTGCGCGCGCGAGTCGCCGTTGCGTGCGCTCGCCAGCCGCGCCTATGCCGCCAGCACGCCGGATGCGCCGCGGCACTACGCGCTGATGCTCGACTACGGCCAGGACGCGCTGCTGGCGCGGCTGGACATGATCCGCAGCGCGCGCGAATCGATCGACCTGCAGACCTACATCTTCGACGAGGACGATTCCGGTCATCTGATCCTCGACGAGCTGCTGGCCGCGGCGCGGCGCGGCGTGCGCGTGCGCATGCTCGTCGACCAGCTCTCCGCGTTGCGCAATGTCGACACGCTGGCGGCGCTGGTATCGACCCACGCCAACTTCGAACTCAAGGTCTACAACCCGGTGCTGGGCCGCGCACGCATCAGCTACCCGATGTACGTCGCCGCGGCCGCCTGCTGCTGGCGCCAGCTCAACCGCCGCATGCACAACAAGATGCTGCTGGTCGACGGCATCGTCGGGCTGACCGGCGGCCGCAACTACCAGGACAAGTATTTCGACTGGGACTCGAGCTACAACTTCCGCGACCGCGACATCCTCATCGGCGGCCCGGTCACCCGCGAGATGCAGGCCAACTTCAATGCGTTCTGGGTCGCGCCACTGAGCATCCCCGCCGCGCAGCTGGCCGACGTCGGGCGCCGCCTGCTGCGCACCGGCGCACCGGAGATGCCGCACGAGCCGTTCGAGGCACCGGACCGCGTGGCGGCGGTATCGCGCCAGGCCGACGACCCGTTGCTGCTCGGACACCGGCTGGCGGATGCGGTGCTCGCGGTGGGCGAGGTCGAGTTCATCGCCGACACGCCGGCCAAGCACCGTCCGGGCCAGCGTGCGCTGGCGCCCTCGACCGGGCGGCTGCGCGCGCTGATCGAATCGGCCGACGCGGAAGTGCTGCTGCAGACGCCCTACCTGGTGCTGTCGCGGCCGGCGCAGGACATGTTCCGCGCACTGCACGCACGCGAGGACGGCCCGCGCGTGGTGGTGTCGACCAACAGCCTGGCGGCCACCGACTCCTTCATCACCTACGCGCTGTCGTACAAGTACAAGCGCCGCTACCTGCGCGAGTTCGGCTTCAACATCTACGAGTACAAGCCGTTCCCGCAGAACGCGCCGATCGACCTCGACGCCACCCGTGGGCTCGATCCCGGCTGGGACCTGGCGATGGCGGGCGAGGCCGACGCCGGGACGCGCGCACTGGCAGGGATCGACGCCGAGCATCGCGACGACGCCCGCCGCAGCGGTCCGCCACGTGTGGCGACGCGCTCGGGCGACAGCCGCCCGCCGCCGGGCCAGCGCACCCAGCAGCAGCGCCTGCCGCTCGATCGCGAGTATTCCGCGCTGCGCTATGCCGGCGTCGGCGTCAACCGTCCCGTGCCACTGCGTCGCGCCGGCCTGCGCTTCGGCCTGCATTCGAAGTCGCTGGTCATCGACGAACGCGTCGGCGTGGTCGGCACCCACAACTTCGATCCGCGTGGCGACAACCTCAATACCGAAAGCGCGGTGGTGATCGACGATCCCGCATTCGCGCGTGCGCTGGCGGCCAGCATCCGCAACGACATGCTGCCGCAGAACTCGTGGGCGATCGGCCCGCGCGACAAGGCGCCGGTGTTCCCGGGGCTGGACTACTCGCTGGGCAAGGCGTCGGAACGGCTGCCGCTGTTCGACCTGTGGCCGATGCGCTACGCCACCAGTTACGAGTTCGTGCCCGGGCCCGCGTGCCCGCTGCCACCGCCGCCCGACCACCCGGATTTCCGCGCCTGCCATCGCCCGGTCGGTGATTTCCCCGAGGTCAGCATCGGGCTGAAACCACTGCTGACGCGGATCGTGACCGCATTCGGGGCGGGGCTCGCGCCGATCCTCTAGCGCCGGCATCGCGGCAGCGTCGCCGTGAGGCCCACGAAGATGAATAGGCTCGTGGGTCCTGTTCAGAAAACCGCCTGATCCGTGGAAAACCGACCGTTCGTCGGCACGGGTTCAGTTGCCTGTCCCTATAATCGCTTTCAAATCAACAGCTTGGATCGGATCCGCAGACGGCGTGACTTCCGGCACATGGTTTTGCGGCTAGGTGTTGTAGTCTACCAGCACACCGCAGCACTACTTGCCCACAACGGAGTCCCCCATGAACGTCCAGATCCTCACCACCGCCTCCCGTCGCGAGCCCTCGACCCAGGCGTTTTACGCCGCCCGCCAGGCCCCCAGCGCGTCAGCGCATCGCTATCGCGAATTCGGCATCGGCTACGGCAGCAGCAGCGGTTACGGCCGCCCGGTCCGTTACGTCGACCCGAGCCCCGCGCTGCGCTTCCGCCTCGGCTGAGCATCCACCCACCCAACAGGAGTGTCATCGATGAAACATACCGCCCCCCAGTCCGTCCCCGCGCCACGTCCGGCCGACGAGCGTCCCCGCAGCGAACGCAGCACGCGCAGCCACGAGTTCGGCAACTACGCGCGCAGCACCTACCTCAACCATCGCCGCTATGCGTACACCCCGATGACATCGCGCTTCCGCATCGCGTGATCGATGCACCACGCCGCACCTGCAAGGAACGCCTGCATGATCCGGTCGCACCGACGGCCAGCCCGGTAACCCGCGCGCTGGCCGTCCCGACGGCGCCTCGGCTATCGTGCCGCGGATGAACGACTCCGCCACCAGCACCACTGCCCGTCCGTTGTTCCGCGGTAGCCCCGACCTCGACGCGCTCAATGCGATGTCACGCGGGACCGCGATGGAAACCCTGGGCATCGTTTTCACCGAGATCGGCCCCGACTACCTGCGCGCGACCATGCCGGTCGATGCGCGCACCCACCAGCCCTACGGCCTGCTGCATGGCGGCGCGTCGGCGTTGCTGGCCGAAACCGTCGGCAGCAGTGCCGGGATGCTCGCCGTCGACGAAGGCAAGGGCTGCGTCGGCATCGAGATCAACGCCAACCACCTGCGCGCGGTGCGCAGCGGCATCGTGACCGCGACCGCGCGAGCGCTGCATGCCGGCCGCCAGACCCAGGTGTGGGAGATCCGCATCGAGGATGCGCACGCGCGCCTGGTGTGCGTGTCGCGACTGACGCTGGCGGTCATCCCGCTGCCTCCGCCGCACCAGCCGCCTGCAGGCTGAGCCGGCAGGGCCCGTCGCCGGCTGACGCATAATCGACGTCGTTCGCGCGCCCGCGCCGCCTTTCGCACAATGACCACCACCGCACCCATCCCGCCCTCCGGCACGTTCGCCCGCGCGCTGCGCTACCTGCTGCGCACGCCGCTGCTGGTGTGGCATCTCCTCGTGCACCTGACGGTGGTGATGGTCGTGGTGGTGTCGCCGCTGGGCCGCCTGCGCCTGCGCAGCGGCGAATCCCTCGGCCACCGCATCATCCGCGCGTGGCAGGCCGGCCTGATGCGGCTGTTCGGCTTCCGCCTGCGTCGCAGCGGCACGCCGTTGCCGGGCGCGGTGCTGTTCGTGGCCAACCACGTGAGCTGGATCGACATCGTCGCCCTGCACAGCCAGCACATGATGGGCTTCGTGGCGAAGAAGGAAATCGCCGGCTGGCCGGTGGTCGGCTGGCTTGCCGGGCACGGTGAAACGATCTTCCACCAGCGCGGCAGCCAGGAGTCGCTGGGCGGCGTGCTGGTGGAGATGCAGGCACGCCTGCGCGAGGGTCGCGCGGTGGGCGTGTTCCCGGAGGGGCGCACCCGCGAGGGTGGCGAGCTCGGGCCGTTCCATGCACGGATCTTCCTTGCCGCGGTGGAAACCGGGGTGCCGGTGCAACCGGTCGCGCTGCGGTATGGCGCGCAGGGCGAGGCCCAGCGCGTGGTCGCGTTCCGTGGCCGTGAGAGCTTCGTCGCCAACTTCTTTCGCCTGCTGGGGGAGCCGCCGCGCGAGGCCGAAGTCGCCTTCCTCGAGCCGATCCTGCCCGGCGATGCCGATGGCCGCCGGCGCATCGCCGAGGTGTCGCGCGAACGCATCATGGCCGCGCTCGGCCAGGCATCGCGCCGGCGCGAGCGTCGCGACGCCGGCGAGGTCGCCACCGATGCAGGCTAGGCGGACCGACCCCGTCGTCGCCTATGCCCCGCCGTCCTGGTTGCGCAACGCGCATCTGCAGTCGGTGCTGGGCAGCAGCGGGTGGCGACGCCTGCGCGGCGCACGCGCGCTTGCCGCCACCGGGGCGGTGACCACCGCGCACCTGCTCGACGGCGGCGACGGCGTGCGCCTGCTCGGCCTGCACAGCAGCATCGGCGGCCGCGCCCCGCGCGGGCTGGCGCTGCTGCTGCATGGCTGGGAAGGCAGTGCCGAATCCGGCTACATGCGCCTGACCGCCGCGCATTTCCTGCGCCGTGGCTTCGACGTGTTCCGGCTCAATTTCCGCGACCACGGTCCCACCCACCACCTCAACGAGGAACTGTTCCACTCCAATCGCATCGACGAGGTGGTGCACGCCGCACGCGACCTGTGTGCGCGCTTCCCGAGCCGGCCACTGGTGGCGGCGGGGTTCTCGCTGGGCGGCAACTTCGCATTGCGGGTGGCACAGCGCGCACCCGCGGCCGGACTGCCGCTGGCGGCGGTGGCCGCGGTGTGCCCGGTGCTCGATCCCGCGCTGACCCTGCAGCAGATGGAACGCGGCATGCCGCTGTACCTGCGCCATTTCGAGCGCAAGTGGCGCGAATCGCTGCTGCGCAAGCGCGCGCTGTTCCCCCAGCTCAGGACCATGGACGACCGCGTGCTGCGCATGGGCATGCGCGACCTCACCGAGTGGCTGGTGCTGCGGCACACCACGTTCGGCTCGCTCGACGAATACTTCGCCGGCTATTCGATCGCCGGCGAGCGCCTCGCGGGCCTTGCGGTCTCCGCGCATGTGCTGACCAGCGAGGACGATCCGGTGATCCCCGCCGACGGTTTCCGCGCGCTGCCCGACAACCCCTGCCTGCAGGTGGAGATCGCGCGCTGGGGCGGGCACTGCGGGTTCATCGAGAACGCGCGGCTCGACGGCTATGCCGAGCGCTGGGCGGTCGAGCGCCTGCTCGCCGATCCCCGGGTCGCCAGCCACTGACGCCCCGCGGGCGCCTTGGCCACGGCCGCTACAATGGCCGGCCCGGCCGTGTGGCCGAAGTCTGCGGATCCGCGCCCCATGTACGACAGCATTCTCGATGCCCTGCGCCGCGGCGCGCCCGGCGAGGCCCTGGCCGCCGCGCGCGACCTCACCACCACCCGCCCCGACGATGGCCGGGCCTGGGAGCTGATGGCGCAGGCGCAGCGGATGGGTGGCGACGCCGACGGCGCGCTCGCCAGCCTCGACCACGCGATCGCGCTGCAGCCCGACGAAGCCGCGCTGCAGTTCCAGCGCGCCGCCATCCTGCTGGCCCGGCGCGACATCGACGCCGCGACCACCGCGCTGACGCGCACGCTCGAACTCGACCCCAACCGCTACCAGGCCTACATCGTGCAGGCCGAACTCGCGATCGGCCGCGGCGACCTCGACGAGGCCGAGCGGCTGGAGAAGATGGCCGCGCGGCTCGGCGAGGGCGATCCGGGCCTGTCCGCGGTGCGCGGCATGATCGCGCTGCGCCGCGGCGACCGCGACCGCGCGCTGTCGATCCTGTCCAGTGCCGTCGAGCGCCACGCCGACGACCCGCAGCTGCTCAACGCGCTCGCCTTCGCCTACATCGCCAAGGACCACCTCGCCTTCGCCGAGCAGACCCTCCTGCGCCTGGTGCAGCTGGTGCCGGGCAACACCCCGGCGCGTCGCCTGCTGGCCGACGTGGTGCTGCGCCAGGGCCGCCCGGCCGAGGCGGCCACCCATATCGAGCAGGTGCTGGCCGCCGGCCCGGCGTCGACCGAGCACCTGCGCTTTGCCGGCGCGCTCGACCTCCAGCTCGGCCAGCTGCCGCAGGCGGTGGCGCGGCTCAAGCAGGTGCTGGCACGCACGCCCGACGACCGCACCGCGCTCGACCTGCTGATGCGCGCCTGGGAGCTGCAGGACGATCGCGACGACGCCCGCGCCACCCTCGAGGCCGCGCTCGCCACCAGCCCGCGCAACCCGGCGCTGTGGGATGCGCGGCTCGGCGTGGACGGCAGCGATCCCGCCGCCGCCCTGGCGGTGGTCGAGCGCTGGAACGCGGCGATGCCGGATTCGGTACCCGCGGTGCAGGCACGCGTGAGCGTGGCCCAGGCCGCCGGCGACCAGCCCGCAGCGGAAGCCGCCGCGCGCGAGCTCACGCGCCGCCTGCCCGGCGATGCGCGTGCGCAGACGCTGCTGCTGGACCTGCTGACCGAACGCGACCCGCAGGCCGCGGTCGCGCATCTGCAGGAACTCCATGCCGCCGCCGGCGACGATGCCGCGCGCCGCAGCCAGGTCGAAGGCTGGCTGGCGCTGGCCCATGACCAGGCCGGCAACGTGGCCGAGGCCGCGAAGGTGTGGATCGATACCCACGCCAGCTGGGCCGAGCGCCTGATGCCGCTGCCGACGTGGTCGCAGGCGGACGCCGCGCATGCGCCGGCCGCGCAGCCCGATCCGGACGCGGCGCGGCTGGTGTTCATGGCCGGCCTGCCCGGTGCCGGCCACGAGCAGGTCGGCCGGCTGCTCACCGGCGTGGTGTCGGCGTTCCGTGCCGACCGCCTGGGCACCAGTCCGCCGCGCGACGCGCTGCAGAACGTGCACACCGTGGGGCGGCTGGAGCGCGGCGAAACCACGCCCGCCGACGTGCATGCCGAATGGCGCGCGCAGCTGCCGGCGCGCGGCATCGCGCAGGGCGCGCTGATCGACTGGCTGCTGTGGTGGGACAACGCCTACCTCGCCGTCACCCGCGCGCACCTGCCGCACGCCGAACTGCTGATGATCGTGCGCGACCCGCGCGACATGCTGCTCAACTGGCTGGCCTTCGGCTCGCCGGTGCCGTTCCGCATGGGCACGCCGGATGCAGGCGCGGCGTGGCTGGCGCAGGGCCTCGAGCACCTGGTGGTGCTGGCCGAACAGGAGCCGCAACCGCTGCGGCTGCTGCGCACCGACGAAGGCATCAACGATGCCGCGTTGCTGGGGCAGGCACTGGGGCAGGCGCTGGAGGTGGAACTGCCGGCACCGCCGCGCACCCTGTTCCAGGACCAGTTCCGCTTCCCGGGCGGGCACTGGCGCCGCTACACGGGCGTGCTGGCCGCGCCGTTCGCGGCGCTCACCCCGGTCGCGGTACGGTTGGGCTATTCCGAAACCTGATTCCGGAGCCTTCCATGCACATCCGCAGCGACAGTTTCGAACGCGGCCAGGCGATCCCCTCGGAGTTCGCGCTGGGCGCGCCGCAGGGCTTCGGTGGCAACCGCAATCCACACCTGGCCTGGGGCGACGCCCCCGCCGGCACGCGCTCGTTCGTGCTGGTGTGCATCGACGCCGACGCGCCCACCGTGCCGGAGATGGCCGGCCAGGACGGTGTCGAGATTCCGTCCGACCAGCCCCGCGCGGACTTCGTGCACTGGGTGATGGTGGACATCCCGGCGTCGATCACCTCGATCCAGGCCGGCAGCTGCAGCGAGGGCCTCAGCAAGGGCGGCAAGCGCGAGCTGCAGGGGCCGGCCGGTGCCCGCCAGGGCCGCAACGACTACACCGGCTGGTTCGCCGGCGACGCCGACATGGGCGGCACGTACCGCGGCTACGACGGCCCGTATCCGCCGCCCAACGACCTCCGCCTGCACCGCTATTTCTTCCGCGTGTTCGCGCTCGACGTCGACCGCCTCGAGGTCGGCGACGACTTCACCGCCGCCGACGCCTTCGCCGCCATGCACGGCCACGTGCTCGCCGAGGCCTCGATCCACGGCACCTATTCGCTCAACCGCAACGCGGGGGCATAGGGGCGCAGCGCCTCCCTCGCCTCGCCATCTCTAAGCAGGGCCGGGGGGCGTGACGCACTGCGGGTGTCCTGCGTTCGTGATCCCGGCGACGGCGACGGCGGGGCCCGCGCCAACGTGGGCGGCGCGCCCCATTTCGTGCACCCGGCTCGTCATCCCCGCGCAGGTGGGCCGTCGCGACCTGGCCGTGCACCCGGCTCGTCATCCCCGCGCAGGTGGGCCGTCGCGACCCTGGCCGTGCACCCGGTTCGTCATCCCCGCGCAGGCGGGGATCCATGGACGTCGTCCTGACCGCAGCGCGCGGTGGAAGCCGCGCGCGCTACGGGTCTCCGGCTTTCAAAGCAAAGTCCCTGGATCCCCGCCTGCGCGGGGATGACGGCGGGGGTGTCCCATCCGACACGCACGGGTCGGTACCTGCAGCCACGCGATCCGCGCCGCCTCAGCTCCCCGCCGGCATCCACACCAGCAGCGCGATGCCGAGCACGATGCGGTAGATCGCGAAGCCGGTGAAGCGGTGCCGCTTGATGTAGTCCATCAGCCAGCGCACCACCACGAAGCCGGTGGCGGTGGCCGCGGCGAACGCGAGCGCGACGTCGCCCCAGGCTTCGCCGCCCAGGCCCTCGTCGAGCCAGAGTTCCAGGAAGGCATAGCCGCTGGCGGCGAACATGGTGGGGATGCCGACCAGGAAGGCGAATTCGGCCGCCGCCGGGCGCCTGCTCAGGCCCAGCAGCATCGCCACGAAGATCGTCGTCGCCGAACGCGAGGTGCCGGGGAACACGCCGGCCACCACCTGCGCCAGCCCCACCGCGATCGCCACCGTCCAGGTGACGTACGCGCCGTCACCGCCGCGGCGTTCGGCGAAGTATTCCGCCACCAGCATCCAGATGCCGCCCAGCACGAGTGCCCAGGCCACCGGCGCCACCGTTTCCGGCAGTTCCCAGCCGGCAAGCCGCACCGGCAGCCCGACCAGTGCGGTCACGAGGAACGCCGCCGCCAGCTTGAACACGTAGTCGCGGTTGTCGCGATCGCCCAGGTTCGTCGCCAGCCCCCACAGCCGTTGCCGGAACACCAGCGTGATGGCGAGGATCGCGCCGGCCTGGATGACGATGTTGAAGAAGTCCGAGCGCGCGCCCAGCCAGTGCTGGGCGATGAGCAGGTGCCCGGTGCTGGAAACCGGCAGGAATTCGGTCAGGCCTTCGATGATGCCCAGCAGCAGGGCGGAAAACGGATCGGACACGTACGGGGCCGGCAGCGGGGACGTGCGAAAGGATACGGGAGCGCGTGGTATTCCCGCCCCGTCCACCTGCACCGTCATGGTGCGTCGGACGGGATCGACTGCACCATCAACATGCAACGAGACGCCTGCGCGCGCACGGCCTTCAAGCAGATCAATGACTTGGCGTTGGCACGGCACCTGCTATGACTGTGGCATCCCATCCACCACAGGTACCGCATGATGTCGTTCGAACAGGTCGAAAAGCTGGTCAAGGATCACAAGGTCGAGTTCATCGACCTGCGTTTCACCGACATGCGCGGCGTGCAGCACCACGTCACCTATCCGGCCTCGATCCTCGAGCCGGGCCTGTTCGAGGACGGCGTGATGTTCGACGGTTCCTCGATGCCGGGCTGGAAGGGCATCGCCGAGTCCGACATGGTGCTGCTGCCGGATCCGTCCAGCGCCTATATCGACCCGTTCACCGCCGACCCGACCATCATCCTGGTCTGCGACGTGCTCGACCCGGCCACCATGCAGTCCTACACCCGCGACCCCCGCGGCATCGCGCGCCGCGCGGAAGCATTCCTGAAGTCGTCGGGCATCGCCGAACAGGCGTTCTTCGGTCCCGAGCCCGAGTTCTTCATCTTCGACTCGGTGCGCTACGCCAACGAGATGGGCCACACCTTCTTCCATATCGATTCCGAGGAAGCGGCGTGGAACACGGGGCGCGACTATCCCGGCGGCAACCACGGCTACCGCCCCGGGGTGAAGGGCGGCTACTTCCCGGTCGCGCCGCTGGACTCGCTGCACGACCTGCGCGCGGAGATGTGCAAGACGCTCGGCCAGATCGGCATCGAGGTCGAGGTGCACCACCATGAAGTGGCCAACGCCGGCCAGTGCGAGATCGGCACCCGCTTCAACTCGCTGGTGAAGAAGGCCGACGAGCTGCTGGCGATGAAGTACGTGATCAAGAACGTCGCCTTCCGCAACGGCAAGACCGCGACCTTCATGCCGAAGCCGATCGTCGGCGACAACGGCAGCGGCATGCACGTGCACCAGTCGCTGGCCAAGGGCGGCAACAACCTGTTCTCCGGCGACGGCTACGGCGGCCTGAGTCAGATGGCACTGTGGTACATCGGCGGCGTGTTCAAGCACGCGCGCGCGTTGAACGCGTTCACCAACGCCGGCACCAACAGCTACAAGCGCCTGGTGCCGGGCTTCGAGGCGCCGGTGATGCTCGCCTACTCGGCACGCAACCGCTCGGCCAGCTGCCGCATCCCGTACGTGGCGAATCCGAAGGCGCGCCGCATCGAGTTCCGCTTCCCCGATCCGATCCAGTCCGGCTACCTCACCTTCGCCGCGCTCTTGATGGCTGGGCTCGACGGCATCAAGAACCAGATCGATCCGGGCGGCCCCAGCGACAAGGACCTCTACGACCTGCCGCCGGAAGAGGAAAAGAACATCCCCAAGGTCGCGCACTCGCTCGACCAGGCCCTGGAAGCGCTCGACGCCGACCGCGGCTTCCTCACCGCCGGCGGCGTGTTCACCGACGACTTCATCGATGCCTACATCGAGCTGAAGATGAAGGAGGTCACCGCGTTCCGCTCGGCCACCCATCCGCTCGAGTACCAGATGTACTACACGATCTGATCTACGTTGCATGCACCTTCTCCCGCACGCGGGAGAAGGTGATGCGAAGCCCCGCCGTCGAGATGTTCCGGTCGGGACGGATCAGAACCCTTCTCCCGCATGCGGGAGAAGGTGCCCGAAGGGCGGATGAGGGTGCCGCGCCTGGCCCGCGCCAACCACCTGCGCTATACCGGTGCCTCCGCTTCCCGGACTGCGTCGCACCATGATCCGCACGTTTCTGCTGCTTGCCTGCATCTTCGTCCTCGCCGCCTGCACCCACGCGCCGCCGCGCAATCCGATGGCGCAGTGGGTGGAGTCGCCCAACCACGACGCACGCCGGCCGACGCTGATCGTCGTGCACTACACCGAGCAGGACTCCGCCGCGCAGAGCCTGCACACGCTGCGCACCGCCAACGCGCATGGCCCGGTCAGTGCGCACTATCTCGTCGGTGGCGACGGCACGCTGTACCAGCTGGTCGCCGACGAACGCCGTGCCTGGCATGCCGGTGCCGGCAACTGGGGCACCATCAGCGACGTCAACTCGGCATCGATCGGCATCGAGCTCGACAACGACGGCCGCAGCCCGTTCGCCGATGCCCAGGTCGAGACGCTTATCGCCCTGCTGGAAGACCTCACCACGCGCCTGCGTATCCCGCGCACCCATGTGATCGGCCATTCCGACCTCGCTCCCGGGCGCAAGGTCGATCCGGGTCCGCTGTTTCCCTGGCAGCGCCTCGCCGAAGCCGGCTTCGGCGTGTGGCCGGATGCCGACGCACCGCCCGCACCGGTAGGCTTCGACCCCATCACCGCACTGCGGCTGCTCGGTTACCCGCTCGACAACCCGGTCGCGACGATCCGCAGCTACCGCATGCGCTTCCGTGGCGACAGCGCCGACACCCTCGACGCCGAGGACCTGCGCATCCTGCATGCGCTGACGCGGTACGCGCCCGTGCCCGCGCGGTAGCGGCGCGGGTGTAGATGCTGGCTCCGGCGCTGCCCGTTCGGGACATGCTCGATATGGGCCTCGGCCGGAGCCGAAGCCGGGAATTCCGCGCAGCCCGCTGCGGCCACAGGGGGATGCCCAGCCGGATATCTCCGCGTCCTGCTCCCACATCCGGCCGCCGGCCATCCATGGCCGGCTCTGGACATCCCCCTGCGTCCGCAGCGTGCCCCGACCCATCGTCGCGACGGGACGAAGGTCAGAAGCAACAAAGAGCGAGCATGTGGTGATTACAGGCGGTCAGGCCGGGAACCGCTCCTAATCCGTGCCGGGCCTGCGAATGCCGGAGCCCGTCGCGTGCACTGGGGGGTGTGCGGACAGCCGGCCATGGATGGCCGGCGGCCGGCCGTGGTAGCTGGACGCGGACTTCGGCCGGGGGAGCACACCGCCCGGTGCGCGCGACGGGCGGCGCGGACCACAACGGAGCAGCTCACGCACGATCGGACACGAACAACCCGCCATCCCCCGTAATTCCGGAGGCGCATCCTCCTGGATGCCAGCGCTACGGTTGAGCGTCGGTGCTGGGGCGGTGAGCGCGACATGCGACACCGCGGAAGCCATTCATGGCGAAAAAAGCGCCAGCGGCCGCACTCGAACCGCCAGCGCCGGCGTTGCGAGCGCCATGCGCCGCGCTCCAGGCGCCGTTGATGGCGAAAAAAGCACCATCGATGGCGGTGAGGGACGCTCCGCGAACGTCGCGCAGTGCCATGCGTGGCGAAAAAAGCGTCATCCACGCCGCTTCGAGCGCGACGCATGGCGAAATATTCGCCAGGGCCGGCGCTCCGGATGCCGGCGGCAGCGTCGCCGACCGCCATCGATGGTGCTTTTTTCGCCAACGCCGCCGCTCGCCGGCACCCATCGCGGCCACGGCCGTGCCGTACTGGCTCCGACGCTGGCTCCCGCCAGGCCGCGGCAAGATCACTGATCGCACAGCCCGACGGCTGCACTACGATGGTGCAATGTCCGCCGCCGCATCGCCGCCCGTGCCCGAGTTCGACGCCCTGACCACGCCGCTGGCCTGGACCGGCGCGGACGGCTGGGTGGCCGGCTGCAACCAGGCGTTCGCACGTTGGCTGGGGGTGGGGGCGCGGCGCGTGGTGGGCGGCCCGCTGGTGGGGCTCGACACCGAGCAGCCGTCGCGCCTCGCGGAAGCGCTGGCGCGCGGTGGAGGCGACGGTGCGCCGTTGCGCCTGCGGCGGCTCGCGCTGGCATATCCGGGGGCCGCGGTGCGTTTTGCCGATGGCTGGCTGAGCCGCCACGCCGATGGCGGCTGGCTGCTGGAGGCGCATCCGGTCGATGAATTTCCCGGCGAGGATCCGCTGCATGCGCTGCCCGGTGCGCTGTCGGCATCGCTGCGCGGGCTCGCCCACGAACTGCGCAACCCGCTGGCGGGGATCAAGGGGGCCGGCCAGCTGCTGGCGCGGCGCGTGCAGGACGACGACAGCCGCGAACTGGTGGCGCTGGTGCAGGCCGAAGTCGATCGCCTCACGCGGCTGGTGGACGACCTGCTGGCGCCGGTGCCGCCGCAGCCGCACGCGCCGCTCAACATCCACGCCGTGCTCGAGCGGGTGCTGCGGCTGGCCGAGGCCGATGCCGGCTGGGGCGTGCGCCTGGTGCGCGATTACGACCCCAGCCTGCCCGAACTCGAGGGCGACCCTGCACGCCTGACCCAGGCCGTCTGGAACCTGGTGCGCAATGCGATCCAGGCCGGCGCCGACACCGTCACCCTGCGCACGCGCATCGAACATGCCGTGCGCATTGCCGATGCGCCGCACGCCCGCGCGCTGAGGCTGGAGATCGTCGACGACGGCCGCGGCGTGCCGGAAGAACTTGCCGGGCAGGTATTCCTGCCCTTGGTATCCGGCCGCGCCGACGGCACCGGGCTCGGCCTGGCGGTCGCGCAGCAGGTGGCGCGCGAGCATCGCGGTTCGCTCGCCTACCGCTCGCGCGCCGGGCATACGGTGTTCACCCTGCTGCTGCCACTGGACACGCTGCACGACGACGCGCAGGAGCCCGGCGATGGTTGAAACCGGTGCGCAGGTGTGGGTGGTCGACGACGACCGCAGCGTGCGCTTCGTGCTGGCGGCGGCGCTGGCCGAGGCCGGCTACGAGGTGTCGGGTTTCGAGTCATCGGCCGCCGCGCTCGAGGCGCTGGGGCAACGGCCGCCGCCGCAGTTGCTGTTCACCGACGTGCGCATGCCCGGCGAGGATGGCCTGGTGCTGCTCGAGCGGCTGAAGGCCGCGCAGCCGCAGCTGCCGGTGATCGTGATGTCGGCCTATACCGATGTCGCCAGCACCGCCGGGGCATTCCGCGGCGGCGCCCACGAATTCCTGTCCAAGCCGTTCGATCTCGACGATGCGGTGGCGCTGGCCGCGCGCACGCTGCGCCCGTCCGCGGTGCCGGCAGCGGCCACACCCGTCGTCGACAGCGGCGCAGACGCGCTGATCGGCGACACCCCGGCAATGCGCGAGCTGTTCCGCGCAATCGGCCGCCTCGCGCAGGCGCCGCTCAACGTGCTGATCACCGGCGAGACCGGCACCGGCAAGGAACTGGTCGCGCGCGCGCTGCACCGTGAATCACCGCGCGCGCGGCGGCCCTTCATCGCCATGAACACCGCCGCGGTGCCGTCGGAACTGCTGGAAAGCGAGCTGTTCGGCCATGAGGCCGGCGCGTTCACCGGTGCCCACAAGCGCCATGTCGGCCGCTTCGAACAGGCCGATGGCGGCACCCTGTTCCTCGACGAGATCGGCGACATGCCGCTGCCGCTGCAGACGCGCCTGCTGCGGGTGCTGGCCGAAGCCGAGTTCTTCCGCGTCGGCGGGCGCGAGCTGATCCGCGTCGACGTGCGCGTCGTCGCCGCCACCCACCAGGACCTGGATGCGCTGGTCGCGGGGGGGCGTTTCCGCGCCGACCTGCTGCACCGGCTCGACGTGGTGCGCCTGCACCTGCCGCCGCTGCGCGAGCGCCGCGACGACGTGCCGACGCTCGCAGACGCTTTCCTCGCGGCCGCGGCGAAACGCTTCGATGCTCCAGTCAAGCGACTCGACGCCGGCGCCCGCGAACGCCTGCGCACGCACCACTGGCCGGGCAACGTGCGCGAGCTGGAGAACCTGTGCTGGCGGCTGGCCGCGCTCGCGCCCGGCGAGGTGATCGGTGCCGGCGACGTGCGCGCCGCGCTGTCGCCGGGACGCGTTGCGGGAGGCGGCGGCGCTGCGGCCTGGGACGACGCGCTGGCCGCGTGGGCGCGCGAGCGCCTGGCCGCCGGCGAGCCCGACCTGCATGCGCGGGCGCGCGAGCGCCTCGACCAGGTGCTGCTCGATGCCGCACTCGAACACACCGGCGGGCGGCGCAGCGAGGCCGCCGCGCGGCTGGGGCTCGGCCGCAACACCCTGACCCGCAAGCTCGGCCCGCGTGGTGGCTCGCGGTCGCGCCCGGGCACGCGCTGACGGCATAGCGCGCAGACAGCGCAGACACCGCAGCATCCGCGGTCCCAGCGTCGTTTCATTCGCGCTCCGCTCCACGGCGGTATCTTCTCCGGCTCCCCGCACCCCCAGAACCGTCCCCATGAAGATCCGCTCGCTGGCTCCACTCGCGGTATTGCTGCTGTCGGCCTGCGCCAGCGCGCCGCGGACACCGCAGGCGCCGACGCCAGCGGCCACGCCGGCGCCGCCGGTGCATGCGGCGTCGGGCACTGCACAGGAAGCGTTCGTGCCGCTGGCCTCGGCGTCCGGCAGCCTGGTCAGCGGACGCGCGACGCTGGTTGCGGTCGCAGGTGGCGTGCGTGTCAGTGGCGAGGTCGGCGGACTGGTGCGCAATGGCGCGCACGGGCTGCAGGTACACGAGCGTGGCGATTGCAGTGCGGCGGATGCCAGCAGTGCCGGTGCCTATTTCGATCCCGCCGCCGGTGCCGACCAGCGTGGCGTGGTGGCCGGCGCCAGTACCATCCGCATCGTCGCCGATGCCGAAGGCGTGGCGCGCTTCGACCTGCAGGTGCCGGGCGCGGTGCTCGGTGGCGGCGCGGCCAACGACATCGCCGGACGCGCGCTGGTGGTGTCGGGCGCAACGCCGGGATCGTTCAGTGCGCGCGTCGCCTGCGGGGTGATCCGCGTGGTGCGCTGACTGCACGGCAACACCGGTTGCGGTATACCGGGCGCCCAGACCCGAACCGGAGTTCCCCATGCGCAGGATCCTGCTGCTCACCCCGCTGTTCGCCGCCCTGGCGGCCTGCTCGCCCGCCGACCGCGGCGACGGCGAGATGGTCGCCGACCAGCCCTCGGCCTCCCCGCAGACCGCACCGCTGGCCTCCTCGCCCACCGATCCGGCGGCCAATGCGGACGCGCAGATGATGGGCGGCGTCAACGACCTGATGGCCGCCACCGTCGTCCTCGCGCCCACCGCCGGCAACGACGTCAGCGGCAACCTGCGCTTCACCCGCTCGGGTGACGGCATCCGCGTCAGCGGCGACGTGCGCGGCCTGCCCGCCGGTGGCGAGCACGGCTTCCACGTGCACGAGAACGGCGATTGCAGCGCGCCCGATGCCACCAGCGCCGGCGGCCACTTCAACCCGACCTCGCAGCCGCATGGCCGCGTCGGCCAGGGCGACCACCACGCCGGCGACAGCGACAACCTCACCGCCGACGACGGTGGCGTCGCCCGCGTCGACAACGCGCTGGCCGGGGTGACCCTGGGAGATGGCGCGGCTACCGACATCATCGGCAAGGCCGTCATCGTGCATGCCAACCCCGACGACTACGCCACCCAGCCCACCGGCAATGCCGGCGACCGCCTCGCCTGTGGCGTGATCGAGGCCAGCGCGGGGCGTTGATGCCGCACGCGGCCTTCTTCGTTACGGAGAGGGCCGTCGTGGCGGCGTCGTACACGAAGCTCAACTGCAATGTCCATGGATGCCCGCCTGCGCGGGCATGACGGGGCTGGAGTCGGAAGTGGGCCCCGCGAGGCACCTGAGTGCCCGGGGTCGGGCCGGGAAGTCGCTGGATGCCCGCCTGCGCGGGCATGACGACGTCGGGCGTGGTTGTCGCGAAATCGCTCTTCGCTGGCGTGGAGACGACCGAGGTAACGCGGTGAAGCGATCGCCCGTACGGTGGGACGTCGAAGCGGGACTCAGCCGATGACGCTGCGCGGATCGGCGTCATCCGGGCAGTGGTCGAAACGCACCGGGATGCCGTGCGCGCGCAGCACCGCGTCGAACTGGCGCTGGCGCGCCTCGAAGTGCATCCATCCGTGCTGCAGCCGCGCCTCGTCGGCTTCGCCGGCGGCATAACGCGCGCGCCAGGCGGCGGGCGAGAACAGCGCGATGCGTGCCTCGCCACCGGTGTAGTGCACCAGCGGCTCCGGCGCGGCATCCAGCCAGGCCTCGTCCGTGGGCGACAGCAGCGCGGTCTCCAGCACCGCCCACAACGGCGCGATGCCGGCGTGTTCGTACTGCAGCGCGGTCATCGCCAGCAGGTCGTGCGCGGTGAGGTAGCGCGCGTGCTCGATGACCAGGCCGAACGCCTCCTGCGCATGCAGCGCGGTCTCCGCACCGGCCATGCCGGTTTCCATCAGGTCGCGTTCGAACACATCCGCGACCGCCGCGGTGGTCGCGGCATCGCCGCGCAGCAGCAACGGCACCAGCCGCAACGGTCCGCCTGCGTGTTCGTGCGCGGGCGCCAGCGCGCCCGGCAGGCGGCCTTCGTGCGCGCCGAAGGCGATGACACGGCCCCCCGCTTCGCCGGGCGCGCGCGCGGCGAGCTGGTCGATCTCGCGATGCAGCGGCCAGCCCGGGCGCAGCAGTTCCACCGGGTCGTAATGGGCGCCGACGGTGATCAGGTCGAGCGTGGCGGCTGCGGGTGCGAAGCCGGCCAGGTCGCGCGCGATGCGCTCGCCGAGTGCACCCGCGTCGGCCTGCGCAAGCGCGTCGGGACCGCGCACGCGCACATCGCCGAGTTCGAGCGCGAGCGCTGCACGCACGACGGGGCCGGGGTTCAGCGCGGAGTCTGGCATGGTGATTGGACGTCCCGGGTGGCGGCGGTAAACTCGATTCCATTATGCCCGTCAAGGTCGACAGGCACTTTCCCTTGAGGAGCTCCCGATGCCGTCAGGTCGTCCCGTCGCCGTACTGGGTGGCGTTCGCATTCCCTTTTGCCGGCAGAACAGCGCCTACGCGGACGTCGGCAACCTCGGCATGTCGGTCAGGACCCTCGGCGCGCTGGTGGAGAAGTTCGGCCTGCACGGCCAGCAGCTCGGCGAAGTGGCGATGGGTGCGGTGATCAAGCATTCCAGCGACTGGAACCTGGGCCGCGAGGCGGCGCTGTCGTCCGGGCTTTCGCCGCTGACCCCTGGCATCACCCTGCAGCGTGCCTGCGGCACCTCGCTGGATTCGCTGATCACCATCGGCAACAGGATCGCGGTGGGGCAGATCGAGGCCGGCATCGGCGGCGGTGCCGACACCACCTCCGATGTGCCGATCGTCTATGGCCGCGCGCTGCGCCGGCGCCTGCTTGCCGCCAATGCGGCGAAGACGCCGAAGGACAAGCTGGCCGCATTCCGCGGCTTCCGCCTGCGTGAGCTCAAGCCGGATTTCCCCGGCGTCGCCGAGCCGCGCACCGGCAAGTCGATGGGCGAGCACTGCGAGGACATGGCCAAGCAGTGGAGCATCTCGCGCGATTCGCAGGACGAACTCGCCGCCGCCTCGCACCACAAGCTGGCCGCCGCCTACGACCGCGGGTTCTTCGACGACCTGGTGGTCAGCTTCCGCGGCGTCGCCCGCGACAACATCCTGCGTGCGGATACCTCGATCGAGAAACTCGCCACGCTCAAACCCGCCTTCGACCGTGCCTCCGGGCGCGGCACGCTGACCGCCGGCAACTCGACCCCGCTTACCGACGGCGCCGCCGCCTGCCTGCTCGCCAGCGACGACTGGGCGCGCGCGCATGGCCACGAGCCGCTGTGTTACCTGCGCGACGCGCATGTGGCCGCGGTCGATTTCGTCCATGGCGAAGGCCTGCTGATGGCGCCCACCGTGGCGGTGGCCGAGATGCTCCGTCGCAACGGCCTGACCCTGCAGGATTTCGACGTCTACGAAATCCACGAGGCGTTTGCCGCGCAGGTGCTGTGCACGCTGCGTGCGTGGGAGAGCGAGGACTACTGCCGCGGCCGGCTGGGCCTGGACGCACCGCTGGGCCGCATCGAGCCGGCGAAGATCAATCCGCTGGGTTCGTCGCTGGCCACCGGGCATCCGTTCGCCGCCACTGGCGCGCGCATCGTCGCCACCGCCGCCAAGCACCTCGCCGAACGCGGTGGCGGCCGTTGCCTGGTGTCGATCTGCACCGCCGGCGGCATGGGCGTGGTGGCGATCCTGGAGCGCTAGGAGGTCCGAACAACTGCCGTCATTCCCGCGAAGGCGGGAATCCAGGGAATTGTTGTTCAACGGCTACGTCCATGGATTCCCGCCTTCGCGGGAATGACGAAGCGAGGATGCAGCCTTGGCCCTATCCGGGCACGGGTAGTAGCGCTGCGTGGTCAGCGCAGCGGCGGATCCAGGTCGCGGTCACGCATCGCATCGCCATCCAGCGGCATCACGGTGCCGGTGCCGGCACCGATGTCGCGTGGCGGCAGCGCGGTCACCGGCTGGCCGCGGCCGGCGCGCAACGCATTGGCGTAGGCGTAACGGGCGCGGGCCTCGTCGCCCTGCGCAAACCAGGCGTCGCCCAGCACTTCCCACGCGCCGGTGCCGGCGCCCTGGTCGATCGCGCGGTGCGCATAGTCTTCCGCGCGCGGCCACTGCGACTGTTCGGCCGACAACCTGGCGAGCGCCAGCAGCAGGGCCGGGCTGCGCGGATGCTTGCCCAGCCAGCGCTCGCAGGTGGCGACGCGGTGTTCGGTGCGGCCCAGCGGCAGGGCGCCGTAGCGGATGGCGAGCTTCTCGTCCCAGCGCGTGTCCAGTGCATGCTCGAGGCTGCGCGTGGCAGCTTCCTCCCAGCCCAGCGCCGCCGCCTGCTCGGCATAGGCCGCGGTCACCGGCGGATCGGCACGCAACGACTTGGGCAGTGCTTCCCAACGCGAGGCGAGCAGGTTGCCGTCCTCGGCCTCGCGCAACGATGCGGCCGCCCAGCGGGCTTCGAGGTCATCGAGCCGTTCCTTCGGCAGCGCATGCTGCTGGCGCAGGGCGCCGAGCAGTTCGTAGGCCTGCATCGCCTGGCCGGATGCGGCGAGCGCTTCGGCGCGCAGGGCCAGCCCGCGCGGCGGCAGCGGCTGCGCGGCCGGCGTGTCCAGCGCCACCAGGGCGTCGGTCGGGCGCTCCTCGGCGAGCGCGAGTTCGGCGGCGGCGATCGCGCGCGCGGCGGGGTGGCGTTCGCCGAAACCCTCGAGGCCGCGACGTGCGGCGGCGCTGTCGCCACGCGCCCATGCCGCCTGCACCGCGGCGATGCGTGCGGCGGCTTCGGTGTCGGGGTCCTCGCCGGCTTCGGCGAGCAGCTTCTCGGCGCGGCTGTAGTGGCCCTCGTGCAGGGCGACCATGCCCTCGGGCAGGCGCAGCCGCGCATGGCGGTCGCGGCGCCGGTTCCAGGTGCGGAACGGGAAGCTCAGCAGTGCCCACACCACCCACAGCACCAGCAGCACCAGCAGCGAGATGCCGATCGCCTCGACGAGGTTGGCGGTGTAGTCCATGCCGCCGTAGCGGACCAGGACGTGGCCGGTGTCGCCGGACAGCAGCATGTGGGCGACGAACGCGCCCAGCGCCGCGAGTACCAGCAGGAACAGCACGTTGCGAAGGACAGTCATGGGAACCGCTCCCCGGATCAGGACATTGGCGTGGTCACGCTAGAGCCCCGCCTGTCTGGGTGGCGTGCAGAGAATGAATGCGTGCCGGGACGGCGCGGGGCCGATCAGGAGTCCGCCAGCGCCGCCATCAGCAGCGCCTCGGGCCGCGGGCTGTGCGCCGCCCGGGCCTGGGCGAAGCCGGCGTCGCGCGCGAGTTCGGCCAGCCGCTCGCTGGCCGCCACCACCCGCGCCGTGCGCAGGCGCTGGGCGGCGGCCGCCGGCAGGGCGTCGAGCACGCGTTGCAGGGCTTCGCCGCTGGTCAGCGGCAGCAGCAGGGGGGCATCGCCGGTGGCGAGCAGGCGCGCGACCTGCTCCGCGTCGAGCGGCAGCGGTTCACGCACGTAGACGTCGGCACGCACCACCCGGGCGCCGCGCGTGGCGAGCTCGGCAGCAATCCGGCCGCGTCCACCCGGTGCGGTCACCAGCCCCACGGTGCGACCGCGGACCTCACCCGTCGCCAGCTGCGGCATGGCGAGCAGGCCTTCGCTGTCCTCGCGCTCGGGGGCGACGGCATCGGCGACCCCGGCGGCGCGCAGCGCGGCACAGCTGCCGGCACCCACCGCCAGCCGCAGGCCTGCAGCGGTCAACGGCATCAATGCCGACGCGGCGGCGACCGCCGGCGGGCTGGTGAAGATCGCCAGCGGCGCAGCGAGTGCGGTGGCCAGGGCGGCACGCGTCGCGTCGTCGTCACGGTGGACGATCCGCCACGGCGACAGCGCGATCAGCTCGAGGCCATGCGCGGCCGCGGCACGTGCGAGCGTCGCGTGTTCGCCCGCCGGGCGCAGCGAGATCACGTAGGATGCCGGCCGGTCGGGCACGGCGGGAGTACTGGCATGCGGCATGGCCGCAGCTTGGTCCCTGGGCCCACATGCCGCAACCGCGACGAGGAGTTTTCGATGACGTCACCGATGCAGGCCGACAGCGCCGCATTGCAGCGCCTGCAGGCCCACTTCGACGGCATGCCGCCGGTCGCGGCGATGCGGGTCGGCATCACCGGCTGGGATGGCGCGTGCCTGCGCCTGTCGGCGCCGCTGGCCGCACACGTCAATGACAAGGGCTGCGCCTTCGGTGGCAGCCTGGTATCGCTGGCGACGCTTGCGGCGTGGGGCCTGGTGACCCTGCAGGTGGAGGCGGCCGGGCTCGATGTTGACGTCTTCGTCGCCGCCACCGAGGTGCGCTATCGCGCGCCGCTGTTCGCCGACCTGCATGTCGAGGCAAGGCTGGAGGAGGGCGCGGGCTGGCAGGACTTCATCGACACCCTGCGCGCGCGCGGCCGCGCCAGCACCTGGCTGGTCGCTTCGCTGCCGCTGCCCGAGGGCGGCATCGCCACCGAAGCACGGCTGCGCTACGCCGCGATCCTGCGCACGCCCGTTCCTGCGCCGGGGCAGGCCGACTAACATGCCGGCGGGGACCAACAACGGGATGCAGGCGATGGGCTGGATGCGATGGGGCACGGTAGTGACGCTGGCGCTGGCCACGCTGCTGCTCACGGGCTGCGCGACGGGGGGCAAGAAGACCAGCGAACTCGAGCGCATGCAGTACATGTACTCGGCGGCGATCCGCTGGGGCGATTTCGAGGGCGCCTGGAACCTGGTCGACCCCGAAATCCGCGAAGCGCGGCCGATGAGCGCGCTCGAATTCCAGCGCTACGAGCAGATCCAGGTCTCGGGCTACCGCGAGCTCGCGTCGCAGCCGGGTGAGGCCACCGCCGCGCGCGAGATCCAGATCGGCGTGATCAACCGCCACACCATGGCCGAGCGCACGGTGCGCTACACCGAGCAGTGGCGTTACGACGCCGAGGCCGCCCGCTGGTGGCTGACCGGCGGGCTGCCGGACTTCTGGGCCGGCGAGTAACGGCGCGCCTGCCGACGCGGGCGCGGCGTTTTGCGCCCCGCCGCGCACTGGGCGACAATCGCCGCCCGCCGTCTGCCGTAGCGATCACGTGACTTTCGAAGAACTGCTGGCCTTTGCCGGCCGCAACCACCTGCTGTCGATGGCGCTCGCCGGCATCACGCTGGCCCTGATCTGGACCGAGATCAGCCGCCTCACCCGCGGTTTCAAGGGCCTGCGCCCGGCCGAACTCACCGCGCTGGTCAACCGCGACAATGCGCTGGTGGTCGACCTGCGGCCCAGCGGCGACTTCGAGAAGGGCCACATCCCCGGCTCGAAGAACGTGCAGATGAGCCAGTTCGATCCCGAGAACAAGCAGCTCGCGGCCGCCAGGGCGCTGCCGGTGGTGCTGGTGTGCAAGACCGGCCAGACCGCCAACACGGCCGCCAAGCGACTGAAGAAGGCCGGCTTCGAACACGTCTACGTGCTCGAGGGCGGCATCGGCGCCTGGCAGCAGGCCGACCTGCCGCTCAAGCGCGGCCGCTGACAGACCCGGGGCGCCGCCGGTCGCGGTGCCATAATCGATCCTTTCCGATCCCACTACCCGAATTCCGCTGGAGTCCACCATGTCCGAGCAAGACAACGTCGCCGCCAATGGCGCCGCCGCCCCCGCGCAGCCTGCCGGCGCGCAGTTCACCGTCGAGAAGATCTACGTCAAGGACGTGTCGTTCGAGTCGCCGAAGGCGCCGCAGATCTTCAACGAGCAGGCGCAGCCGCAGCTCAACATGAGCCTCAACCAGAGCGTGCAGCGCGTTGGCGACAACGGCTACGAGGTGGTGCTCAAAATCACCCTGACCTGCTCGCTGGCCGAGGACAACACCGTCTACGTGGCCGAAGTTGCGCAGGCCGGCGTGTTCGGGCTGGCCGGTTTCGAGGCCAACGTGCTCGACGCCATGCTCGGCACCCATTGCCCGAACGTGCTGTACCCGTACGCGCGCCAGCTGCTCGGCGAGCTGATCCAGGCCGGTGGCTTCCCGCCGTTCCTGCTGCAGCCGATCAACTTCGACGCCCTGTACGCCGAAGGGCTGCGCCAGCGTGCCGGCCAGCAGGCCGGTGACGGCACCGAGATCGTCGGCAACGCCTGACCGATGGTGTCGCGACCCCATGTCGCGGTGCTGGGCGCGGGCTCCTGGGGCACCGCGCTCGCCGCCCTGATCGCCCGCCATGACGTCCCCACCGTGCTGTGGGGGCGCGATGCGCAGGCAGTCGAGGCGATCGACCGCGACCACGTCAACGCCCGCTACCTGCCCGGCATCGCGCTGCCGGACTCGCTGCGCGCCACCGCCGACCTCGGCCGCGCCCTCGACGGCGCCGGCCTGGTGCTGGTCGTGGTGCCGTCGCACGCCTTCGCCGAAACGCTGCGTGCGATCGCGCCGCTGCGCCCGGCAACAGCCGGCGTGGCGTGGGCGACCAAGGGCTTCGAGCCCGGCTCCGGACGCTTCCTGCACGAGGTGGCCGCCGACGTGCTCGGCGATGACGTGCCGCTGGCGGTGGTGACCGGCCCGTCGTTCGCCAAGGAAGTCGCGCTGGGGCTGCCGACCGCGCTCACCGTGCATGCGCACGACGAGGCGTTCGCCGAGCAGGTGGCCGAGGTGCTGCACGGCCCGGCGTTCCGCGCCTACACCGGCACCGACATGAGCGGCGCCGAGCTCGGCGGCGCGATGAAGAACGTGCTGGCGGTGGCCACCGGCGTCGCCGACGGCATGGGCCTGGGCCTCAACGCCCGCGCCGGCCTGGTCACCCGCGGCCTCAACGAGATGCTGCGCCTCAACATGGCGATGGGCGGCCGCCCGGAAACCCTGATGGGCCTCGCCGGCCTCGGTGACCTGGTGCTGACCGCCACCGGCGATCTCTCGCGCAACCGCCGCCTCGGCCTCGCGCTCGGCCGCGGGCAGCCGCTGGAAGAAGCGGTGCGCGAAATCGGCCAGGTGGTGGAGTCGGTGCAGACCGCCGATGAAGTCATGCGGCTGGCCGATCGCCATGGCGTCGACCTGCCGATCGCTGCCAACGTGCGTGACGTCCTGCATGGCGACATCACCCCCGCCGAAGGCGTGGCCCGCCTGATGGCCCGCGAGCGCAAGTCCGAGTACCCGGCGAAGCTGTTCGGCTGAGTCAGTGCCGCATTTCCCCGGAGCCCGTGGGCAGGCGCCACGGAGCGGGCTTCTGTCCGCTTGGACGAACGCTGGTTCGCGTCCCCGTTGGCCCACCGCGGCCACAGGGGGATGCCCAGCCGGATATCTCCGCGTCCTGCTCCCACATCCGGCCGCCGGCCATCCATGGCCGACTCTGGACATCCCCCTGCGTCCGCGGCGGGCGCCGACCTGTCGTCGCGTCGGGAAGAAGATCAACGGCGAAGAAGCGTCAGGCCGTCGTGGCAATCGACGACGTCGGCTGAGCCGCTGTTGGTCTGCCGGACCGGACGAACGCCTGAGTGTGGTTGGTTGCAGCGGCTCCTGCGGCAACCGTTCCTGCTCTCCGTGCCGAAGCCGACGAAGGTCCGAGCCCGTCGCGTGCACTGGGGGGTGTGCGGACAGCCGGCCATGGATGGCCGGCGGCCGGCCGTGGTAGCTGGACGCGGACTCCGGCCGGGGGAGCACACCCCCCGGTGTGCGCGGCGGGCAGCGCGGACCACAACGGAGCCGCTCGGGCGCGCTCGAGCAGTCCAGCCGTCTGTCGATCGCCCCGGACGCCGGACCTGGGGACAGGAACAAAAAAAGACCCGGCCGTTGCCGGCCGGGTCGAACGTCGCATATCGGGGGAGAGAGAGATCTTGCGACGTGTCCCGCGGGTCGGGGAGGGAGCTCCCGCGGGGTATTGCTCCTGACGGGGCTTACCAGGTGAAGCGCGGGCCGACGAACCACTGGGTATCGCCGCCGGCGAACTTGACGTCGCCGGACACGCCCCAGTTCGGGGTGAACTTCCACTGCGCACCGAGGCGGCCGTAGAAGTCGTCGCCGTAGAAGTTGCCGAAGTCCTCGTAACCGGCCATCGCATAGCCTTCGAGCTGCGGCGCCAGCGCGCCGCGCAGGCCGACTTCGACGCTGTAGCCGTCCGGCGCGTAATCGTTGCCGAAGATGTCGCGGCCGGCGTCGAACTTCTCGTAGGCCACCCGGGTCACCAGGTCGGCATTGGGCGAAATGGCGTGGTTGTAGCCGATGCCGATGCGCCACTCGTCGAAGTCGACCGGGGTGTTGTCGACGTCCTGCCGCTGGAAGCCGCCGAACACATGGAAGTTCGGGTGGAACGCGACCGAGCCCCGCGCGGCGGCGCCGTCGGCATCGAGGTCCGCATTGGTGGCGATGTAGCCGCCTTCGACGTAGTTGTAGGACAGCGCGGATGCCGACTGCGCCGAGGCGGCGAACGGCAGGGCGGCGGTCAGGCCGAGGGCGAGCAGGGAAGCCTTGGTTCGGGACATTCGGAGCGCCTTCTGGTTTGGGTTGTCGGCTGTATAGGGCCGGCCCGGGAGGGCGGGAGGGAGGGAGCGCGAATCCAGACGAACGAACTTGCGCACCGCCTCCCGGGCCGGTGGACGTCATTTTGCTGACCAGGGGCCAACACACCCTGAATTGTGAACGGGGGAGTACAGGAACTTTTCCCGGATCGTTCAGTCGCGGCCGCGCGTTTACTCACGGACGCCCGACAGCACGAAGGCAAGACTGACGTCCGGGCCGCGATGGTGGCCCATCGGAGCGTCCACCCCCGGAGTTACCCATGCATCGTCTCTGCTGCCCCGCGCTCCTTGCCCTTGCCCTGTCCGCGTGCGGCGGCGGCGACACCGAATCGGCGGTGGACACGCCCGGCGCGCAGGAGTCGCCCAAGACGCGGGTGCTGGAGGCCGGCGCCGCGCTGCTGCAGGACAAGCCACCGATCGATGCGATCAACGCCTACCTCGACGGCTTCCACTTCTACAGTGGCCGCATGCAGGCGCAGATGGAAGCCCATCACTACTGTTCGCACCTCAACGAGGACGTGATCCAGTGCGTGATCTACGACGGCAACGTCGGCGACGCCAAGCTGATGGGCGTGGAGTACATCGTCAGCGAGCGGTTGTTCGCCGGCCTGCCGGAGAGCGAGAAGCCGCTCTGGCACAGCCACTCGTACGAGGTGAAGTCGGGCACCCTGGTCGCGCCGGGCATTCCGGAAATGGCCGAGGACGAGTTGATGGAGAAGCTGGTCGGCACCTACGGCAAGACCTGGCACACCTGGCATACCGACCTCGACAAGGAGCTGCCGTACGGGGTGCCGCAGCTGATGATGGGCTTCACCGCCGACGGCCAGGCCGATCCCGCCATGATCGTCGCGCGGGACGAGCGCATCGGCGTCGACAGCCAAGCCAAGCGCGAGCGCCGCGCCGAGATCGCCGCCCCGCCGGTGCTGCCGGGGGCGAATGCGTGGGAGCAGGGCGAGGTGATCCAGCTCGACGATCCCACCGGGCACGAGCACGGGCGCGGTGACGTGGCCGCGCCTGCCGGGACTGATGCCGCGGAGCGCAATGCGAGTTCGCAGACGGGTGGCGAGGACGCTACGCCTGTGGAGTGATGCGATCCGTTCGCGATGTTTGGCGCGTCACTTCAGTGGCGTTCGCCGCTTCGACGGATGCGGCCGCCACGCCGGCACATGCGGATGACCGGGCACGTGCCAGCGCCAGTGGAAGTCGATGGCCTGGCTGATGCCGATGCGCGGACCCACTGCAGGCGTGTCGGGCGGTGACGTGCCGTCATCGACGATGGCGAGGCCGCGGTCCGGGGCCACCAGATCGGCGCCGTCGAACTCGCCGGTGATGCCCATCGCCTGCGAAAGCTTGCCGGGGCCGTTGGCGAGGTCGCGGTCGCGGCGCGCGCCCGGACGCGCGCTGCGGATCAGGTCGAGGCCCTGGAGAGGCTCGATCGCGCGCAGCAGCACGCCGGCGCCCTGGCCGACGTCGCCGCAGACTGCATTGCTGCCCCAGTGCATGCCATAGGTGAAGTAGACATACAGGTGCCCGGGCTCGCCGAACATGGTGGCGTTGCGGCGCGTCGGGCCGCGGTGCGAATGCGCGGCAGGATCCTCGCTGCCGGCATAGGCCTCGACCTCGACGATGCGACCGGCGCGGCCGTCGTCGCGCACGAGGATCTTGTTGAGCAGCTGCGGTGCCACTTCGGTGGGATGACGGCGGTAGAAGTCGCGTGGCAGCAGTGTCCAGTGCGCGGGCAGCGGGATGGGCATGTCGGTCCTGTACGGGTGTTGCGGGCAGCTTGCGCAGAGGCGGGTGGCTGCGAGGTCAACGTGGCAATGGCGGTAGAGCGGATAGGTGCATTGCGCATGCGGGTAGGACGGCCCGGGTTTGGGGGGATGGGCGATCCGACGTGATCCGGCGCCCGGGGGCTTCGTTGTAATGCGCGCTGCCCGCCTCGTGCACCGGGGGGTGTGCTCCCCCGGCCGGAGTCCGCGTCCAGCTACCACGGCCGGCCGCCGGCCATCCATGGCCGGCTGGGACCACACCCCCCGGTGCACGCGACGGGCTCATGTGTCCGCGGGCTTCGGCACGGGGAGCAGGGGCGATTCGCCGAATTGCGGTAACGGCTACGCCTGGCGTGTTCGTCTGCGTCGGCGTGCAATCAACAGCGGCCGCAGCTGAAGTCGTCGAGGTTCTAACGACTCGAGGTTCTTTGCCGTTGCTCTTCATCCCGACGCGACGACAGCTCGGAGCCCGCCGCGGACGCAGGGGGGTGTCCAGAGCCGGCCATGGATGGCCGGCGGCCGGATGTGGCAGCAGAACGCGGAGATATCCGGCTGGGCATCCCCCTGTGGCCGTGGTGGTCGGCGCGGCTCCCCGAAGGACGTCTGTCCCAACGGGATTCGCCCATGCCATGCGTCGAGCGGATTCGTGCTGCCGGTCGTGTCCGGCGAACCGACGGACACTGCGATGATGGTGTCCGCTGTCCGCTTACAACATCGCCATGCCCGACTTCGAACTGCGACCGATCCTCCATCTGCTGCTGCACGTGCTGGTGCCGCTGGCGGTGGCGCGCATCGTGTGGCCGGCGCATTGGCGGCGCGCGGCGGCGTGGATGCTGGCCGGCTGGCTGATCGACATCGACCATCTGCTGGCGGAGCCGATCTATGCGCCCGGGCGCTGCAGCATCGGCTTCCATCCGTTGCACACCTGGCCTGCGGTGGGTGTCTACACCGCGTTGCTGGTGCCGCGACGCACGCGCTGGTTCGGCACCGGCCTGCTGATCCACATCGCGCTCGACGCGATCGACTGCGTGCTGATGTGACGCTCAGCCGGCGCCGGCGAAGCCGTGCTGGCGCCAGGCTTCGAACACCAGCACCGCCACCGCGTTCGACAGGTTGAGGCTGCGATTGTCCGGTCGCATCGGCAGCCGCAGCCGTTGCGCGTCGGGAAGGCCGGCCAGCACGCCGTCGGGCAGGCCGCGGGTCTCCGGACCGAACAGGAAGGCATCGTCGGCTTCGAAGCGCACCTGGTCGTGGCGCGTGCTGTTGCGGGTGGACAGCGCGAACAGCCGCGGCGGTGCGATCGCCGCGAGCGCGGCGTCGAGCGAATCGTGGACCCTGAGCGTCGCGTACTCGTGGTAATCCAGCCCCGCACGACGCAGCTGGCGGTCGTCGAGGTCGAAGCCCAGCGGGCGGATCAGGTGCAATCGCGCGCCGGTGTTGGCGCACAGGCGGATCACGTTGCCGGTGTTGGGCGGGATCTCGGGCTGGTAGAGCAGGACGTCGAACATGCGTGGGATCGCCGGCGGGGGCGCAAGTGTCGCACCCCGTCGGTGGCCGGAGTCACCAGGGAATCGGCGCGCCCTGCCAGTCGAAGAAGCTGCCGGAGTCGGTCATCGCCAACCGTTCGATCTGCGCCAGCAGGCCGGCAACCGCGTCTGCGGTGGCGACTTCGGCGTCGGCACCGCCCATTTCGGTGCGCACCCAGCCCGGGCTCACCGCGACCACCACGATGTCGTGCGGCGAAAGTGCCTGCGCCAGCAGCACCGTGACCATGTTGAGCGCGGCCTTGCTGATCGCATAGCTGGGAGTGCCGAAGCGCCGGGTCAGTGCGATCGCACCGATGCGCGAGGACATGTTCACCACGCGCGCGCCGTCGGCAAGCTGCGGCGCCAGCGTCTGCGTCAGCAGCAACGGGCCGGCCGCATTGGTGCGGAAGCTGTGTTCGAGGGTGTCGAGCCCGAGCTCGCCGAAACGTTCGCCGGAATGCAGCACGCCGGCGTTGTTGATCAGCAGGTCGATACGCACGTCGTCGCCGACGGCAAGCGGCAGTTCGCGGGCGAGTTCGGCATGCGTGCGCGGCTGGGTGATGTCGAGCGGCAGCACATGCAGGCGGCCCGGGTATTCGCCGGCCAGCGTGTTGAGCGCGGTGGCCTTGCCGGGCTGGCGTGCAGTGGCGACGACGCGGTCGCCGCGCGCGAGCAGCTGGCGGGTGAATTCCAGGCCGATGCCGCGGTTGGCGCCGGTGACGAGACAGATGCGGGTGCGGGTGCTCATGCCGCCAGCATGCACCACGCGCGGCCGCGATGGCTTGCAGCGAGCCGATCCACAACGGCCCCGGGACGTCGTAACAAAAAACGAATCTCCCGTTCAACAGGGCGCCATCTCTGCCGTCCAGGCTGTGCGCGTCCGTCAGGGGTGCGCCATACGCGCCAGGTCAGGCCGTCCAGGGAAGGGAGGCGTGCAGTTCCGTCGCCCCTGGACCCGCCACCACCACGTTCGCCCGACACCCGGCGTTGCCGGCGGCGTGCGTCCCTCCCAGGAAGCCCGATGTACAAGACCACGACTCTCGCCACGGCCCTTGCCCTGGCCATGGCCATGCATGCCCAGGCGCACGCCCGGACCACGTCCACTCCGGCCGTTGCCGTCGCCAGCCTGCAGGGCTCACATGCCGATACCGGTTCGATCAACGGCGTAGTCACGGACGCCGGCCGCGGCGGGTATCTCGCCGGCGCCGAAGTCCGCATCTCCGGCCTTGACGTGGTCGCAGTGACCGGTTCGGATGGCCGCTTCGCCCTGCACCGTGTGCCGGCCGGTCGCCACGAACTGCGGGTGAGCTACGTCGGTCGCCCCGACCGGACCCACGTCGTCGACGTGGTGGCGGGGCAGGCCAGCAACGCGCGGATCGATGTCTCCGCCGCCCGCGACGCCACCGACCTCGATGCGGTCGTGGTGCGCGCCCAGCCGATCGCGGAATCCGAGTACGCGGCGCTGCAGGCGCAGCGTGCGTCGACCTCGCTGGTCAACGTGGTGGCTGCCGACTCGATCGGCCGCTTCCCCGACCAGAACGTCGCCGCCGCGCTCAGCCGCCTGCCGGGCATCGCGGTGGAGCGCGACCAGGGCCAGGAGCGCTACGTCAACCTGCGCGGCGCGCCCGCGCGCTGGACCACCATCGCCTTCGACGGCGTCAACGTGATCAGCCCCGCCGGCCGCACCGCGCGCCTGGACACCATCCCGTCGTCGATCGCCAGCCAGGTCGTCGCCCGCAAGGCGATCACCGCGGCCATGCCCAGTGAGACGCTGGCCGGCAACATCGACATCATCACCCGCAGCCCGTTCGACTACGAAGGCCTGAAGGTCGGCGCCGACGTCGGCATCGGCTACAACGACCTCGGCGGCGGCAGGCAGTACAACTGGGGCGGCTTCCTCTCCAGCAAGTTCGCCGACGACCGCTTCGGCGTGCTGGTCTCGGCCTCGAAGTATTCGCGCGACATGGTCACCGACAACTTCGAGTCGGATCCGGAAGTGGCCGCCGAGGACCAGGAGCCGGGCGGCGACGAACGCGTGTGGTTCGACGCCCACCAGAACAAGCTCTACCGCCTGACCCGCGAGAACGAGTCGGTCAGCGGCCGCCTTGAGTTCCGGCCCAGCGACGATCACCACTTCTTCCTGAGCTCGATCCATACCGAGTTCAGCGACCACGAGCTGCGCAACGCCATCGAGTTCGACTTCGATGCCAACGCCGTGCGCACCTCCGACACGCGCCCGCAGGCCGTGGCCCAGCGCACGGGATATGCGGATGTCCGCACCGGCAACACGCCGTGGCAGGGCACCGTGTACGGCGTGGAGATGGACAGCACGCAGAACATCAACGACAGCGTGCAGAGCATCTTCACCACCACCCTCGGTGGCGACCAGAACCTCGGCGACTGGCGTGCCCGCTGGCGCCTGAACTACACCGAGGCGGAACAGAAGTCCGGCCCGTCTTTCAACTCCACCTGGGTCAGCCCGTCGGAGCGCACCCTGCGCCCGACCGTGGACTACGACTTCAGCAACCGCAGCCTGCACCGGGTCACGCTGTACGACACCATCCGCAATCCGGACGGTTCGTTCTCCAAGGGCAACCTCAAGCGCTCGCTGGATTCGCACGACTACAACTTCGTCAGCGTCGTCACCAACAGCGGCAAGGCGGTCACCGACTCCTACAGCACGCGCCTGGACCTGTTCCGCGAGACCGAGCTGTTCGGCCGCCCCACCGAGCTGCAGTTCGGCGTGCAGTACGACGACCGCACCAAGGAGAACAACCAGACCCGCTACGCGATCACCGCGGCGCAGCTGACGGCGATGGGCATCGCGCATCCGGCGATGGCCGACTTCGCTTCCGACAAGCCCTACCAGGGAGCGCTGCCGCTGGGTTACAGCTTCCGCTACCACGACGAAGACCGCGCGCGTGCGCTGCTCGACGGCCTGCGTTCGCAGGGTGCCGGCGGCTTCGACGACGGCGTGGTGATGGACAACTGGTACAACGTGCAGGAGCGGATCGGCGCGGTCTACGGCATGGCCACCAGCCACTTCGACTGGGGCAACGTCGTCGCCGGCGTGCGTGGCGAGTACACCCGCAACCAGTCGTCCGCCAATGCCGAGGACGACAGCGGCTACCGGCGGATCACCGTCAGGGAAAGCGGCGTCGATTTCTTCCCCAGCGTGCACGTCAACTGGGACCTCAACGACGAAATGAAGCTGCGCTTCTCCGCCAACACCGGTGCCGCGCGCCCCGACTACACCGACCTGCGGCCCAACTTCTCGATCAGCGACGACGAGCAGGAGATCGACGGCGGCAACCCCTACGCGGAGACCGAGAAGTCGATGGGGCTGGATGCCTACTTCGAGTGGTACATGCGGCCACAGGGTTTCTTCTCCGCCGGCGTGTACTACAAGAAGCTGCGCGACGTGCTGTTCGACGTCGAGCTGCCGCGCTTCGGCAACGACGACCTCGACGTGCCCGGCTTCGACCGCTCGCAGTACACCTACTTCACCCTCGCCAACGGTGGCGATGGCCACATCCGCGGCCTGGAGCTGGCGTACTCGCAGGGCTTCTCGCCGCTCGCCGACCGCCTGGACCTGCCGCTGTGGGTCGGCGACTTCGGCGTCACCGCCAACGTGACCTTCAACGACAGCGAGGCGACCACGCCGGACGGCCGCAAGGTGTCCCTGCCGGGCGCTTCCGATCTGATCTACAACACCTCGCTCTACTACGAGGCGCACGGACTGTCGGCACGGCTGAGCTGGCAGTACCGCACCGAGTGGATCGACGGCATCGGCGACGGCGACGTCATGGGCGATGCGTACTGGGATGATGTCGGCCGCCTCGACTTCTCGATGCGCTATGCCTTCAACGACAACGTCGAGATGTACCTCGACGCCAACAACCTGCTCAACGAGCCCGGCATCCGCTACCAGGGCAACCGCCAGCGCACCACCGAGTACGAGCGCTTCGGCAAGCGCTTCATGATCGGCGTGCGGATGAACTTCTGACCGCGGGCAGACCACGAGGCCGGCCTGCAGCGATGCGGGCCGGCCTTCCTGTGTCGGTTATTCCGCGTTCCAGCCCCAGGCGTCGAGCATGACCCGGAACAGGTGCGTGTTCGGGAAGTAACCGCGCACGCGATGGGCGCCGGCGCCGGTGGCCAGCGTCACCACTTCCTCGGCGGTGTGGGTGCGGTTGACCAGCACGTTGGGCAGCCGCACCAGGTCCTCATCGGCACCGGGTTCCGCATCCGCCTGCGCCTGCTTCCATGCATCGAAGCCTTCCAGCAGTGGCTGGCCACGCTCGCCGCCGTCGATCTGCAGGCCGAACGAATGGTCGGCGGTGAACAGCAGCAGGGTGTCGTCGAGATCGACGCGCTGCTCGACCTCGGCAATCAGGCGGTCGAAGTCGACCAGGTTCTGCAGGCCCTTGCGCACGTCGTCGGTGTGCGCGTCCCACTCCACCACCAGCAGGTAGCCTTCGGGTGCGTCCTGCAGGATGTCGAGCGCGGTCAGCGTCGCCTGGCGCACGTCGATGCTGTCGGCGACCACCAGCGGGCGGACGTCGCCGGCCTGCATGGCCTCCGCCAGCGATGCACGCACCGGACGTCCATGCGTCGCGCCGAGCGTGTCGAAACCGGTGCCGACCTCGGCCAGCTGCTCGCCGATCTTCGCGCGCCCGGCACCGATCATCACGTCCACGCCATCACCGTAGCGCGGCGCGAACACCTGGGTGAAGATCTCCGCCCACTTTTTGCGGTCGTTGGAATGCGCATAGGTGGCGGCGGGGGTCGCATCGGCGATCGACTGCGAGCTGACCACGCCGGTGCGCAGGCCGCGCGCCTCGGCATGCTCGAGGATGGTCCGGGTCGGAGTACCGTCGCGCTGGCCGCGCACCGCATCCGGGCCCTGGCTGATGACGCCGTTGCGGGTCTTGACGCCGGTCACCACTGACGACATGCCGTTGGCGGAATCCGACACCCACTTGTCCACCGGCGAGGTTTCGCTGAGGCCGAGGTGCGGCCAGCCCTGGATATGGAGCTTCAGCGGCTCGCCGTAGCCGTGCACGCTGGCGCCATGCAGGGCGGAAACGCCGGCGGCGTCGGCGACGAAGAGGATGACGTTCTTCGCCCGTGGCGCGGAGGCATCGTCGGCCAGCGCGAACTGGGGCATGGCGAGGGCGGCCAGGAGCGCGCCTGCAAGCAGGCTGCGCAGCGGCTTGTTGTTGTGCATCGAGGGATCCTTCTGGGTCGTTGGCATGCGGGGCTGGAGTCACCCGCGAGGTGATCGCCCATGCTCGCGGCAGGCCATGACGTGGCAATGACATCGCCCGGCCGTGCGCGGCGGCTCGGCGGCGCTGCACGACGCAACGAATCGCGCTGCGCCCATACAGCGTCGGCCGGCGGCCGCGGCTTACCATGCGTGCCCGACCCAACAAGGAAGAGTCCATGTCGACGCCCCAGACCCTGCCGCGCCGCGGCGCCATCCTCGCCATCGCGCTTGCCGCCGCACTCGGCGTCGCCGCCCCGCTGGCCTGGGCCGAGTCGCCGCCGCGGGCGCCGCAGGCCGCCGTCGACATCGCCTACGAACAGTTCACCCTGCCCAATGGCCTGCGCGTAGTGGTGCACACCGATCGCAAGGCGCCGATCGTCGCGGTGAACCTCTGGTACCACGTCGGCTCCAAGGACGAGCCGGCCGGGCGCACCGGCTTCGCGCACCTGTTCGAACACCTGATGTTCCAGAAGACCGAACACCACGACGGCGAGTTCTTCGCCCCGTTCGAACTGGTCGGCGCCACCGACATGAACGGCACCACCAACAACGACCGCACCAACTACTTCCAGAACGTGCCGACCACCGCGCTCGACATGGCGCTGTGGATGGAGTCCGACCGCATGGGCCATCTGCTCGGCGCGGTGGACCAGGCCGCGCTCGACGAGCAGCGCGGGGTGGTGCAGAACGAGAAGCGCCAGGGCCAGAACCAGCCCTACGGCCAGGTCTGGGAGGTGCTGGGCAAGTCGCTGTATCCGAAGGGCCACCCGTACCACCACAGCGTGATCGGCTCGATGAACGATCTCGATGCCGCCACGCTCGCGGACGTGCAGCAGTGGTTCCGCGCCTGGTACGGCCCGAACAACGCCGTGCTGGTGCTGGCCGGCGACATCGACGTGGCCACCGCGAAGGACAAGGTGGCGCGCTACTTCGGCCATATCCCGGCCGGGCCGACGATGGCGCAGCCGGCGGTCGACGTCGCACGCCGCACCGCCACCACCCGCGACACGCTCGAGGACAAGGTGCCGCAGACGCGTATCTACCGGGTGTGGAACGTGGCCGAGACCGGATCCGAGGATCTCGAGCGGCTGCAGGTGCTCGCCCATGTGCTGGGCGGTGCGCGTACCTCGCGGCTCGATCGCCGCCTGCTGCACACGGACCGCCTGGTCGACAGCATCAGCGCGATGGCCTGGGGCGGCCAGCTCGGTTCGCGCTTCATGATCATGGCCAACGTGCGCGACGGCGTGGAGGCGGCGCAGGTGGAGGCCGCGATCGACGAGGAGCTCATGCGACTGATCGCCGAGGGCCCCGATGCCGGCGAGGTCGAGCGCGCCAAGACCGCGGTACGCGCCGGCTTCATCCGCGGCATCGAGCGCATCGGCGGCTTCGGCGGCAAGGCCGATGCGCTGGCCGAATGCACCGTGTACGAGCAGGACCCGGGCTGCTTCCGCCGCTCGCTCGACACCATCGCCGCGACCACCCCGGAGCAGGTGGCCGCAGTGGGCCGCACCTGGCTGGCCGCGGGCGACCACGTGCTGACGGTGGTGCCCGGCGAGCGTCGCGAGATTCCCGAAGAGCCGGCGGTGACGCCGGCCCCGTTCGAGCTGCCGGCGGTGGACGCGAAGTTCACGCATGCGCAGCCGCAGGTCGATCGCAGCCAGGGCGTGCCGGTGCCGGAGAGCTTCCCGGAACTCGCGTTCCCGGCACTGGAGCGCGCGCGACTGGGCAACGGCACCCAGGTGATCCTCGCCCGTCGCAGCGACATCCCGGTGGTGCAGATGAGCTACGAGTTCCCGGGCGGCTATGCCGCCGACCAGGGCCGCAAGCTCGGCACCTCCGGTTTCACCATGGGCATGCTCGACGAGGGCGCCGGCGAGCTGCGCGCGCTGGAATTCGCCGAGCGGGCAGAGGCACTGGGCGCGGTGCTGTCGTCGGGGGCGAGCCTGGACGGCGGCAACGCCTACCTGTCGTCGCTGAAGGAGAACCTCGATCCGTCGCTGGCGCTGTATGCGCAGATGATCCGCGCACCGCGCTTCGACCAGTCCGAGATCGACCGCGTCAAGGCGACCTGGATCGCCGGCATCCGCCAGGAGAAGGCACGCCCGAACGGCGCCGCGTTGCGCGTGCTGCCGCCGCTGCTGTACGGCGAAGGCCATCCGTATGCGATCCCGCTCAGTGGCAGCGGCACCGAGGCATCCGTCGCCGCGTTGAGCCGTGACGACCTCGTCGCCTTCCATCGCGACTGGGTACGTCCGGACAATGCGACGCTGGTGGTCGTGGGCGACACCACGCTGGCCGAGATCGTGCCCGCGCTGGAACGTCATTTCGGCGACTGGCGCGGCACCGGCCCGGCGCCGGAGCTGCCGGCGGTCGACGCGGTGGCGCGCCCGGCCAGCCCGCGCGTGTTCCTGATCGACCAGCCCGGTGCGGTGCAGGCCAACATCTTCGTCGGCCAGCTGGTGCCGTCGAGCAAGGACGACGGCGCCACCCGTTTCGGCATCGCCAACTCGGTGCTCGGCGGCACCTTCACCTCGCGGCTCAACATGAACCTGCGCGAGGACAAGCACTGGTCGTACGGCGCGTTCACCACCACCGTCGGCGCGGTCGGCCCGCGGCCGTGGATCGCGCTGGCGCCGGTGCAGATCGACCGCACCGCCGATGCGTTGGCGGAGCTCCGCCGCGAGATCAGCGAATACGCCAGCGGCGAAACCCCGGCCACCGACGACGAGGTCGCCAAGATCCAGGCCACCGAGATCCGCGGCCTGCCGGGTTCCTACGAGACCGCCAGCAGCGTGCTGTCGGAGATCGCCGCGATGGTGCGCTACGGCCGCCCGGACGATTACGTCGAGCAGCGGCGCGCCGAGATCGAGGCGCTGACCCCGGCGCAGGTGCGCGAGTCCGCGGCGACGATCGATCCCGAGCGGCTGACCTGGGTGATCGTCGGCGACCTGTCGAAGATCGAGGCCCCGGTGCGCGCGCTGGAGCTGGGCGAGGTGTCGGTGGTGGATGCCGACGGCAACCCGGTGACGGGCAGATAACCGCTGCCGGCAGACAGCACTCTTCTCCCGCGGCGAGGCTCGGAGGCACGCTTGGCCCGATCACCGTAACCGCCTGAACTGGCACCCTTCTCCCGCCTGCGGGAGAAGGTGGCCCGAAGGGCCGGATGAGGGCAGGCAGGGCATCCGTGCGACCCGGGATGGTCACCGGCAGCGGTCATCGCCGCCCGGCAACGCATCCCCGCGCACCGCCGATGTCAGAATCCCCGCTCATCACGCCTTTTCCGGAGTTGTCCCATGCGCGCCCCGATCCTTGCGGTCCTGTTCCTTGCCACGTCCGGCTGCACCTGGGTGCATATGGCGCCCGGCGCCAGCGCGGTGCGGGTCGCCGCCACCGCGCCGTCGGGCTGCGAAAAGCGCGGCGAGGTCGAGGTCTCGGTGAAGCACAACGTGGCCTTCATCGAGCGCAACCAGCTGCGCGTGCGCGAGGAGCTGGAAACCCTCGCCCGCAACGAGGCCCCCGGCATGGGCGCGGACACCGTGCACCCGCTGGCACCGCCGACGGCCGGCAGCCAGCGCTTCGCCGCCTGGCGCTGCGGCGGCTGAGCCGCCTGCCGCTTCGGAACCCGCCTCCCACCCGCGGGGTGAGCCGGTACGCTTGCGAGACACCGGCTCGGGTGCCGGCGAACGCCCGAGCGGCGACGCGAAGGCGGGGGGCGCGGAGCGAGGGGCCGGGGTGACAGCGGAGACGCGCTGACGCGTGCAATCGCACGGCCGGGATTCAGCTTGAAACCCCATTCAAAATGCGTCGGGGAACGGAAGCCGGTACCCTATGTCACCTTTTTTGTCGCGGTGCCACGTCCATGCTGTTCCAACACGTCGCCATTGCCGGTCTGGCCCATATCGACGCCCCGCGGCGACTGTCGTCGGACGAAATCAACGCACGCCTGAAGCCCACGCTCGACCGCCTCAACATCAAGACCGACGTGCTGCAGGACATCGCCGGCATCCACGCACGGCGGCTGTGGGATGACGACGTGCAGGCCTCCGACGCGGCCACGCTGGCGGCGGTCAAGGCACTGGCGGACGCCGGCATCGACCCCGCCAAGATCGGCCTGCTGGTCAACACCTCGGTCAGCCGCGACTACCTCGAGCCGTCCACCGCGTCGATCGTCAGCGGCAACCTCGGCATGTCCGACACCTGCCAGAACTTCGACCTCGCCAACGCCTGCCTGGCCTTCCTCAATGGCATGGATGTCGCCAGCCGCATGATCGAGCGCGGCGAGATCGACTACGCGCTGGTCGTCGACGGCGAAACCGCCAACCTCGCCTACGAGAAGACCATCGAGCGCCTGCTGCGCCCGGAGGCCACCGAGGAGGACTTCCGCAACGAACTCGCCACGCTGACGCTGGGCTGCGGTGCCGCCGCGATGGTGCTCGCACGCGCCGAGCTCGCCCCGGGCGCACCGCGCTACAAGGGCGGCGTGACCCGCGCGGCCACCGAGTGGAACACCCTGTGCCGCGGCAACCTCGATCGCATGGTCACCGACACCCGGATGCTGCTGATCGAGGGCATCAAGCTGGCGCAGAAGACCTTCATCGCCGCCAAGGCGAAACTGGGCTGGGTGGTCGAGGAGCTCGACGAGTTCGTGATCCACCAGGTCAGCAAGGCCCACACCGCCGCCTTCATCAAGGCCTTCAACATCGACCCGAAGAAGGTCATGACCATCTTCGGCGAGCACGGCAACATCGGCCCGGCGTCGGTGCCGATCGTGCTGTCGAAGCTGCGCGAGGACGGCCGCCTGAAGAAGGGCGACCGGGTCGCGCTTCTCGGCATCGGCTCGGGCCTGAACTGCTCGATGGCCGAGGTGGTCTGGTAACCCCGGCCACCATCGCCGCAACGCACGGGGCCGGCTTGTCCGGCCCCTGTCATATCCGCAGGTGACCGCGCGACCGCGTCACCGGCACCACCACACAGCGGACCCCATGGAATTCGGACTCGACATACTGGCGCTGCTGGCGCTGGCGGCCTTCGTCGCCGGCACCATCGACGCGATGGCCGGCGGCGGTGGCCTGATCACCATCCCCGCGCTGATGGCCGCGGGCGTGCCGCCGGTGCAGGCGCTGGCCACCAACAAGCTGCAGTCGAGCTTCGGCACCAGCAGCGCGGTGTATGCGTTCGCGCGCCGCGGCTGGATCGATTTCCGCCGCATCGCCTGGCCGGCCGGTGGCGCCTTCGTCGGCTCGGTCGGTGGCGCGCTGGCGGTGCAGGCGGTCGACCCGTCGTTCCTGGCCGGGCTGGTGCCGCTGCTGCTGATCGCGATGGCCGGCTACTTCCTGTTCGGGCCCAAGGCCAGCGAGACCGAAACCCATGCGCGGCTGGGCGAAGGCGCGCTGGTGGTGGTGATGGTCGGGCTCGGCTTCTACGACGGCTTCTTCGGGCCGGGTGCCGGCTCGTTCATGACCACCACGCTGGTGGCGCTGTTCGGCATGGGCCTGGTCTCGGCCACCGCGCACACCAAGTGCCTCAACCTCGCCAGCAACATCGCCGCGCTGATCACCCTGATGATCGGCGGCCAGGTGCTGTGGCTGCTCGGCCTGGTGATGGCCGTGGCCAGCATCGCCGGCGCCCGGCTCGGCGCGCACCTGGCGCTGACCGTCGGGAGCCGCCTGATTCGTCCGCTGCTGGTCGCGATGTCGCTGGCACTGACGGTGAAGCTCCTGGCCGACGCGGACAATCCGCTCACCGCGTGGCTGAAAACTTTCCTTGTTTGAACACATCTGGCCAGCTAAGAAAATAAGTGTTATCTAATTTTCCTTGAGCCCATCACGGGCGCGTGCAAGGAAAGCCACATGGCCAAGAGGACCACAGGCCACTACGTCGCCGGATCGCTGGCAGGCAGCCGCTACCAGGCCTTTATTCCCGATCCGCTGCCTCCGGACCCGCCGCTGGACTTCGCGGCAATGGATCTGGTGGCGCGCAAGGAACGCGCCGACCAGGCGCTCGGGCGCCTGGACGGCATCACCCTGATCCTGCCGGACCCGGAATTGTTCCTGTACCAGTACGTGCGCAAGGAAGCGTTGCTGTCCTCGCAGATCGAGGGCACCCAGTCGTCGCTGTCCGACCTGCTGCTGTTCGAGGCCGACGCTGCACCGGGAGTGCCCATCGACGACGTGGAGGAAGTCTCCAACTACGTGGCCGCGCTCAAGCACGGCCTGCGCCGCCTCCGCGAGGACGACTTCCCGCTCTCGCTCCGTCTGATCCGCGAGATGCATGCCCTGCTGCTGCGCGGCGGCCGTGGTGCGACCAAGCACCCGGGCGAGTTCCGCAAGGGGCAGGTGTGGGTCGGTGGCCCCTCGCCGGCACTGGCCCACTTCGTACCGCCGCCGCCGGAAGCGCTGCCGGATGCGCTGGCCGCCCTCGAGCGCTTCCTGCACGAGCCGCCGGGCCGCGTGCCGCCGCTGGTGAAGGCCGCGCTGGCGCACGTGCAGTTCGAAACCATCCATCCCTTCGGTGATGGCAACGGCCGCCTTGGCCGACTGCTCATCGCGCTGATCCTTTGCAATGAAGGCGTGCTGCGTGATCCCAGCCTGTACCTCAGCCTGTACTTCAAGCACCACCGCGCCGACTACTACCACCGGCTCAATGGCGTGCGCGTGCACGGCGATTGGGAAGGCTGGCTGGGCTTCTTCCTCGACGGCGTGGCCGAAACCGCGCAGCAGGCGGTCGATACCGCGCAGCGCCTGCTCGCGCTGCTGGCAAGCGATCGCGCCCGCATCGCAGCGCTGGGAAAGCGTGCCGGCAACATCGGCCTGGTGTTCGACCAGTTCGCCCGCCGCGTGGTGCTGACCGTGCCCCGCGTGGCCCCGGAACTCCCGCTCAGCCCGCCCACCATCCGCGCAGCGGTGCGTGCGCTGCAGGAACTCGACATCGTCAACGAAGTGACCGGCCAACAGCGCCATCGCGTGTTCGCCTACAGCCGGTACCTCGACATCCTCAGCGAAGGAGCGCAGCCGCTGTGAGCACACGATCACCGAACACGAGAGCCGACCGGAGGAGTCGCTTCGAATGCCGCTGAGCCTCAACGAAATCCGTGACCGCGCGCGCGCCTTTGCCCGTGAGTGGCAGGGCGAAACCTCCGAGCGCGCCGAGGCGCAGAGCTTCTGGAACGACTTCTTCCACGTGTTCGGCAAGAAGCGCCGCAGCGTGGCCGTGTACGAGCAGAAGGCGAAGCGCTTCACCGGCACCGCCACCGGGCGCATCGACCTGTTCTGGCCCGGCGTGATGCTGGCCGAGCACAAGAGCGCGGGCGTCGACCTGGACGCCGCCTTCGACCAGGCCACCGACTACTTCGCCGGCCTGAAGGAATCCGAGAAGCCGCAGTACATCCTGGTCAGCGACTTCCAGCGCTTTCGCCTGTACGACCTCGACGGCCACGCGCCGCACGTGGAATTCCCGCTGGCCGACCTGCACCGCGAGATCGGCCGCTTCGGCTTCATCAGCGGCTACCAGACCCGCACCTACAAGGAGGAAGACCCCGTCAACGTGCAGGCCGCCGAGCGTATGGGGCGGCTGTACGACACGCTCAAGGCCGCCGGCTACGGCGGCCACGCGCTGGAAGTGCTGCTGGTGCGGCTGCTGTTCTGCCTGTTCGCCGACGACACCGGCATCTTCCCGCGCCATGCCTTCCATGACCTGGTTGACCAGCGCACCAGCGAGGACGGCGGCGACCTCGGCGGCTGGCTGGCGCGGCTGTTCCAGGTGCTCAACACGCCCGAAGACCGGCGCCAGACCACGCTCGACGAGCAGCTGGCCGAGCTGCCCTACGTCAACGGCCGCCTGTTCGAGGAAATGCTGCCGCTGGCCGATTTCAACGCCGCCATGCGCCAGCAGCTGCTGGATGCCAGCGCGCTGGACTGGAGCCGCATCAGCCCCGCGATCTTTGGCTCGATGTTCCAGTCAGTGATGGATGCCAGGGCCCGCCGCAACCTGGGCGCGCACTACACCAGCGAGAAGAACATCCTCAAGCTGATCGGCCCGCTGTTCCTGGACGGGCTGAAGGACGAACTCGACCGGGCGCGCAGCGACCAGAAGAAGCTGGCGCAGCTGCACCGCAGGCTGGCCACGCTGAAATTCCTCGACCCGGCCTGCGGCTGCGGCAACTTCCTGGTGATCGCCTACCGCGAACTGCGGCTGCTGGAGCTGGAGATCATCAAGCGCCAGTTCGCCACCCAGCAGTCGGTGCTGGCGCACGTGCAGGACCACGTGCTGGTGGACGTGGACCAGTTCTTCGGCATCGAGATCGAGGAGTTCCCGGCGCAGATCGCCCAGGTGGCGATGTGGCTGATGGACCACCAGATGAACCTGCGCGTGGCCGAGCAGTTCGGCGAGACGTGGTGCGGCTGCCGCTGACGAAGTCGGCGGCGATCGTGCATGGGAATGCGTTGCGGATCGACTGGAACGAGGTGGTCCCAGCCGCGGAACTGGATTACATCCTCGGGAATCCGCCATTCATCGGCTCGAAGATGATGACGGAGCAACAGCGTGCCGATCTACTTGCCGTTGCCGGCTCGCTGAAGGGTGCAGGCATCCTCGACTTCGTTAGCGCGTGGTACCTCAAGGCCGCTGAGTACCTCCAGCTCCGTCATCCCCGCGAAGGCGGGGATTCAGTGTCTTCGGTCCGGAAGGCCATCCGTTGCGCCTTCGTGTCGACCAATTCGATCACCCAGGGCGAACAGGTCGGCGTGCTGTGGGGGCAGATGCTCGCACGTGGCATGAAAATTTTCTTCGCCCACCGCACGTTCCAGTGGAACAACGAAGCGCGCGGTGTGGCGGCCGTGCACTGCGTGATCGTTGGCTTCTCAAGCGGAGATGCCGGGCCCAAGCGGCTCTTCGATTATGACGACATCCGTGGTGAGCCCCACCAGCTTTCGGCGACAAACATCAACCCTTACTTGGTGGATGCAGCAGATGTACTGCTATCCAATCGAAAGAGTCCGATCAGCAGTGTTCCCGCCATCTCATTTGGCTCAATGCCGAACGATGACGGGAATCTGTTGCTAACAGACCACGAGCGTTCAGAGCTTCTGGCCCGCGAGCCGGACGCCGAGCCGTACATCCGCCGAATGGTGGGCTCCGTGGAGTTCTTGAACGGAATCCTTCGTTGGTGCTTATGGCTCGACGGTGTGCCGCCGGACGTAGTTCGTTCGATGCCGGCGGTTGTAGAAAGGGTTCGGAGAGTCAGGAATGCCCGATTGGCAAGCGGCCGCGAGGCCACGCGGAAGCTAGGCAGCGTTCCGTATCGCTTCGGCGAAGTTCGGCAGCCGGTTGGAACATATATCGGCATACCGAAGACTTCGTCAGAGCGCCGCAACTTCATTCCAATCGGGTTGATGGATGCTTCCGTCGTAGCCGGGTCAGAGCTATTCACGGTTTTCCCTGCGACGCTGCTTGCTCTGGGGATAATCAGCTCGACCATGCACATGGCCTGGGTCCGCACTGTATGCGGTCGCCTCAAAAGCGATTACCGCTACTCCGCCGGCATCGTCTACAACAACTTCCCATGGCCGGATATCACGGAAGAGAAGCACCACGCAGCCATCGAATCCGCCGCGCAGGGTGTGCTCGACGCCCGCGCGCAATTCGCCGACAGCACACTCGCCGACCTCTACGACCCGCTGACCATGCCGCCCGCGCTGGTCAAGGCGCACCAGCAGCTCGACAGGGCCGTGGATGCGGCCTACCTCGCCGCCGAAAAGGTCGCTGGCCGCAAGGCGCCGAAGCTGGACACCGATGCCGAACGCGTTGCCTTCCTGTTCGAGCGCTACCAGCAGCTGGTCTCGATCCTTCCGGCGGACAAGCCCGGGAAGGCGGCACGCAGGCCACGCCGGTCGTCCTGAACCGGTTCCGCTTCTACTGATCGCCTCGCATCGTCACGAGGCATGGTCCCGCCTCAGCCCGCGTGCTTCTCGCGATGGTTGCCGCCGTTCTGCATCAGCCGGTCGGTCCAGGCGATGCCGATCGCCGACAGGATGAAGATGGCATGGATGATCGCCTGCCACATGATCCCGGCCGAGGTGTAGGTGGTGCAGGTGCGTGCGTTGGCGGGACCGCCCAGTTCCAGCCACAGCTTCGCCGCCTGCAGGGCCTCGACGGTGCCGCAGGTGGGCAGGCCGCCGGCCATGCCGGCCTCGATGAAGGTCTTGAGCAGGTGGATCGAGCTGATGCCGATGATCGCCATCGCCAGCTTGACCTTGAGCACGCTGGCGTTGACGTGGGAGAGCCATTCCGGCTGGTCGGGGTGGCCTTCCAGCCGCAGCCGCGACACGAAGGTCTCGTAGCCGCCGACGATCACCATCACCAGCAGGTTGGAGATCATCACCACGTCGATGAGGCCGAGCACGATCAGCATGATCGCCTGCTCGCCGAAGCTGGCGGCGCCATGGATGAGGTGCCACAGCTCCTTGACGAAGAGGACGACGTACACGCCCTGCGCCGCGATCAGGCCGAGGTAGAGCGGCAGCTGCAGCCAGCGGGAACTGAAGATCAGCGCGGACAGCGGGCCGGGCGGGGTCGCGGTGGATGGGGTCGACATGGTCGGGCCGGAGGGAAGGGCGGCGCAATGTAGCGGCGGCGCCGGCGCCTTGCCAAGCGCCGCGTGCAGCGAGTGCCGTCAGCGACCGCCGGTCTCGCTGGCGATCAGCAACTGCAGCTCGGTCTCCAGCACCGAGATCCGCGCCGCCAGCCGCGCGGCCTCGTCGGGGCCCACGTGCACCAGGCCGTCCAGCAGCTCCGACAGCCGCAGCAGGCGCTCGCGCTGGTCGCGCACTTCCACCCGCGTGCGCCGCGCGCGCAGGTCGCTGACCTCCACGTGCAGCTGGCTGCGGCGGTAACGCTCGCGCAGCAGCATGCTCAGGCGGTCGGCAGTGCGGAAATCCGCATCGCTCCACGGCACGCTGCGACCGCGCACGATCTCGTGCCAGGCAGCGAAGGAGCGGCGCGGACCGAGCCGGTTGCCGCTTGCGTCGAGCTGCATCGGCTCGTCCGGACGCCCGGCCCAGCGGACTTCGTCGACCTCCTCGCAGCGGAAGAAGAACAGCCAGTCCTCGGTGGCCGGATCCAGCGGCACGGCCAGCACACCGGCCAGGCCATCGCCATCGAGGTCATCGAGCCAGTCACCGGCGGTGGCGGTGGCCAGCACGCCCGGTGCCGTCGCACGGTCCACCCAGCGTGCCAGTTGCGGCTTGGCCACTGCATCCGGCGCACGCCCCGCGGTGTGCCACTGCCCGTGCTGGAACAGCGCCACGCCATCGCTGTCGACCGCGCGGCACAGCAGGTCGAGGTTGTCGGGCAGGGCGAGGCGCGGGTCAGGTGCCGCATCCAGGCGCATGGCGAGGGTGTCGCGCACCAGCCGTGACTCGTCCTCGTAGATCAACGCCAGTTGCTGTTCGCGCGCGGCAATGCGCATCGACACGAACAGGCCGAACAGGTCCGCCGACGCGCGCACGCCCGGCGACAGCCGGCGCGGGGTGCGGTGGTGGCAGGCGATCAGGCCCCACAGCCGCCCGCCGACGACGATCGAGATCGAGGTCGACGCCGCCACGTCCATGTTGCGCAGGTATTCCATGTGCACCGGCGAGACGCTGCGCAGCGCGTGCTGGCCGAGGTCGAGCGGTTCGCCGCTGACATGGCGGTCGGGCACGATCGGCACCGGCACGTATGACACGTCGGGGATCACCCGCACGCGGTTGCGCAGGTAAAGCGCGCGCGCCTGCGCGGGGATGTCGGATGCCGGATAGCGCAGGCCCATGTAGGAGGGCATCGCGGGGTCACGGCACTCGGCCACCACCTCGCCGGCGTTGTCGTGGCGGAAGCGGTAGATCATCACCCGGTCGTAGCCGGTCAGCTGGCGCACCTGTTCGGCGACCTGCTGGTTGAAGCCGTCGGCATCGTCGTGGCCGGCGAGGCGCGAGATCATCGCCTGCGCCGTCATCGTCGGCGAGCGCTCGGCGGACGCATTCTGCGGCTGCACTTCGATTTCAATGTGCACCAGGCCATCGGCCACGTGCACGCCGATGTCGCACAGTTGCGCCATCGGGCCGATATTGCCGATCGCGGCGCGCTGCGGCGGCGCACCGGCTTCGGCAAAGGCGATCGTCTCCGCGATCGGTTCGATGAGGTCACCGGTGAAGAACTCGCGCAGTGACTGCCGCAGCATGTCTTCCGGCGCGAAGCCGGTCACCGCTTCGATGTTTGCGGAGACGTGGCGGATGGTCCAGTCCGGCAGCGCGCAGCTGATCAGGTAACCGTGCGGCTGGATCGCGCCGGACTGGTGGATCGGTTCGCCGGCGCACGCGGACAGGGCGCGGTCGAGGGGATTGCTCATGGCAGTTCGTCCATAAAGAGCGCGCGGCGCAGGCAGGCTTCGGCGGCGGCAAACGCGTCGTGCGCGCCCCTGGCGAGCAGCGCTTCGCGCGTGCCGGTGGGGTCGAGCGCCTGCAGTTGCCGCACTACGCCGGGCCACTCGCCATCGATGGCATGGCGGTCGAGGAAGGTCGCGCCACGTCCGGCAGTGAGGCCCAGACGACGCGCGTCGCGGACCAGCACGCGCGCACCCATGCTGCTGCCGGCAATCACGTACTGCCATCCCAGCCGCTCGTCGGCATCGGTGACGCGACGCAGGACGCCACGCGGCGGCAACGGCGCCTGCTCGAGCGCGACCAGGTCGCGGGCCAGCCACAGCGACCGCAGCGGCGGCTCATCGAGCAGCGTTTCGGCATCGCCGATAAAGCGGTGCATGCCGCGTACGTAGCCGTGGTAGGTCCGGATGTCCGCGAGGCCGCTGGCAAGCAGCCCGTCGAGTCGCTGATGGGCGGACAGGGTCGCGTCACGCAGCCGGTCGCGGACATCCGCAACGGGCTTCAGGGCGGTAAGGGGCATGGACCGAGGATACAGAGCCGGCGCTCGCCGGTATTCACTTTTGTAGCGCGCGCGTGAACGGGTCAGTTTCGCGGGTTCCATCTTCGGGTGGACGCGCGTGGCACCAACCACCTGGCGTGCCAGGGAGCGTCAAAGCCTGCGCGATAGAATGGACGCGTCGCCGGTATCGGCGTTCCAGGCGTTGCCGTGCAATTTCCCGATTACCCGTTCCAGGGCCGGCGGATCGAGGTCCGGCCGGGTGTGTTCCAGCATGTGCTCGACGAAGGTCCGCGCGACGGCGAAGTCGTGCTGATGCTCCACGGCAACCCGTCCTGGAGCTATTACTGGCGGCACCTGGTGCTCGGGCTGCGTGACCGTTACCGCTGCATCGTGCCCGACCACGTCGGCATGGGGCTGTCGGACAAGCCGGACGACGCGCATTACACCTACACGCTGCAGTCGCGCATCGAGGATCTCGACACCGTGCTCGACGGCCTCGGTATCACCGGCCCGGTGACGCTGGCGGTGCACGACTGGGGCGGCATGGTCGGCTTCGGCTGGGCGCTGCGCGATCCCTCGCGCGTGCGTCGGCTGGTGATCCTCAACACAGCGTCGTTCCCGCTGCCGGCAGCCAAGCCGATGCCATGGCAGATCGCACTGGGTCGCGACTGGAAACTCGGCGAGCTGGTGATCCGCGGCTTCAACGCCTTCTCCGCCGGCGCGTCGTGGATCGGCGTCGAACGGCGCATGCCGCGGGCGGTGCGTCGCGCCTACGTCGCGCCCTACGACAGCTGGGCCAACCGCATTTCCACCGTGCGCTTCATGCAGGACATCCCGCTCGGCCCCGACGATGCGGCCTGGCCGCTGCTGGAAGCCGCCGGCCGCGCGCTGCCCGGCTATGCCGACCGCCCGGCCTTTATCGGCTGGGGGCTGAAGGATTTCGTCTTCGACCACCATTTCCTCGACGGCTTCCGCAGCGCGCTGCCGCAGGCCGAGGTGACCGCGTTCGACGATGCCGGGCATTACGTGCTGGAAGACCGCCACGAGGTGCTGGTGCCGCGCATCCGCGCGTTCCTGGATGCGCATCCGCTGCAGGCGGGATAAGGCGGGGATCGGCCACGAAGGACGAGCATTGCCCGTCATCCCCGCGAAGGCGGGGCTCTTAACAGCCACCGGCTGGTCATCCAGGGACGTTGATGCCTAGGCACCCACGTCCGTGGGTAGGCCGCCACCTGAGTGTTGGGAGCCCCGCTGTTCGGGAATGAGAGCGGGCGCCGAAGCGCGTTGGCGCGCGGGCAGCCCGCCGCGGCCGCAGGGGGATGCCCAGCCGGCCGAAGTCCGCATCCAGCTCCCACGGCCGTCGCCGGCCATCCATGGCCGGCTCTGGGCATCCCCCTGCGCCCGCGGCGGGCCCCGAACCGTCGTCGCGTCGGCAAGAACGTCAACGGCAGGAACGTCAGGACGTCGTGGCCGTCGTGGCCGTCGACGACTTTGGTCTGCCGCCGCTGTGACCTCCAAGCCGGCACTGCCGAACGCACAAGTGCATTGCAGGCGGCGCCGGTAGCGCCTGCTGTTGATTTTCGTGCCAAAGCCGACGAATGCCTGGGCCCGTCGCGTGCACCGGGGGGTGTGCGGACAGCCGGCCATGGATGGCCGGCGGCCGGCCGTGGTAGCTGGACGCGGACTCCGGCCGGGGGAGCGCACCCCCCGGTGGACGCGACGGGCAGCGCGGATGACAACGAAGCCACTTACCGGCGCCCGACACTCCAGCTTGCGCCACCGCCGCCACGTGTAGAGGAGCGAGGACGACGCCCCCGTGTGCGCGATGGGCAGCGCGAAGTGCAACGGAGCCACGCACACGTACAGAGACACTTCAACCGTACGACATCGCCCGGGCGTATGGATGAGAGCCCATCGCAACGCGGTACCCGCGAAACCTCACGCTGCCAGCGGCGGTGCCGGTGTCGGCGGGTCGCGGTCGTGATCGCCGTCGTCCGGCCAGCCCTCGTTGGCGGCCTCGCGCCAGGCCCAGTCACCGGGCTGCAGCGGCGCCAGGCCGTGGGCGGACCGGGCGCGGTCGCACTGCGGGCTCGGCCGGCCGTGCTCCCAGGACGCTTCCACCTCGCGGCACACCGACGGTCGCGACGGATAGATCGTGCAGCCGGCGCGCACCCCGATCTCGGCATCCAGCGCGTTGCAGCGCGACGGCAGCGAGCGGGTGCCGCGCATCACCAGCCGGTGCGGATCGAGCGGTTCGGTGAGCGCGACCGGCACCGGGCCGCCCAGCGCGGGGTCGGCCTCCGACCAGTGGAACGCGACGCGGAAGGTGGCGCAGCAGGCGCCGCAACTCAGACACGGGTGGGTCATGTGCGCGGCCGTGTCCGGGAGTGGGGCGGAAGGTGCGCGATTTTCCGCCCTCGCCGCTGCGCCGGCAATCACCGGCGATTGTTCCAGCGATCGGGTCAATGACCTCATGCGTGACGTCATTGACGTCATCGTTCATGTCGCGGAGCTCATCGATGAGGTCGGCGATATCACGCGTGAGGTCCGCGACGTCATGCGTGAGGTCCGCGATATCAACGATGAGGTCGTGGACGTCACGGATGAGGTTCCGGACGTCATGCATGACGTCGGCGATATGAACGATGAGGTCTTGGACCTCATGCACGAGGTCGGCGATATCACGCGTGAGGTCGTGGACCTCAGGCACCAGGTCGATGATTTCTGCTGGAATCCCTCTCCCGCCTGCGGGAGAGGGGCAGGGGTGAGGGCGCGCGTGGTGCGGTGCCTGCCCTCATCCGCCCCTTCGGGGCACCCCGCTCCGCGCCCCGGCCCTCGCGTCACCGCTCGGGCGTTCGCCGGCACGCGAGCCGGTGGCTCGCAGGCGTGCCGCCTCACCCCGCAGGCGGGAGAGGGGTACAGCGCATGCCGGTCCTGCGGCCGGGCGGATTCGCCCCGCCTGTATCCTGCGCCCCATGACTGTCCAACCCGATTCCATGCACGCCGCAGGCGACACGGCCTGCAATATCGCCGCCGTGCTGCCGGAACTTGCCGCCCGCGCCGGCGAACGCGTCGCCATGCACTGCCCCGGCCGCAGCGGCGCCTACGAGGTCCAGCTGACCTACCGCGAGCTCGACGCGCGCAGCGACGCGATCGCCGCCGGGCTGGCCACGCACGGCATCGTGCGCGGCACCCGCACCGTGGTGATGGTGCGGCCGACGCCGGAGTTCTTCCTGCTGATGTTCGCGCTGTTCAAGGCCGGCGCGGTGCCGGTGCTGGTCGATCCCGGCATCGACAAGCGCGCGCTCAGGCAGTGCCTGGACGAAGCGCAGCCGGAGGCCTTTGTCGGCATTCCGCTGGCGCACGTCGCCCGCGTGGTGCTGGGCTGGGCGCGCGCCGCGCGGGTGCGCATCACCACCGGCTCGCGCCGCCTGTTCGCCGATGCGACGCTGGCCGGGGTCGAGCGCACCGGTGCCGGTGCCGGGCCGCAGCTGGCCGACACCGCGCCGGATGACATCGCCGCGATCCTGTTCACCAGCGGCTCGACCGGCGTGCCCAAGGGCGTGGTGTACCGGCATCGCCATTTCGTCGCCCAGGCGCGGATGCTGCGCGATGCGTTCGGCATCGAGCCCGGCGGCGTCGACCTGCCGACCTTCCCGCCGTTCGCACTGTTCGACCCCGCGCTGGGGCTGACCTCGATCATCCCCGACATGGATCCGACCCGGCCCGCGTCGGCCGACCCGCTGAAGCTGCACCGCGCGATCGAGCGTTTCGGCGTCGACCAGCTGTTCGGCTCGCCGGCGTTGATGCGGGTGCTGGCCGAGCACGGCCGGCCGCTGCCGACGCTGCGGCGGGTGACCTCCGCCGGTGCGCCGGTGCCCGGCGACGTGGTCGCGCGCATGCGCGAACTGCTGCCGGACGATGCCAACTTCTGGACGCCATACGGCGCCACCGAGTGCCTGCCGGTCGCGGTGATCGAGGGCCGCGAGCTGATTGCCCTGCGCACGCGCACCGAGGCCGGGGCCGGTACCTGCGTCGGCCGCGCGGTGGCGCCCAACGAGGTCCGCATCATCCGCACCCGTGACGACGCGATCGCGGACTGGGCGCAGGCCGAGGTGCTGACGTCCGGCGAGGTCGGCGAGATCACCGTGGCCGGGCCCACCGTCACCGACACCTACTGGAACCGCGACGCGCAGACCCGGTTGGCGAAGATCGCCGAGACGCTGGCCGACGGCACGGCCCGCATCGTCCACCGCATGGGCGACCTCGGCTGGGTCGATGAGGACGGGCGGCTGTGGTTCTGCGGGCGCAAGTCGCACCGCGTCGAGACCGCCGACGGCCCGCTGTACACCGAACAGGTCGAGCCGGTGTTCAACATCCATCCGCAGGTCGCGCGCACTGCGCTGGTGGGCGTGGGCGAACCCGGCGCGCAGCTGCCGGTGGTGTGCGTGGAGCTGCGTGGCAGCGCCGATGCGGCCGCGCGCAACCGCATCGCCGCCGAGCTGCGCGCGATCGGCCAGCGCCAGCCGCATACCGCGGGCATCGGCCTGTTCCTGTTCCATCCGGGGTTCCCGGTCGACATCCGCCACAACGCCAAGATCGGCCGCGAGAAGCTTGCCGCCTGGGCCACCCAGCGGCTGCAGCGTCGCGCCGGGCTGGGAGTACCGCGATGAAGGTGCTGGTGACCGGCGGCGGTGGCTTCCTCGGCCAGGCGCTGTGCCGCGGGCTGGTCGCGCAGGGCCACGAGGTCACGAGCTTCAACCGCGGCCACTACCCGCAGCTCGATGCGATCGGCGTGCGCCAGGTGCGCGGCGACCTCGCCGAGGCGGCGGCCGTGCGTGGGGCGCTCGCCGGCGCCGACGCCGTGTTCCACAACGCGGCCAAGGCCGGCGCCTGGGGCAGCTACGACAGCTACCACCTGGCCAACGTGGTCGGTACCCGCAACGTGCTCGCTGCCTGCCGCGCGCACGGCATCGCGCGGCTGGTCTACACCTCCTCCCCGAGCGTGACCCACCGCGCGACCCATCCGGTCGAAGGCGGCACCGCCGATACCGTGCCCTATGGCGAGGACCTCAAGGCGCCGTACGCGGCGACCAAGCGCATCGCCGAGGAAGAAGTGCTGGCCGCGAACGATGCGACGCTCGCCACCATCGCGCTGCGTCCGCGGCTGATCTGGGGGCCGGGCGACAACCAGCTGCTGCCGCGGCTGGTCGAGCGCGCGCATGCCGGCCGCCTGCGTTTCGTCGGTGACGGCAGCAACCGCATCGACACCACGTTCATCGACAACGCCGCGCAGGCGCACTTCGACGCACTCGCGCACCTGGCACCTGGTGCCGCGTGTGCGGGCCGTGCCTACTTCATCAGCAACGGCGAGCCGATGGCGGTGCGCGACATCGTCAATGCTCTGCTCGAAGCCGCCGAGGCGCCGCGGGTGCACAAGACCATCCCGTTCCGCGTCGCCTATGCCGTCGGGGCCGCCTGCGAAACGCTGTGGCCGCTGCTGCGCCGCAGCGACGAACCGCCGATGACGCGCTTCCTTGCCGAGCAGCTCGCCACCACCCACTGGTACGACATGGCGCCAGCGACATGGGATTTCGGCTACGTGCCGCGGGTCTCGATTCACGAGGGCCTCATCCGGCTGAAGGCGAGCTGGGAGGGCGTTTCCGCCCTCACCCGATGATGACTGGGGGGTGGCCACGATTGGCCCACGCCACTTCCGGCACACCAAGGGAGACCCCGATGCTCAGCTATGCCGTCATCTTCTTCGTCATCGCCATCATCGCCGCCGTGCTGGGCTTCAGCGGAATCGCAGGCGCCGCCAGCAACATCGCCTGGATCCTCTTCGTCGTGTTCCTGGTGCTGGCCGTGATCTCGATGATCCGCGGCCGCAGGGTCTGACACCCACGCATTGCAGACGCCGGAAGCCCGCCGCAAGGCGGGCTTCTTCGTATCCGGGGTGATGCCGATGGCCTCTCCGCGCCGACGTGGTCGCCACCGTGGCGCCGCTACAATGCCGCCATGGCCGCCTCCCTGTTCTCCCGTGCCCCACTTCCCTGGAAGCCGCTCGCCGGCCGCGCGCTCGAGCTGGCGCTGAACCAGCTGCTGGCGCTCGATCCCGATACCCGTGACGCCATCCGCCGCCTCGACGGCCGCCACGTGGTGGTGCGGCTGGCCGCGCCGGAGCTTGCGCTGCGGCTGGATGTCGATGGCGACCGGCTGCGCGTGGGTCCGGTCATCACCGGCGACGACGATGCCGACCTTTCCGTGCGCGGCACGCTCGCCGGCCTGCTCGCACAGCTGCCGTTGCTGCAGCGGTCCGGCGCCGGCGGTACCGGGCGCGTGCGCATCGAGGGCGATGCCGACCTGGCGCGACAGCTGCAGCGGCTTGCGCGCGGCTTCGACCCGGACTGGCAGGCACCGTTCGTGCGCCTGTTCGGCGAGGTCGCCGGCGTGCAGATTGCCGGGCTGTTTGCCGGCGCGCTGCGGCAGGCCGAAGTGGTCGGCCGCAATCTCGCCGAAAGCACGGCGGAGTTCCTGACCGAGGAGTCGCGCGACCTGGTCGGCCGCAACGAACTCGATGCCTTCCTCGACGATGTCGACGCCGTGCGCGATGGCGTCGAACGCATGGACGCACGGGTGCGCCGCCTGCGCACGCTCGCCGCGGAACGCGGCATCGCGATGCCCGAGGCCGGCCGATGAGTGCGACCCGGCGTGCACTGCGCATCGGCCGCGTCCTGCTCCGTTACCGCCTCGACGACCTCCTCGCCGGTACGCCGGCCGAGCGCTGGCTGCGCTTGATGCATCCGTTCGTGCCGCGGGCCTCGCCGGCGGTGGCGGCGCTGCCACCGGGTGCGCGGCTGCGCATGGCGCTCGACGAACTCGGCCCGATCTTCGTCAAGTTCGGGCAGATCCTGTCGACGCGGCGCGACCTCATCCCGCCGGCGATCGCCGAGGAGCTGGCGCTGCTGCAGGACAGCGTCGCGCCGTTCGATGGCGACCACGCACGCGCGCTGGTGGAAGCCGCGCTCGGCCAGCCCATCGACGTGGCGTTCGCGCGCTTCGACACGGTGCCGCTGGCGTCGGCGTCGATCGCCCAGGTGCACGCGGCCACGCTGCATGGCGTCGGCGACGCGCCCGGCCGCGAGGTCGTGGTCAAGGTGCTGCGCCCCGGCGTGGAAGCCCGCATCGCCGCCGACATCGCCCTGCTGCGGCGCATCGCCGCGCTGGTCGAGCGCACCCATCCGCGCGCCGACAAGCTGCGCCCGCGCGAGATCGTGGCCGAGATCGAGAGCACGCTGGCCGCCGAGCTCGACCTGCAGCGCGAGGGCGCCAACGCCTCGGTGCTGCGCCGCAACTGGCTGGGCTCGGATGCGCTGTACGTGCCCGACGTGGTGTGGTCGCACACGGCGGAACGCGTGCTGACGCTGGAACGCGTGCACGGCATCCCCAGCGACGACATCGCCGCGCTCGATGCCGCCGGCATCGACCGCCGCGCGCTGGCCGCCACCGGCGTGCGTGTGTTCTACGAACAGGTGTTCCGCGACAACTTCTTCCACGCCGATGCGCACGCCGGCAACATCTGGGTCGATCCGGATCCGGCGCGTGCGCGTCACCCGCGCTTCATCGCGCTGGACTTCGGCATCGTCGGCCAGCTCTCGCGCGAGGACCAGTACTACCTCGCCGAGAACTTCATGGCGATCTTCAACCGCGACTACCGCCGCATCGCCGAGCTGCACCTCGAGGCCGGCTGGATGCCCCCGCACATGCGCCTGGATGAGCTGGAGGCCGCGGTGCGTGGCGTGTGCGAGCCGTACTTCACCCGCCCGCTGGCGGAGATCTCGCTGGCCGAGGTGCTGGGCAAGCTGTTCCGTACCGCGCAGCGTTTCCAGCTGACCCTGCAGCCGCAGCTGATCCTGCTGCAGAAGACCCTGCTGTCGATCGAGGGCCTCGGCCGCCTGCTGGACCCCAGGATCGACATCTGGGCCGAGGCGCGGCCGGTGCTGGAGCGGATCCTGCGCGAGCGCTACAGCCCGCGGCGGCTGGCGCGCGAGTTCCGTCGCCGCCTGCCGGAACTGGTGACCCATGCACCCGACATGCCGGTGCTGGTGCACGCCTGGCTGCGGCAGCAGGTCGAGGGCCGCCACGAGCTGCGCATGCGGTCGACCGACCTCGCTGCGCTCACCGCCAGCGTGCACGGGCTGCAGCGACGCGTGGTCGGCGCGATCGTCGGCGTCGGCCTGCTGATCGCGGCCTCGGTGCTGTACGCGCTGGAAGCGGGTGGCCCGTCGCTTGCCGGCATCCCGCTCGCCGCCTGGGCGGCCGGGCTGGGCGGGCTGTGGGCACTGCTCGCCGCCTGGCCGCGGCGCAGCGGTTGAGCACGCGCGCCCACCACGCCCGCGGCCGCGGGGACGCATGACGGATCCCATCCCCGTCCTCCACGCCGATGACCTGCTGGCCGTGGTCGACAAGCCGGCCGGGCTTGCGATGCACGACAGCAGGCTCGCCCACGGCGAGCCGGACTTCCTCGTCGATCGCCTGCGTGCGCAGTTCGATCGCCCGGTGTTCCTCGCCCATCGCCTCGACCGCGCCACCAGCGGCTGCGTGCTGGTCGCGTTCGACCGCGACACCGCCGGCCTGCTCGGCGAACAGCTGATGTCGCGCGCGGTCGACAAGGAATACCTCGCCGTATGCCGCGGCTGGCCGGCGGAGGACGGGTTCACCGTCGACCACGCGCTCGACGGCGGCCCCGGCAAGCCGCTCAAGAAGCCGGCGGTGACCGTGTTCGAACGCCTCGCCACCGTCGAGCTGCCGATGCCGACCGGCCAGTTCGACAGCGCCCGCTATGCGCTGCTGCGCGCGCGCCCGCTGACTGGCCGGTTCCGGCAGATCCGCCGCCATCTCAAGCATCTGTCGCATCACCTGATCGGCGACACCAGCCACGGCGACGGCCGCCACAACCGCAATTTCCGCATGCTCGGCATCCACCGCATGCTGCTGCACGCGTCGGCGCTGTCGTTCCGGCATCCGGAGGACGGCCGCACGATGCGGGTGGACTGCGCGCCGTCCGGCGAGTTCACCCGCGCGCTGGCGCTGTTCGACCGCCCGCCCGTCGGCTGATCGGCTCGGCGGTCGCGACCGCTGAAATCGCTCGCCGAACGGGCGGCAATGAACCGGATCCGGGTTGCGGATCAGACCCCCATGTAGCGCCCGGGGCGGTGGTTGAACATGATCACCAGGCTCAGCACCGCCGCGCCGATCGCCGAATACAGCACCTGGCCGGGTTCGAACAGCAGCAGCGCCAGCGTCATCAGCGCCGCGTCGAAGCCCATCTGGATGCGCCCGGCGCTCCAGCCGCGGCTGCGTTGCAGGTACACCGCGAGGATGCCCACCCCGCCGAGGCTGGCGCGGTGGCGGATGAAGAACAGGATGCCCAGGCCGGTCAGCGCACCGCCGACGATCGCGGCGTACAGCGGCGACATCTCCGCCGGCGACACCCAGCGCGGCAGGGCGTCGGCGACCCAGCCCACCGCGGCCACCGCGCAGAAGGTCTTGAGGGTGAACTCCCAGCCCATCCGCCGCGCCGCCAGCCAGTAGAACGGCAGGTTGACCAGCACGAAGGTCAGGCCGAACGCCCAGCCCAGCGCGTGGTGGAGCATTAACGCGATGCCGGCCATGCCGCCGATCACCAGCCCGCCGTCGGCGAACACCGCCAGTCCCAGCGACGCGGTCAGCGTGGCGAGCAGCAGGCCCTGCACGTCCTCGGCCACGGTGTGGCGCGCGGTGGCGGCGGCGGCGGGCGTGCCGGCGGAATCGGGCGGAGGCGTCAGCGGGCCGGAGGTCACCGGCGGCGGGGAGCCGGCGTCGCCGGCGCCATCGGGTAGTGGAGTGGGGTCGGACAGGGGGGACACGGCGGCGTTCATCGGCATGGATGTTGCGGCGCAGCATGATCGCAGCCACGCACTGCCGCGACAATCCCGCCTGCAGTGCCTCGTTCATCGTCCCCACGCGCCCCCTGTGCCGTCCTCGCCAGCCCTGGACGCGCGCTCGCGTGCGCGGTCGCGGACGTAGCGGCGTGAGCGGCTACGAGGTCCCGGAAGACGAGATCGTGGAGCGCTTCGTGCGCGCCAGCGGCCCCGGCGGCCAGAACGTCAACAAGGTGTCCACCGCGGTCGAACTGCGTTTCGACATCGCCGGCTCGCCGTCGCTGGACGAGGCGCTGCGCGCACGGCTGCTCGCACGGCGCGACCGCCGCGTCACCGCCGACGGCGTACTGGTGATCAGCGCCCAGCGCTTCCGCACCCAGGAGCGGAACCGCGAGGACGCCCGCGTGCGGCTGCAGGCGTTCATCGATGCCGGCCTGCATGTGGATGCACCGCGCATCGCCACCCGGCCCACCCGGGCCTCGAAGAAGCGCCGCCTCGATGGCAAGCGCGCACGCAGTGACATCAAGCGCGGCCGCGGCCGCCCTGACTGGAGCGATTGAGTTGGACCCGACCCCCGCACAGCAGGACGACCTCCTGATCCCGGTTCCCCCTAACGTGCCGCGGGTGAAGCCGAACCGCTTCACCCGCTGGCTGGCGCGGACCATCCTGCGCATCGGCGGCTGGCGGGTGGTCGGCGAGCTGCCGGACGTGTCGCGGCTGGTGCTGATCGGCGCGCCGCATTCGTCCAACTGGGACGGGCTGTGGGCGTTCAGCGCCAAGGTCGCGCTGGGGCTGGACGTGCGCGTGCTGGGCAAGGATTCGCTGTTCCGGGTGCCCGGGCTGGGCTGGCTTCTGCACCGGCTCGGGGTGATCCCGGTCGACCGCTCGGCGGCCAGCGGCGTGGTGCTGCAGGCCGCCCAGCTGCTGCGCACCCGCGAACGGCTCTGGTACGGACTGGCCCCCGAGGGCACGCGCAAGCGGGTGGAACGCTGGAAGCCCGGCTTCTGGAAGATCGCCAAGGCCGCCAACGTGCCGATCCTGCGCATGTACCTGCACTACCCCGACCGGGTGGTCGGCTTCGGCCCGCTGTTCCATCCCGGGACCGACCTCGCCACCGACATGGCCGAACTGCGCGAGTGGTACCGCCCGTGGATCGGCAAGAACCGCGGCACGGTGTGAGCACCCCGCGCGCAGCCCTCGCAGCCAGCCTGACGCTGTTGCTCTGCGTTGCAGGCGTGTGGCTATGGCTATCCCGCGAGGGTGCCGACGGAACCGCACCGGCTGTTGACACCCCGGCAGCCGCGGCAGAAGCCGCGACGGTCCAGCACGTGCCTGCGCCGTGGGCGCCCTTGCCGCCGCAGGGGCAGCCGCTGCGACTGGTGGCGGCCGACCTGCGCGCGCGCGCCGACCGCGGTGATGCCCGCGCCGCCTGCAGGCTGGCTGCGGAAGCCATGCACTGCGAGGGAGCCTGGCTTGCGACGCGCGAGGCGGAGCGCAGTGCCCAGCGTGTGCTGGCCCATGTCGCGAAGATGCCGGTCGATGCCGGCACCCGCGAGCGCGTCCACGAACAGCAGGCAGCGGCGAAGGCGACTCTTGCCGCGACCGAGGCGCGTTGTGGCGGTGTCGATCCGCTGGACCCCGCCGAGCGCGTGCATTACTGGCGGCAGGCGGCGCTGGCCGGCCACCCCGCGGCCATGCGCCACTACGCGGTCGGCAATGCGTTCCGCTGGCGCGACGTGGTGGAGGTTGCGCCACAGCTCGATATCTACCGGCGCGAAGCGGAATCGGTTGCCACCCGGGCCGCGCGGGCGGGCGATCTGGACCTCGCCATCGCCCTGGGGCTGGGTTATCTCGGGACCCGGGACGGCCCTTCCTGGCGCCCGTTCCTTGCCCAGGTGCTGCAACCCGATCCCGTGCGCGCATTGGCGTGGTTGCAGGCGGCACGTGCACACCCGGCGGTCGCCGCGCTTCCGGCCGGCCATCCACTGCGGGAGCGCCTGGATGCGGGGCTCGAGACAGCGGCCGAGCAGCTGCCGCTCGACATGCCGGTGCCAGCCCCTGAAACCCTGCCAGTGCTCGCCGGGGTGGTGCCACGGGCGGATCCTCGCAATGGCGGCATCGGCGATATCGATCCGACGGCCTGCGATGCGGAGGTCCTTCGCCGGCGCTGACTTTCAGCGGTCAGAGTGCGCCCCGCGCCTGGCGCCATCGGCGTCGAACAGGTCCGGCTTGATCAGCTCGATGAAGGCACGCGCCTGCGGGGAGGGCTGCTTGCCCTTGCGCATCACCACTCCGTAACTGCGACGCGGGAACCAGCGGGCCAGCGGCCGTGCCGTCAGGTGGGCGAGGTCGGCGCCGTCCAGGCACATCGCGGTGACGATGCTGATCCCCAGGCCCATCGCCACGTAGCGCTTGATCACCTCCCAGCCGCCGACCTCCATCGCCACCGTGTACGGCACGCGGTGCTGGTGGAACACCATGTCGACCAGCCGGTAGGTGGTGAGCCGGCGCGGCGGCAGGATCAGCCCGTACGGCGACAGGTCCTCCAGCGCCAGCTCCGCCTTCTGCGCCAGCGGGTGCCCGTGCGGCATGATCAGCATCGGGTCGAAGCGGTAGAGCGGGGCGTATTCGAGATCTCCGGGCACGTCGAGCATCGACCCCACGGCAAGGTCGACCGCATCGCGCCGCAGCAGGTCGAGGCCGCTTTCACCGGTGACGTTGTGCAGGCTCAGGCGCACCTCGGGCTGTGCCATGCGGTAGGCGGCGATGATCGGCGGCAGCAGGTGCAGGATCGTCGCCGTACCGGCCGCGATCTGCAGCTCGCCGGCATCCATGCCGCGCAGCTGGTTGCGGAACGCGGTGGTGAGCCCGTCGAACTGTTCGACCAGTGGCCGTGCCAGTTCGTACAGCGCCTCGCCTTCGCGGGTCGGCACCAGCCGCCGGCCGCTGCGCTCGAGCAGGCGCACGCCCAGGTCGCGTTCCAGTGCCTGTAGCTGCAGGGTCACCGCCGGCTGGCTGAGGAACAGGGCCTCGGCGGCACGCGACACCGAGCCCAGCCGCGCCACCTGGCAGAACGCCCGCAACGGCTTGAGCCGGTCGCCCTTGTAGGCGAAAAGCGCGCCGGATCGCGGTTCTCTGGTGTGCTTTCCCGGCATATCAGGAAACCTTATAGGCAGGATTGATAAAACTGCTTTGCCAAATACAGTACGCGAAAGGATGGTGGGGCTCGACCCAGTGCACGGAGCCCCGCATGTCCGCAGTCCTCAAGCCCACGACCGAACGCTTCGAGTGCCCGACCGATGCCGGCGACCTGCTTCCCGCGGCCGCACAGGCATTGCTGGTCGACCTGCACCGGCGCTTCGAGCCACGCCGGCAGGCCCTGCTGGCCGCCCGGGCTGACCGGCAGGCGCGCTTCGATGCGGGTGCGCTGCCGGAGTTCCGCGCCGACACGCGGGCGATCCGCGAAGCCTCGTGGCAGGTGGCACCGCTGCCCGCGGCGCTGCTGGACCGCCGGGTCGAGATCACCGGGCCGGTCGATCCGAAGATGGTCATCAATGCGCTGAACTCCGGCGCGAGCTGCTACATGGCTGACTTCGAGGATTCCACGGCGCCGGTCTGGCGCCACCTCGTCGCCGGCCAGCGCGCGTTGCGCGAGGCGGTTGCCGGCACGCTCGGCTTCACCAGCAGCGAAGGCCGCGCCTATGCACTGCGGCCCGAGGACGGGCAGGCGGTGCTGATCGTGCGCCCGCGCGGCTGGCACCTCGACGAGAAGCACGTGCGCATCGATGGCGAGCGGCTCTCGGCGGCACTGTTCGATGCCGCGGTGTTCGCCTTCCACAACGCCGCGGCGCTGGCGGCGCGCGATCGCGGGCCGTACCTCTACCTGCCGAAGCTGCAGACGATGGAAGAAGCGCAGCTGTGGGACGAGGTGCTGGCGCACCTGGAGGGCACGCTCGGCCTGCCGTCCGGACAGATCCGCGTCACCGTGCTGATCGAGACGCTGCCCGCGGTGTTCGAGATGGACGAGATTCTGCACGCGCTGCGCTCGCGCGCGGCCGGCCTCAACTGCGGGCGCTGGGACTACATCTTTTCCTATATCAAGACCTTCCGTCGCCACCGCGACCGCGTGCTGCCCGAGCGCGCGCAGGTCACGATGACCCAGCCGTTCCTGAAGGCCTATTCGGAACTGCTCATCCAGACCTGCCACCGCCGCGGCGCGCATGCGATGGGCGGCATGGCGGCGCAGATCCCGATCGCCAACGACGCCGAAGCCAATGACGCGGCGATGGCGCGCGTGCGTGCCGACAAGCTGCGCGAGGTGACCGCCGGCCACGATGGCACCTGGGTGGCGCATCCGGGGCTGATCGCGCTGGCGCGCGGCATCTTCGACGAACGCATGCCGACGCCGCACCAGCACCACTTCGCCCGCGAGGACGTGCTGGTCGGCCGCGATGAACTCATCGCGCCGCCGCTGGGCTCGATCACCCGCAGGGGCTTCGAGAACAACGTCGAGGTGTGCGTGCGCTACCTCGCCGCGTGGCTGTCGGGCAACGGCTGCGTGCCGATCCACGGGATGATGGAGGACGCCGCCACAGCGGAAATCGCCCGGGCGCAGCTGTGGCAATGGCTGCATCACGCCGACGACGGCCACCCGCCGCTGTGCCTCGATGACGGCACTCCCGTCGATTACCTGCTGTTCGAGGCGGTGCTGCTGAACCTGCCCTCGCGGCTGCAGCGCGACGGCGTGCCGGGCCTGGACCGCGTGCCCGAGGCGCTCGGCCTGCTCGAGCGGCTGACGCGTGCCGACACCCTCGCCGAATTCCTGACCCTGCCGGCCTACGAGCGGCTGGACGGCTGATCCCTTTCCCGACGGAGCATTGCCATGAGCCAACACACGCTGCCTGATGCCGACGCCCTTGCCCGCGACTGGGCCAGCAATCCCCGCTGGAACGGCATCACCCGCCATTACGGTCCCGAGGACGTGGTCCGCCTGCGCGGTACCGTCCATGTCGAGCATTCACTGGCGCGTCTCGGCGCCGACAAGCTGTGGCGCTCGCTGCAGTCCGAACCCTTCGTCAACGCGCTGGGCGCGCTCACCGGCAACCAGGCGATGCAGCAGGTCAAGGCCGGGCTGAAGGCGATCTATCTCTCCGGCTGGCAGGTGGCCGCCGACGCCAACCTCGCCGGGCAGATGTATCCGGACCAGTCGCTGTACCCGGCCGATTCGGTGCCGGCGGTGGTCAAGCGCATCAACAACACCCTGCTGCGCGCCGACCAGCTGCACCACGCCGAGGGCGACGGCTCCATCGATTTCCTGCAGCCCATCGTCGCCGATGCCGAGGCCGGCTTCGGAGGCGTGCTCAACGCCTTCGAGCTGATGAAGGCGATGATCGAGGCCGGCGCGGCCGGCGTGCACTTCGAGGACCAGCTCGCCTCGGTGAAGAAGTGCGGCCACATGGGCGGCAAGGTGCTGGTGCCGACGCGCGAAGCGATCGAGAAGCTTAACGCCGCGCGCCTGGCGGCCGACGTTATGGGGGTGGGGGTGCCGACACTGATCATCGCGCGCACCGACGCCGAGGCCGCCGACCTGCTGACCAGCGACGTCGACGACAACGACCGTCCGTTCTGCACCGGCGAGCGCACCGTGGAAGGCTTCTACAAGACCCGCAACGGACTGGACCAGGCGATCAGCCGCGGCCTGGCGTACGCGCCGTACGCGGACCTGGTCTGGTGCGAGACCGGCAAGCCGGACCTGGACTTCGCACATCGCTTCACATCGCTTCGCCGAGGCGATCCACGCGAAGTACCCGGGCAAGCTGCTCGCCTACAACTGCTCGCCGAGCTTCAACTGGAAGAAGAACCTCGACGACGCCACGATCGCGAAGTTCCAGCGTGAGCTGGCGAGTTACGGCTATCGCTTCCAGTTCATCACCCTGGCGGGCTTCCATGCACTCAACTATTCGATGTTCCACCTCGCCCACGGCTATGCGCGCGCGCAGATGACCGCCTTTGTCGAACTGCAGGAAGCGGAGTTCGCCGCCGCCGAGCGTGGCTTCACCGCGGTGCGCCACCAGCGCGAGGTCGGCACCGGCTACTTCGACGCGGTGACCCAGGTGATCCAGCGCGGGCAGTCGTCGACCACCGCGCTGACCGGTTCGACCGAGGAGGAACAGTTCACCCGCGCGGCGTGAGGGGAGGTGTTGGACGCGGACAGCGCGGATCAGGCGAAGGCGCAGTGGCAGAGGAGCGTGCCCGCGGAGCTGCGGGCATGCACATACTCCACGCCCGGTCGTGGACAGCGATGTGCGCCGGTCACGCTGCCGGCTACGTTGTACGTGCAGCAACCTGGTTCCATCCGCGTTTCTATCCGCGTCGATCCGCGTCAATCCGTTATCCGCGGCCCACGCCCCATGCGTGCGCCGTCAGGCCACCGCGGTCATCGGCTCTGCCGTGAAGCCGCGGTAGGTCAGTGCTTCCGCCAGGTGTTGGGCGAGGATGTCCTGGCTGCCGTCGAGATCGGCAATGGTGCGCGCGACGCGCAGGATGCGGTGCATGGCGCGCGCCGACAGCTGCAACGACTCGATCGCGCGTTCCAGCAGCTGCTGTTCGGGCGGGCGCAAGCGGCAATGCGCGGTCGTGGCGGCCTGGTCGAGGTGGGCATTGCAACGGCCACTGCGCGCCTGCTGCACATCGCGCGCCGCTTCCACCCGTACCCGGATCGTTGCGCTGGCTTCGCCTTCGGGGGCGTCGGGACGCAAGGCTTGCGCAGGCAGCCGCGGCACCTCGACGTGGAGGTCGATGCGATCCAGCAACGGGCCGGAAATGCGCGAGCGGTAGCGGCGCACCGCGTCCGGTGCGCAGCGGCAGCGTCCGGATACGTCTCCGGCCCAGCCGCACGGGCAGGGATTCATCGCCGCAACCAGCTGGAACCGTGCCGGGAATTCAGCTTGCCGTGCGGCGCGCGAGATCGTCACCACGCCCGACTCCAGCGGCTCGCGCAGCACTTCCAGCGCCGAGCGGTTCCATTCGGGGAGTTCGTCCAGGAACAGCACGCCGCGATGTGCGAGCGAGATCTCGCCGGGCCGCGGTTCGCTGCCGCCACCGGCCAGTGCCACCGCGCTCGCAGTGTGGTGAGGAGCGCGGAACGGCCGTTGCCGCCAGCGCGCCGGATCAAGCCCGCCGTTCACCGACGCCACCGCCGCGGCCTCGAGGGCCTCGTCGTCGCCCGGTTCGGGCAGCAGGCCCGGTAGCCGTGAAGCCAGCAGGGTCTTGCCACAGCCCGGCGGACCGACCAGCAACAGGTGATGGCCTCCGGCCGCGGCGATCTCCAGTGCACGCCGTGCACGACCCTGGCCGCGCACATCGCGCATGTCGGCGGTGCTCGGCGGTAGCGGCTCCGGCGCCACGCCGGCCGGCAGCGTGGTGCGGCCATGCAGCATCGCGCAGACCTCGAGCAGGGTGCGCGCGGAACGCACGTCCACCCGGTTGGCCAGCGCGGCTTCCGCGGCATTCCCCGCCGGGACCACCAGCCGGCGCCCGGCCTGTGCCACCGCAAGCGCGGCGGGAAGCGCGCCGTCCACCGGCCGCAGTTCGCCGGTCAGGCCGAGTTCGCCGATGAATTCGGTATCGCGCAGGGCATCCAGCGGAATCTGCCCGCTGGCGGCAAGGATGCCCAGCGCGATCGGCAGGTCGAAGCGGCCGCCGTGCTTCGGAAGGTCCGCCGGCGCCAGGTTGACGGTGATGCGGCGCGCGGGGAACTCGAACTGCGCGCACTGGATCGCGGCCCGCACCCGATCCTTGGCCTCGCGAACCGCCGCTTCGGGCAGGCCGACGATGGACATCGACGGCAGGCCACCGCCGAGATGCACTTCCACCTGGACCGGTGGTGCTGCAACCCCGACACGCGCGCGTCCATGCACGAGTGCGAGTCCCATGGTGCTTGCCGGCGTTCCGTCAGTGGGCGGAGCTGTCGCGCGGAGGATTGCGGGCGAGTTCGGACTCGAGCCACTGCACGGCCTGCTCCAGTGCCTCGAGCTTCTCGCGCGTACGCAGCAGGACCGCGCGCTGCACGTCGAACTCCTCGCGGGTCACCAGGTCGAGCTTGCCCAGTCCCGATTGCAGCACCGCGCGGAAGTTCTCCTGCATCTCCTCGCGGCTGTCGCGCAGGCCCGGCGGCACCAGGCCGCTGAGGCGGCGCGCCAGTTCGTCGATGTTGCTGAGGTCGATCATGGGGGAGCCTCCGGGTACGCAATCAGCATGCATGCGTGCCGCTGCCAGCGCAGTCGGCGCGGATCGCGAAACGCGGTAGGAATAGTCCGAACAGGACGGATCGATGGGTGGGCGCATTGTAGCCGCTGGTCGCCCGCAGGCAGTGCGCTATGCTGCCGCTCGATCCGATGGAGGCTGCGTGAATGAAGATGATCATGGCGATCATCAAGCCCTTCAAACTCGATGACGTACGCGAAGCACTCGCCGACGCCGGCGTGGCCGGCATCACCGTCACCGAGGTCAAGGGCTTCGGCCGCCAGAAGGGCCACACCGAGCTCTACCGCGGTGCCGAGTACGTGGTCGACTTCCTGCCCAAGCTCAAGCTCGAGGTGGCGGTAACCGACGACCAGGCTGATACGGTCGTCGAAGCCATCCTCAAGGCCGCCAACACCGGCAAGATCGGCGACGGCAAGGTGTTCGTGTATTCGCTCGAACGCGCGGTCCGCATCCGCACGGGTGAGCTCGACGGAGATGCGCTATAACGGCTGTTCGGGGGGCTTGCCGGCCACGGGGGTACGGCACCTGAACCGTCAGGAGAAGCGTATGAAGGGCAGGATTACCGCGGCGGCATTGATGTTGACGATGTGGTGGACAACCTCTGCATCGGCCGAGTCACAGGCACCGGTGCTGGTTGAAACCGATGCAGCCGCCATCGTGGCCCAGCAGCACGAGATCCGGCAGGCCGCCCAGCAGCGGAGCGGGCGATACAAGGACATGGCGGGTGCCGACCGCGAGCGTCTGCTGCAGGCCCAGGAGCGGGTGCTCGGACGGCTCGATGGCCGCTCCAGTACCACCGAGCTTCCGCGGAACGACCAGGTGGCGCTCTTCAACGATCTCGAAGAAATCAGCGCGCTGGTCAACAAGGCGGAGGACGACCGCATGGTCTGCGAGCGCAGCCGACCGATCGGCAGCAACCGACCGGTGAGCGTGTGCAAGACCGTGGCGCAGCGTCGCGAGGAACGCGAGCGCGCGCTTGAATCCCGGGGTTCCCGCGATGCCCGATGTGTGGGCGGGTGCCGTGAGAACTCCACACCTGGTTGGAACTGATCCGCTGCCGACCGCTCCGGCGGTCGGCAGATCCAGTTCCAGTACCGATCAGTCGGCGTCCAGCGCCTTCGCCACGAACGGCGGCAGCACCTGTGCCGCCTTGTGGATGTCGGCGCTGTAGTACTGCGTTTCGAATGTCTTTGCGGCCGCATCCACTTCCCGGAACTCGAAGCCGCGACCGCCCTTGCGCGCCAGCGTGCAACTCCACCAGCCGGTCGGGTAGCAGGGCTGCGGGAAGGGCAGGGTCTGGAAGCTGTCGAAACCGGCCTTGCCCATCTCGGCGCGCATGGCCTGGATCAGTTCCAGCAGCACCAGCGGGGATTCCGACTGCTGGACGAGGATGCCGTCGTCCTTCAGTGCGCGGAAGCAGCTTTCGAAGAAGCTCCGGTTGAACAGCCCCTCGGCCGGGCCGACCGGATCCGTGGAATCGACGATCACGATGTCGAGCGAGCCCGGCGCGGCGTTCTTCATCCAGGCGATGCCGTCGTCGAACAGGATCTCCGCGCGCGGGTCGTTGTTGGATTCGCACAGCTCCGGGAAATACTTCTCGGCCATCCGGGTGACCTGCTCGTCGATGTCGCACTGCACCGCGCGCTCCACGCCGGAGTGGCGCAGCACTTCGCGCAGCGTGCCGCAGTCGCCGCCACCGATGATGACCACCTGCTTCGGATCCGGATGGGTGAACAGCGCTGGATGCGACATCATCTCGTGGTAGAGGAAGTTGTCGCGGGTGGTCACCATCATCGCGCCGTCGATGAGCATCACGTTGCCCCAGTCGGTCGACTCGTAGATCTCGATCTTCTGGAACGGCGACTGCACCTCGTCGAGCTTGCGGGTGACGCGATAGCCGATCGCGGAGCCTGCGGGGTCGAAGTTCTCGTACAGCCAGTCGGTCGTGGTCATGGGATGCTCTCGCAGGGACGCTGCCCGCGTGGGCGTTGTCGTGGGGCGCGCGCGGATGGCGTCGCAGCGGGCCGCGCATTGTAGCGGAGCGCACGTGACCACCCCTGCGCGCCGGGCTCCGTAGAATAGGCGCTCCCACGCTTTCCGGATGTCCGCCATGGCAGCCTGGTCCATCGACCACGCCCGCAAGACCTATTCGATTCCGCACTGGTCGGAAGGCTTCTTCGACGTCGACGAGCAGGGTCGCGTGGTAGTGCGCCCGGGCGACCGCGACGCGACCGCACTGCCGCTGCCGGCGATCGTCGACGAAGCGCGGGCACAGGGTGCGAGCCTGCCGCTGCTGGTGCGTTTCCCGGAAATCCTTGCCCACCGGCTGGGCCAGTTGCAGACGGCATTTGCCGAGGCGCAGGCCGACTGGGACTACCGCGGCGGCTACACCGCGGTGTATCCGATCAAGGTCAACCAGCACGCAGGTGTTGCCGGCACGCTGGCCTCGCACCATGGCGAGGGCTTCGGCCTGGAAGCCGGCAGCAAGCCCGAACTGATGGCGGTGCTGGCGCTGAGCCGCCCCGGCGGGACGATCATCTGCAACGGCTACAAGGACCGCGAGTACATCCGCCTGGCGCTGATCGGCCGCAGGCTGGGGCTGGAGACCTACATCGTCATCGAAAAGCCGACCGAGCTGCGGCTGGTGATGGAGGAAGCCGCCGCCCTCGGCGTCGAACCGGTGCTCGGCGTGCGCATGCGGCTGGCGTCGCTGGGCGCCGGCAAGTGGCAGAACTCCGGCGGTGACAAGTCCAAGTTCGGCCTGTCGCCGCGGCAGCTGCTGGATCTGTGGAAGAGCCTGCGCGACAGCGGGCGCGGCGACTGCCTCAAGCTGCTGCATTTCCACATGGGGTCGCAGATCTCCAACGTGCGCGACATCGCCAACGGCATGCGCGAGGCGACCCGCTATTTCGTCGAGCTGTCGCAGCTCGGCGCGAAGATCGACCACGTGGATGTCGGCGGTGGCCTCGGCATCGACTACGAAGGCACGCGCTCGCGCAGCTACAACTCGGTCAACTACGGCATGCGCCAGTACGCCAGCAACATCGTGCAGCCGCTGGCGCAGGCCTGTACCGAGCACGGCCTGGCGCAGCCGCGCATCCTCACCGAGTGCGGCCGCGCGATGACCGCGCACCACGCGGTGCTGGTGGCCAACGTGTCCGAGGTCGAGCGTGCGCCGGAAGGCCGCGTGCCCGACACCCACGACGACGAGCCGTCGGTGGTCAGCCAGCTGCGCGAGATCCACGGCGAGCTCGACGAGCGCCCCGCGGTGGAGCTGTATCAGGAGGCGCAGCACTTCCACGCCGAAGGCCTGGCGATGTACGCGCTCGGCCAGCTCGACCTTGTGCACCGCGCGCGCATCGACGATCTCTTCTACGCGATCGCGCATGCCGTGCGCGCGCGCCTGACCTACGATGAGAAGAGCCACCGTCCGCTGCTCGACGAGCTCAACGAGCGCCTGGTCGACAAGTACTTCGTCAATTTCAGCATCTTCGAATCGATGCCCGACGTGTGGGCGATCGACCAGGTGTTTCCGATCGTGCCGATCGAACGCCTCGACGAGGCCCCGGAGCGGCGCGGCATCATCGCCGACCTCACCTGCGATTCCGATGGCCAGATCGACATCTATGTCGAGAACGAGGATCTCGACAGCTCACTCCCCTTGCACGCGATGCGGCCGGGCGAAAGCTACCGGCTCGGCTTCTTCCTGGTGGGCGCCTACCAGGAGATCCTCGGCGACATCCACAACCTGTTCGGCGACACCGATGCGATCGAGGTGCGCCGCAGCGGCGACGGCTTCGCGATCCAGCAGCAGCGCCGCGGCGATACCACCGACGTGATGCTCGACTACGTCGGCTACCGCATCGACGACCTGCGCCAGCGTTACGAGGACAAGCTCGTGGCGGCGGGCCTCGGCGACGGGGAACTCGTGCGCCTGCGCGAGGCGCTGGAAGCCGGACTCACCGGCTACACCTACCTGGACGACGCGCCGCTGGATTGAGGCGCCACGTGGTACGCGCGCCGGCTCAACCGGCGCGGTGCACCTGGAAGCCGGCGAACGACTGGCTGACCGGCATCACTTCCAGCCGGTTTATGTTGAGGTGCGGCGGCAGGTTGGCCACCCACCACAGGGTCTCGGCGATGTCGTCGGCGGTGATCGGCGCAGCGTCGCGGTACAGCGCATCCGATGCCGCCTGGTCGCCGCCAGTGCGTACCAGGGTGAACTCGGTCTCGGCCAGCCCCGGCTCGATCGAGGTGACGCGCACGCCGGTGCCGTGCAGGTCCGCGCGCAGGCCCAGCGAGAACTGGGTGACGAAGGCCTTGGTGCCGCCGTAGACGTTGCCGCCGGGATAGGGATAGCTGCCGGCGATCGAGCTGACGTTGAGGATCGCGCCGCGGCGCGCGATCAGCGTCGGCAGCAGCACATGCGTCAGCGTCGCCAGTGCGGTGACGTTGGTGTCGATCATCTGCCGCCACTGCGCGAGGCTGGCCTGCTGTGCGGGTGCGGTGCCCAACGCCAGGCCGGCATTGTTGACCAGCACGTCGATGTCGCGGAACGCGTCTGGCAACGCGTCGAGCGCGGCCTGCATCGCGTCGGCATCGCGGATGTCGAAGGCGCAGGCATGCACCCGCTCGCCCAGTGCCGCGGCCAGCGCGTGCAGGCGTTCGGCGCGACGGCCGCAGGCGACCACCTGCCAGCCGGCGGTGGCGAAGCGTTCCGCGGCGGCGCGGCCGAAGCCGGCGGTCGCGCCGGTGATGAGGATGGTCCGGGTCATCGATGCACTCCGTTCGCAGGCGGGACGCGGGCGGCCGGCAGCGGCTGGCGAAAGGTGCTGGCCCTGCAGTCCGCCTGTCGCGGCATCCGCAGCGCCGGCGGCAGCTTTATTGCACCTTGATCGGCAACGCCTGCAGTCCGCCGCCCTGCAGCTTGGCCTTGGCGTCGGCGAGTTCGGTGGCGGTGCCGTACGGGCCCATGCGCACGCGGTAGACGGTGCGGCCGTTGGCGTTGCCGGATTCGACCCGTGCCGACAGGCCGAGCAGGGCGATGCGCGCCTTCAGCGCCTCGGCATCGCCGGAGGCGCTGAACGAGCCGGCCTGCAACAGATAGCGCGCGGTGGTGTCCTGCGCCGGCGTGGTGGCCGCAGTGGCCGGCGTCGTCGTCGTCGTGGTGGCGGGCGTGGTGGTCGCCGCGGTCGATGCCGGCGACGGGGCCGCTGCAGGGGTCTGCGGCGGAGCCAGGTCGGCCGCATCCTGGCGGCGCTGTGCATCCTCGCGCTGGCGGCGGGCCTCTTCGGCACGCGTGCTGGCAGCGAGTTCCGCGTCGGTCATCGGCACTTCCTGGCCGGGCAGCACGGTGTAGAAGTCGTAGTCGGGTTCGGTCGCCGGCAGCGGTGCGGTGTCGGCCGGTGCCGGTCGACGCCGTGCGGGGGCAGGTGCCGCCACGTCCTCGTCGATGCTCGACGGCAGGGCCGGCTGCGCATCGGGGTTGGCGCGCGGACGGTAGAAGCCGTCGCTGCCGTCGGACTTCAGAACGCGCGGCGCCAGCATCACCACGATGATGGTCAGCACGATGCCGATGATCATCCACGCCCAGCCGGGCAGCCCGCCGGAGTTTCCGCCGTTGCGCCGTGCCTGCGATCTACCGCGTCGTGCTGCCACTGCCTTGCCTTCCTCGTGTCATTGCCGCACTGCGGCCGTTTCGAACCAGAAACATGCGATCCAGTGTATGCCGAAGCCATGTGCGGCGTTCGTCATGCACCGCGTGCGCGGGCTACATCCGCTGCGGCGCGGCCACCCCGAGCAGGGCCAGGCCATTCGCCAGCACCTGGCGGGTGGCCAGCGCCAGTGCCAGGCGCGAGTCGCGCAGCCCGGCATCGTCCACCAGGAACTGGTGGTCGTTGTAGTAGGACTGGAACGCCTGCGCCAGCTCGACCAGGTAGGCCGCGACCAGGTGCGGCTCCAGCGACTGCCCGGCCGCTTCCACGACCTCGGGGAAGCGCGACAGGTCGGTGAGCAGGTCGCGGGTCGCGCCGCTGTCGAGGTCCGGCAGCCGGTCCAGACCGCTCTGGGCGTCGAAGGCCAGCCCACGCTCTTCGAGCTGCCGCAGCAGGCCGCAGATGCGCGCGTGCGAGAGCTGCACGTAGTACACCGGGTTGTCGAGCGACTGGCTGCGCGCGAAATCGATGTCGAACACCAGCTGCGAATCCGGTCGGCGTGCGACCAGGAACCAGCGCGTGGCGTCGCGACCGACCTCGTCGATCAGGTCGCGCAGGGTGACGTAGCTGCCGGCGCGCTTGGACAGCTTCACCTCCTCGCCGCCGCGCATGACCGTGACCATCTGGTGCAGCACGTATTCCGGCCAGCCCTGCGGAATGCCGGTGTCGAGTGCCTGCAGGCCAGCGCGCACGCGTGCCAGCGAGCCGTGGTGGTCGGCGCCGAGTTCGGTGATCGCGCGCTCGTAGCCGCGCTGCCACTTCGAGAGGTGATAGGCGACGTCGGGCACGAAGTAGGTGTAGGTGCCGTCGGACTTGCGCATCACGCGGTCCTTGTCGTCACCGAAATCGGTGCTGCGCAGCCACAGCGCGCCGCCCTCTTCGTAGGTGTGGCCGTGGGCGACCAGCTCGCGCACGGTTTCCTCGACCTTGCCGTCGGCATACAGCGACGACTCGAGGAAATACACGTCGAACGAGACCCCGAACGCGGCGAGGTCGGCGTTCTGTTCGCGACGCAGCCACGCCACGGCGAAGCGGCGGATGGCGTCGAGGTCGTCGGCATCGCCGGCACCGGTCACCACGTGCCCGTCGACCTCGACGCTGTCGCCGCGCAGGTAGGCGGCCGCGACGTCGGCGATGTAGTCGCCGTTGTAGGCATCGGCTGGCCAGTCGGCACCGCCCGGTGCGTGACCGTGGGCGCGGGCCTGCGTGGAGCGGGCCAGGTTCTCGATCTGCACGCCGGCGTCGTTGTAGTAGAACTCGCGCGCCACGTCCCAGCCGTTGGCCTCGAGCACGCGCGCGATGCAGTCGCCGATCGCCGCCGCGCGGCCGTGGCCGACATGCAGCGGGCCGGTCGGGTTGGCCGACACGTATTCCACGCCGGCGCGGCGGCCGGCACCGGAGTTGTTGTGGCCGTACGATTCGCCCTGGTCATGGACCTCGCGCAGCTGTGCCTGCCAGGCCGGGGGCGCCAGGCGGAAGTTGATGAAGCCCGGCCCGGCGATGTCCACCGAGGCCACCAGTCCGGTCTGCGGCAATGCCGTGGTCAGCGCCTGGGCGAGTGCCCGTGGATTGCTGCGGGCGGGTTTGGCCAGCAGCATCGCCACGTTGGTGGAGAAATCGCCATGGCTGCGATCCTTCGGTCGCTCGACGATGAAGTCGGGGCTGGCGAGGTCGGCGGGCAGGTCGCCCCGGGTACGCAGGGCGTCGAGGCCCTGTTCGATCAGGGCGCGGAGCTGGGATTTCACAGGCGGTATGCGGTGGCGCAGGGGGCCGATAGTGTAGACGGCCGCCGGCCCGCGCGTTCCGCCCTTCGCGACCGTCAGACCCAGCCGCGCGCGGCCAGCGAGACCGGCGGGCCGTCGCCGACGACGAAATGATCGAGCAGACGCACGTCCACCAGCCCCAGCGCCTGCTTCAGCTGCGCGGTCACCGTGCGATCCGCGGCGCTGGGTTCGGCGCTGCCGCTGGGGTGGTTGTGGCCGACGATCAGCGCCGCGGCGTTATGGGCCAGCGCGCGGCGCACCACCTCGCGTGGATGCACCTCGGCGCCGTCGATGGTGCCGCGGAACAGTTCCTCGAAGGCCAGTGCTCGGTGGCGGGTATCGAGGAACAGCGCCGCGAACACCTCGTGCGGGTAGCCGCGCAGGCGCTGGGCGAAATAGCGTCCGGCCGACTGGGGATCGCTCAATGCCTCGCCGCGTTCGAGGCCCGCGGCCAGGTAACGAGCGCACAGTTCGAGTGCGGCGGCGAGCAGCGCCGCGCGGGCCGGGCCGAGCCCGGGCAGGGCGGCCAGCTGCGCCGGTGTGCGCTCGAGCAGTTTGCGCAACGGGCCATGGCCTGCGAGCAGCTCGCGCGCGGTGGCCACCGCGTCGCGTCCGCGCAGGCCGGAGCCGAGGAAGATCGCCAGCAATTCGGCATCCGACAGCACCGCCGCGCCGCGTGCGAGCAGCTTCTCCCTCGGCCGTTCGCTGCTGGGCCAGTCGCGGATGTGCATGGCGAGCCTCCATCAGGGAGCGTCGCGGCGGGCGGCCTGCACGACAGGGGAGGCCGTGGCTTCGGGGCGACCGCCCGCACGACGACGCCTGCAGCCATTGCACCGTGCCGGGACACGCGGCGCAGCCGGGCGCGGCCCTGCCTTCGGGTAAGCTGTGCGCCCGTGTCCGTGTCGGATTTTTCCCACCGATGAGCCAGCCACCTCCGCCGCTCGACGGCCTGCTTGCCGGCCAGCGCGTGCTGGTGTGCGTGGGTGGCGGAATCGCCGCCTACAAGGCCGCCGAGCTGGTGCGCCGCCTGCGCGATGCCGGGGCCGAGGTGCGGGTGGCGATGACCGAACACGCGCAGCAGTTCGTCGGCACCGCGACCTTCCAGGCGGTGTCGGGCCAGCCGGTACGGACCTCGCTGTGGGATGCCGCCGCGGAAGCCGCGATGGGGCATCTGGAACTGGCCGCCTGGGCGCAGCGGGTGGTGGTGGCACCGGCCACCGCGGACCTGATCGCGCGCCTTGCGCACGGCTTCGCCAACGACCTGGTCAGCACGCTGTATCTGGCCACCGAGGCACGGGTGGCGATCGCGCCGGCGATGAATCACCGCATGTGGCGGCACCCGGCCACGCAGGCCAACGTCGAGACGTTGCGCACGCGCGGCGTGCAGGTGATCGGCCCGGACGACGGCCCGCTGGCCGAGGGCGAATCCGGCCCCGGGCGCCTGCGCGAACCGGAATGGATCGTGCGCGAGCTCGCCGGATGAGCGCAGCGCTTGCCGGCCTGCGCATCGTGGTGAGCGCAGGCCCGACCTACGAGGACATCGATCCGGTGCGGTTCCTCGGCAACCGCAGCAGCGGCCGGATGGGCTTCGCGGTGGCCGCCGCGGCCGCGCGCCGCGGCGCCGACGTGGTGCTGGTCGCGGGCCCCGTCCATCTTGAGACCCCGCCGGGCGTGCAGCGCATCGACGTGCGCTCCGCCGCGCAGATGCACGCGGCGGTGTTCGCCGCACTGCCGGCCGATGCCTATATCGCCGCCGCCGCGGTGGCCGACTACACCCCGCGCGCGGTGGCGGCCGACAAGCTGAAGAAGCACGGCGACACCCTGGTGGTCGAATGCGTGCGCACCGCCGACATCCTCGCCGACCTCGGCGTGCACCCGTTGCGCCCGCTGCGGCTGGTCGGGTTCGCCGCCGAGACCGGCGATCTTGCCGGCTATGCGCGCGACAAGCTGGTGCGCAAGCGGCTGGATTTCATCGCCGCCAACCGCGTCGGCCAGCCGGGCAGCGGCTTCGAGAGCGAAGACAATGCGCTGACCGTGTACTGGCCCGACGGCGAACAGGCGCTCGGCCCCACAGCGAAGACCGCGCTCGCCGAACAACTGCTCGATCTGGTGTTCGCGACCTGATCCCACCGCCGCCCCGGTCCGGGAGCGGCCTGCCACGGAGTCCACCGGTGTCCGCAGTCCATGTCCTGCAGGTCCAGCGCCTCGATCCGCGCTACGGCAATGTATGGCCGTTGCCGGCCTATGCCACCGCCGGCAGTGCCGGGCTCGACCTGCGCGCCGCGCTCGATGCGCCGCTGGTGCTCGGGCCGGGCGATGCGGCGCTGGTGCCCAGCGGGCTGGCGATCCACATCGCCGATCCCGGCCTGTGCGCGGTGGTGCTGCCACGTTCGGGCCTCGGCCATCGCCACGGCATCGTGCTGGGCAACGGCACCGGGCTGATCGATGCCGATTACCAGGGTCCGCTGATGATCAGCGTCTTCAACCGCGGCCGCGAGGCCTACACCATCGCCGTCGGCGATCGCATCGCACAGCTGGTGCTGCTGCCGGTGGTGCGTGCGGAGCTCGAGCTGGTTGACGGCTTCACCGCGAGCACGCGCGGCAGCGGCGGCTTCGGCCATACCGGCGTGCGTTGACGCTGCACGCGTCGCGGTATCGCGTGCGGCGCGAATCGGCGGTACGTTATGCGCCGTGCGACAGTGCATGGCACGCATGTTGCGTAGATGTCTGGACGCGGTGGCGACGCAGGGGGCGTCGACGCGACGCGTCCCGATCCGGCTGTTCTGGGGAATCAAAGGATGAGCGACACCCAACCGCACAAGGCCCGCATGTTGCTGGCACGCGCGCGACCGTTCCTGCCGCTGCTGGCGATCGCGCTGGCGCTGCTGGCGTTGTGGATCGCCTGGGGCGGATGGCGCCATGTCCAGGACACCGGCCGGCGCGCGGCGCTGGAGCAGGCGCGTGATCTGGTCTCGCAGTCGGTGGCGCAGGCCCTGCGCGCCGAGCAGGAGCGGCTGACCGGGCGCCTGGACTCGCCGCAGGTGCGTGGACCGCTGTTGCGCGGCGAGGTCGAGGCCGCCGCCGCGGCACTCGCCCGCGACTGGCCATTGCTGGAAGAGGCGGCGGTGTATCCGCCTGCGCTGGAAAGCGTGTACGCCGACCTGTCCGCTACCGGCTTCGGCCGCGCCGCGGTGCTGGAAGCGGCGATGAGCGATGACCGTGCACTGGCGCTGGTCATCCGCGAAGACGGCAGCGAACGGCTCGCCGTCGCGGCACCGATCAAGGATGCCGACGGCGCGCTGGCCGGGGTGGCGGTGGCGCGCCTGCCGCTGGCACGGATCCGCGCCGGTTTCGACAGCGCCGCCATCGACGAGGACCGGATGTATCTCGCCGTGCGGCAGGGCAGCGTCACCCTGTTTGAACGCGGCAGTGCCGACCATGCCGGCGCGGCGGAGCGGCTGGGCACGCCGGTTGCCGACAGCGGCCTGCGGGTGGCGGCCGGTCTTCCATATGGTGCCGCCGCGCCGTTCGGCCTGGCCGGCATGCCGGCCTTCGTCGTCGCACTGGTGCTGTTGCTGCTGGCGTACATCGCCTGGCGCGTCCTGCCCGGGTTCGCACGCGACGCGGTGGCGGGCGAGGACGGTGCGCCCACCCTGCTCGAAGCTGTGGCGCAGGCACCGGTCGATAATGATGTCCCCCAGAGATCCGAGGTCAAGGACGTGTCCAAACCCCAACCTGCGCGCATCGACCGCAGCATCTTCCGCGCCTACGACATCCGTGGCGTGGTCGGCGAAACGCTCGATGCCGGCATCGCCGAACTGATCGGCCAGGCCATCGGTTCGTTGATGCGCGAGCAGGACCTCGCCGACATCGTGATCGGCCGCGACGGCCGCCTGTCCGGCCCCGACCTGCTGGCGGGTCTCACCGAAGGCCTGCGCCGCGCCGGTCGCAATGTCATCGACATCGGCATGGTGCCGACGCCGGTGGCCTATTTCGGCGCCTATCACCTGCGCACCGGCTGCTGCATCTCGCTGACCGGCAGCCACAACCCGCCGGATTACAACGGCTTCAAGATCGTGGTCGGCGGCGAGACGCTGTCGGGCGACGCCATCGTCGACCTCTACGCGCGCATCGCCGAAGACCGCCTGTATACCGCGCCCGCGCCCGGCGGGCTGTCGCAACAGGACATCGCCGAGGCCTACGTCGAGCGCATCGCGTCCGACGTGCAGGTCGAACGCCCGCTCAAGGTCGTCGTGGATGCCGGCAACGGCGTCGCCGGCGAGATCGGTCCGCGCGTGCTGGAGGCGATCGGCGCCGAGGTCGTGCCGCTGTACTGCGAGATCGACGGCACCTTCCCCAACCACCATCCGGACCCGAGCGAGCCGCACAACCTCGAGGACCTGGTGAGCATGGTCAAGCGCCTCGACGCGGACCTCGGCATCGCCTTCGACGGCGATGGCGACCGCCTGGGCGTGGTCACCCGCGACGGTGAGAACATCTTCCCGGATCGCCTGCTGATGCTGTTCGCCGCCGACGTGCTCGAGCGCAACCCCGGCGCGGTGATCATCTTCGACGTCAAGTCGACCGGGAAACTACCGGGCCACATCCTGCGCCACGGCGGCAGCCCGCTGATGTGGAAGACCGGCCATTCGCTGATCAAGGCGAAGATGCGCGAGACCGAAGCGGAACTGGCCGGCGAGATGAGCGGCCACTTCTTCTTCGCCGAGCGCTGGTACGGCTTCGACGACGGCATCTATGCGGCCGCGCGCCTGCTGGAGATCCTCGCTGCGCAGGCGGAGACGCCGACCCAGGTGCTGCACGCACTGCCGGCCGGGGTGTCGACGCCGGAGATCAAGGTGCAGGCGCCGGGGGGCGACCCGCATGCCTTCGTCGAGCGTTTCCAGGCCGCGGCCACGCTGGAAGGCGCGCGGCTGTCGACCATCGACGGCGTACGCGCCGACTGGGCCGATGGCTGGGGCCTGGTGCGCGCATCCAACACCACGCCGGTGCTGGTGCTGCGCTTCGACGCCGACAGCGAGGCTGCGCTCAAGCGCATCCAGCAGACCTTCCGCGAGCAGCTGCTGGCGGTGGATCCGGAACTGCCGCTGGCGTTCTGATCCGCGCTCAGGTCTTCCAGCCACTGGCGTGTCGAATCCCGACGCGCCAACGCAGGGTTTTCCGATGGCGTTTCCCGGCGCCTGGCGCGAAGCTCGAGCTGTCGCCCAGGGACGGGCCAGCGGATGCCGCGACATGGACGGGACGTTCAACCACTGGCTGCGGATCGCACTGCTGTGCAGTGCGACGGCATGTAGCTTCACCGCGCTCGCGGTACCACCCGGCGCGCCACCGCCGATGCTTGCCGGCACCTACGCGCAGGATGTCGACGACATCGGCGCGTACTGGGTCAGCGAGAAACTCGACGGCGTGCGCGCGCGCTGGGATGGCACTGCCCTGTGGACGCGCGGTGGCATGCGCGTGCGGCCGCCGGCCTGGTTCATCGAGAACTGGCCTTCGCAGGTGATGGACGGGGAGCTGTGGATTGGGCGCGGGCGCTTCGATGCGGTCAGCGCGCTGGTCCGCGGAAGCGACGGCGGCGAGGACACCGCCTGGCGCGAGGTGCGGTTCCTGGTGTTCGACCTGCCCGACGAGGATGCCGGCTTCGAAGCGCGCATCGCACGCATGCGGCGCCTGCTCGATGCGGCCGGCATCGCCTGGTTGCGGCCGGTGCCTCAGCGCCGCTTTGCCGACCGGATGGCGCTCGACGCCCATTTCCGCGCGGTGGTTGCCGCCGGTGGCGAAGGGTTGATGCTCCACCATCGCGACTCGCGCTACCGCAGCGGGCGCAGCGAGCTGCTGCTCAAATACAAGCCGCATGACGACGCCGAGGCTCGCGTGGTCGCCCACCTGCCCGGGCAGGGGCGCCATGCTGGCAGGCTCGGTGCTTTGCTGGTGGAGTTGCCGGATGGTCGGCATCTGCGGCTGGGCAGCGGCTTCACCGATGCGCAACGCGACGCGCCGCCGCCGCCCGGCAGCTGGGTCACCTATCGCTATTCCGGCCTGACCGCGCGGGGCCTGCCGCGCTTCGCGCGCTTCGTGCGCGTACGCGACGAAATGCCGCCGACAGGCCCCTGACCGGCGGAGTCGCCGGCCGGCTCAGTCCGCCTGCAGCTGCTTGAGTTCGCGATAGCGGGCGAGCGCGTCCTGCAGGTCGCGGTCCAGCGTGCTGCGCTCGGCCAGCTGCTGCTGCAGGATCGCCTGCTGCCGCAGCAGGTCGGCGTGCTGGGCGAGGATGTTGTCGGCCAACGGCTTGCGCACCGGCTGCTGCTGCAGTTCCAGGTCGGCGGCCTGTCGCAGCAGGCTCAGCAGGCTGGCGCGCAGGTTGGCCACGCCCATCTGCGAGGTCTTCACCGACTCGTCGACCAGGGTGATGCGCTCGCCATAGGCGCGCTCCAGGTCGGACTCGGCCGCGTAGGACTCCACCATGGCGAGGTCGCGGCGCTGGCGTGCGGTATCGGCCTCGGCGGCGAGTGCAGCCTGGCGTGCGGCCTCTGCCGCGACCGCGCGTTCCGCCGAGGACAGCGCGCGCCCCAGCTGCTCGCGCGCCAGGCCGGTGCGGGCATTGAACTCGGTGCGCGGTGCATCCACCGCCGAGGCCGGCAGCGCGTCACCGCAGATCTTGCGGCCGCTCTCCTCCCAGCAGTACACCCGGCGCGTGTCGCCGCCGGCCTTCTGTGCCGTTGCCGGCGCGCAGGCGAGCAGGGCCGTTGCCCAGACCGCCGCGGTGATGATCGTCTTCGTGTCCATCGTGGTCGCTCCCGTCCCCCGGCCGGTTCGAACGTCCGTCGGTATGCTCAGCCCTGGCTGCCGTAACGCGCGCGATAGTCCAGCAACCGCGCGTGCTCCGACGAGAGTGACGCGCTTTGGGTGGCGAACGCAAGCAGGTCGTCCAGCGTTGCCACGGCGATCACCGGCACCGCGTGTGCGGTGGCCACCGCCTGGGCCGCGGACTGCCGCGGCGTTGCGTGTTCGTCGACGACCTCCTGGCGGTCGAGCGCGATGACGATGCCGGCGACCGTGCCGCCGGCGGCCGCGATCAGCCCCAGCGCCTCGCGGATCGCGGTGCCTGCAGTGATCACGTCGTCGACGATCAGCACCCGGCGTCCGTCCAGCGGTGCACCGATCAGGGTGCCGCCCTCGCCATGCGCCTTGGCTTCCTTCCGGTTGAAGGCCACCGGCAGGTCGCGACCGCGCGTGGCGTACTCGCAGGCCAGCGCGGTGGCCAGCGGGATGCCCTTGTAGGCGGGGCCGAACAGCAGGTCGAAGCCAACGCCGGCGGCGTCGATCGCGTCGGCGTAGCAGTCGGCGAGCCCGGCCAGCGCGGTGCCGGAATCGAATCGTCCGGCATTGAAGAAGTACGGGCTGTTGCGGCCGGACTTCAGCACGAAGTCGCCGAAGCGCAGCGCCTGGACATCGAGCGCCAGGCGGAGGAAGCGGGTGCGGTGGTCGGTCATGGCGCGCATTCTCCCACGGCGCGCTGGCCGGTCGATGCGCCGGGCAATCCGGTAGGCTAGCCGGCGACGTCCGTGGGGCCGCCAACACCGCATGAGAATCATCAGTTTCAACGCAAACGGCATCCGTTCCGCTGCCAGCAAGGGTTTCTTCGACTGGTTCGCGCTGCAGGACGCCGACATCCTCTGCGTGCAGGAAACCAAGGCGCAGGAGCACCAGCTCGCCGGCGAACAGTTCCGGCCACCCGGCTACCACGTGGCGTTCCGCGATGCGCAGACGAAGAAGGGCTACAGCGGGGTGGCGATCTACAGCCGCCGCGAACCCGACGAGCTGCGCGCGTCGCTGGGCTGGGCGCCCTTCGACGACGAGGGCCGCTATCTCGAGGCGCGCTTCGGCAACCTCAGCGTGGTGTCGCTCTACATCCCGTCGGGCTCGTCGGGCGAACTGCGCCAGGGCTTCAAGTTCGAGGTGATGGAGTGGCTGAAACCCATCCTCGACGAATGGCTGGCCAGCGGGCGCGACTACGTGCTGTGCGGTGACTGGAACATCGTGCGCGCGAAAAACGACATCAGGAACTGGACCGGCAACCAGAAGAATTCCGGCTGCACGCCGCCCGAGCGCGCGTGGCTCAATGGCCTGGTCGCCGATGCGTGCGGCGATGGTTCGCCGCAGCCTGCGCAGGGCTGGGTCGACACCTTCCGCGCGCTCAAGCCCGACGAGGTGGAATACACCTGGTGGAGCAACCGCGGCGCCGCGCGCGCCAACAACGTCGGCTGGCGGATCGACTACCAGTTCTGCACGCCGTCGCTGCGCGAACGGCTGTCGGGTTGCTCGATCCTGCGTGAGCCGCGCTTCTCCGACCACGCGCCCTATACCGTGGACTACCGCGCATGAGCCAGGCCGGCGACGCCGCAGCGCCGGTGTCCTACAAGGGCTGGGCCGGCATCCGCCGCGCGTTCGGCACGCCGTCGGCGTTCACCATGCTGGTGCTGGGCTTCGGCTCCGGCCTGCCGTTCCTGCTGATCGCGTCGATGACGCTGTCCACCCGCCTGCGCGATGTCGGCCTCGACCTCGGCAGCATCGGCCTGATCAGCCTGGCGAGCTTCTTCTACCTGCTGAAGTTCCTGTGGGCGCCGCTGATCGACCGCTACGCGTTTCCGCTGACCGCGTTCCTTGGCCGGCGCCGTTCGTGGCTGCTGTTCTCGCAGCTGCTGGTCGCCGCCAGCCTTGGCGCGCTGGCGCTGTCGCGGCCGGAGATGGGCGTGACCACGCTGGTGATCTGGGTGCTGGTGGGCTCCTTCGCCGGCGCGACCCAGGACTCGGTGGTCGACGCCTACCGCATCGAGATCGCGCCCGCGACCGCGCAGGGCGCGCTGGCCGCGACCTACACGCTGGGCTATCGCATCGGCCTGATCGTTGGCGGTGCGGGTGCGCTGTACCTGGCCGAATTCCAGGGCTGGACCGGCGCCTACCTGTGGATGGCGGCGCTGATGCTGGTGCCGGTGGTCACCACACTGGTCGCGCGCGAGCCGGCGATTCCGGAGGCCACGGTGGTGCGCCGGATCGATTTCTTCGGTGCGTTCTGGCAGCCGTTCACCAGTTTCTTCTCGACCAATGGCCTGCTGCTTGGGCTGGCACTGCTGGCCTTCGTCGGCCTTTTCAAGTTCCCCGACCAGGTGATCGGGGTGATGGCGGGGCCGTTCTACCTCGACTCCGGCTACAGCAAGGCCGACATCGCCACCGTGTCCAAGCTCTACGGCATCTGGACCGGCATCGTCGGTGCGTTTCTTGGCGGCATCTGCGTGGCCGCGTTCGGCTTCCGGCGGATGCTGTTCGTGGCCGCGATTGGCGTGGCGCTGTCCAACCTCGCGTTCCTGCTGATGGCCTACAACCCCGGGCAGATCTGGGCGTTCTATCTCGCCATCAGCGCCGACAACCTGTTCCAGGGCTTCGCCGGCACCGTGCTGGTGGCCTTCATGTCGTCACTGACCGATCGCAACTTCACCGCCACCCAGTACGCGCTGCTGGTGTCGCTGGCCAACCTGCCCGGCAAGTTCGCCGGCGGCGTGTCCGGCTTCCTGGTCGAGGCGACGTCCTACGCGACGTTCTTCGTGCTCAGCGCGCTGACCGTGGTGCCGACCTTGCTGCTGCTGGCGTGGCTGTGGCAGCGTATCCGCGATCCGGTCAGGGAGCCCGGGGTCATGGGAGGAGGGGGATGAACGTGGCTGGCATGGACATCGTGCTGCGGGATGTCGACGAGTTCCTCGCCCGGCGCATCCGTCGCCTGGCGGAAGCACGCGGCTGGGCGCTGTCCGATGCGCTGCTGTACCTGCTGGAGCAGGGCCTGCATGTCTACGAAGGCGAGACCCCGGGCTTCGACAACCAGGAGGTCGACGTGCTGCAGGAAGCGCTGGCCGCCCTGCAGTCGGTGCCGGACGATCCGGGCTACGCGATGATCGGGCGGATTGATGACACCGCACAGGTGGCACAGGACTGATCACGCACGACAGTGGCGCCGATCGGCCGCATGGCCGCCACCACGCTACGCCGGATAGATGCCGCCCAGCACGCGCGGGCCGGCCGCACCGGTCACCGATGGCAGGTTGCCGGGCAGGCCGCGCAGGGTCTGGCGGGCCAGCCAGGCAAAGCCCATCGCCTCGACGAAATCCGGATCCAGCCCGTGCGCGGTGCTCGATTCGAGCTCGCACGGCAACGCCGCGGCAAGCGCCTGCATCAGCACCGGGTTGTGCACGCCGCCGCCGCAGGCGATGACCCGGGCGGTCTCCGCACCGCTGGCACGCAATGCATCGGCCACCGTGGTGACGGTCAGCGCCAGCAGGGTGGCCTGGACGTCCGCCGGTGACTCACGGCCGGCCAGCCGGCTCTCGACCCAGCCGAGGTGGAACTGGTCGCGGCCCGATGACTTCGGCGGCGGCAGCGCGAACCACGGCTCGGCGCGCAGCCGCGCCAGCAGCGCGTGGTCGACCTGCCCGCTGGCGGCGAACAGCCCGCCGCGGTCGTACGGCTGCCCGCGGTGGCGTTGGCACCAGGCGTCGAGCAGGCCGTTGGCCGGGCCGGTGTCGAAGCCGCGCACGCCTTCGGGCGTATCGGCGGCCGGCAGCAAAGTCAGGTTGGCGATGCCGCCCAGGTTGAGCACTGCGCGCGGCTCTTGCGGGTGCTGCAGCAGCGCCGCATGCAGCGCCGGCAGCAGGGGCGCGCCCTGGCCGCCGGCGGCGACATCGCGGCGGCGGAAATCGGCGACCGTGGTGATGCCGGTGCGTTCGGCGATCAGGCCTGGATCACCCAGTTGCAGGGTGAAGCGATCGCGACTGTCCAGCGCACGGCCGTGCGGCCGGTGGCGCAGGGTCTGGCCGTGCGAGCCGATGGCGGCAACCTCGGCCGCGCGCAGGCCGCTGTCGGCCAGCGCCTGCGAGGCGGCATCTGCAAGCGCGGTGGCGATGCGGGTGTCGAGCTCGCCGACGTCGTCGAGGCCGAGCGGCAGGTCGTGCTGGCCGAGTTCGACCAGGCGCGCACGCAGCGCGGGGTCCCAGGCATAGGTGCGGCCGAACAGCAGTTCGGCCTGCAATCGCGGATGGCGACCGTCGATATCGGCGAAGCGCACCAGTGCCGCGTCGATGCCATCGGCGCTGGTGCCGGACATCAGGCCGAGGAACACGTCGGGCACGGGAGACGGCATCTGTATGGACACGCGCCGCGCGCAGCCCGGCGACGGACGCGGCCGGCAGCGCCGGCGCGTCTGATCAGCCGGCGTCGCGGCCGGCTGGGGTGGTGGTCGTGGACGCGACGCGCGCCTCGTTGCCACCCGCAGCCTGCGCGTAGTGCAGCGCCTCGACCTGCTCGATGCGTGCCAGTGCCGGCCCCACGTGGGCGCGGAAGGCGGCCAGGTCGGCACCCTTGAGCGGTTCCGGCGGCGGCATGGTCTGGGTCAGCGGATTGCGGTGCGCGCCGTTGACGCGGAATTCGTAATGCAGGTGCGGACCGGTGGCCAGGCCGGTGGCACCGATGTAGCCGATCACCCGGCCCTGCGGCACGCGCTCGCCCTGGCGGAGGTTGGCGAACTTCGACATGTGCGCGTACAGCGTGGTGTAGCCGCGGCCGTGGTCGAGGATCACCACGTTGCCGTAGCCGCGCTGCCAGCCCTTGAACTGCACGCGGGCATCGCCGGCGGCCATGATCGGGGTGCCGGTGCGCGCGGCGTAGTCGACGCCCTTGTGCATGCGCATCGTGCCCAGCACCGGATGGCGGCGGGCGCCGAAGTTGGAACTCAGGCGCGAGAACTCCACCGGGGTGCGCAGGAAGCTCTTCTTCAGCGGGCGACCGTCGGCGGTGAAGTACTCGGCCTTGCCATTGCGCTCGTAGCGGAAGCCGGAATAGGTCTTGCCGCCGGTGGTGAAGGTCGCGGCGATGACGTCGCCGCTGCCGATCTTCTCGCCCTCGCGCCACAACTCCTCGATGACCACGCTGTAGCGGTCGCCGGGCTGGATCTCGCGCGAGAAGTCGATGTCGTACTGGAAGATGCTGTCGGTCATCGTGTGGATGACCTTCGGCGACAGCCCGGCCTGGCGCGCCGAGCCGTACAGGGAATTGGTGATCTCGCCGGTGACCACGGTGGCGTGGCGCTCGACCGGGCGCTCGATGACGCTGGCCTTGACCTCGTCGCCGGCCAGCGACAGCTGCACGCGCTCGGTGGTGCCGCGGTCGAAGCGGAAACCGCGCAGCCGGCCGTTGTCGTCGATGTCGAAGCCGAGCTCGGTGCCGGGGCGCAGGCGGGTCAGCGCGCCGCGCACGGCATCGGTCTCGAGGATCCGGTGCAGGGTGGTGGCAGGAATGCCCTGGGCCTCGAAGATCGCGCCGAGGGTTTCGCCGGGCTGCACCGCCACCGTCTGCCAGCTGCGCTGCACCGCGGCGCGCGCGGGCGCCTGCAGCGGCGGCAGCGCCAGTGCCATGGTGGTCAGCGCGGGCTGCGCGCCGTCGCCGGCCTGCAGGGCGTTGGAGAAGCCGGGCACCATCGCGATGACCAGCGCGCCGAGACTGGCGAAGATGCTGGCCTGTCCCCAGTGACGGCGGGTCCAGCGCCCGTTGAAGCCGTCACGATCGAGCAGCTGGGGAAGCTGGTCGGAGAGCTGGCTCGCCCGCAGCGCGAGGGCGCGGCGGTTGGCGAGACGAACGAGTCGGTTGCGTTCGGGGTCGAACGCCGGGTCGTTGGTCGTCATCTGCGTTCCAGTGTCTGCGTGAATTCCGCGTCAGCGCGGTAAAGTAAAGACCTCAACTCGGTGCGTCAAATGCCTGACACCGCTGGGAATTTCCTGAAATGCCCGCGCTAACAGGCTCTTAACACCGTTTTCAGAACTCCATCACATTCAGCCACGGGCGCGTCGCACCGGGCTTTCCAGGAATCGCCGTGACCGCGCCAGACCCCGCCATCCAGGCCGCCTACGACCAGATCGCACGCGGCACCGAGGAACTGCTCAAGCCCGACGAACTGCTCACGCGGCTGCAGGCCGGGCGGCCGCTGCGGGTGAAGGCCGGCTTCGATCCCACCGCGCCGGACCTGCACCTGGGCCATACGGTGCTGCTCAACAAGCTGCGCCAGTTCCAGGACCTCGGCCATACGGCGATCTTCCTGATCGGCGACTTCACCGGGATGATCGGCGACCCCTCGGGCAAGAACGCCACCCGCAAGCCGCTGTCGCGCGAGGACGTGCTGGCCAATGCGCGCACCTACGAGTCGCAGGTGTTCAGGGTGCTCGACCGCGAGCGCACCGAGGTGCGTTTCAACAGCGAGTGGTTCGGGACGATGTCGGCGGCGGACATGATCCGCCTGGCCGGCCAGCTGACGGTGGCACGCATGCTCGAGCGCGACGACTTCGCCAAACGCCATGCCGCGCAGCAGCCGATCGCGATCCACGAATTCCTGTATCCGCTGGTGCAGGGCTACGACTCGGTCGCGCTGGAAGCCGACGTCGAGCTCGGCGGCACCGACCAGACCTTCAACCTGCTGATGGGCCGCGGCCTGCAGGAGCACCACGGGCAGAAGCCGCAGGTGGTGCTGACGCTGCCGTTGCTGGAAGGCCTCGACGGCATCAACAAGATGTCGAAGTCGCTGGGCAACTACATCGGCATCACCGAGCCGGCGATCGACATCGTCAACAAGACGATGAGGATCGGCGACGATTTGATGTGGAAGTGGATCGAACTGCTGAGCTTCGAGATCCCGATCGACGAAGCAGCACGGCTGAAGGCCGAGGTGGCTGCCGGCCTCAATCCGCGCGACGTCAAGCTGCGGCTGGCGCGCGAGTTCGCCACCCGCTTCCACGATGCGGGCGCCGCGGAAACCGCGATCGCGGGCTGGCATGCCGCGGTGACCGGGCAGGGCGACACCTCGCTGCTGCCGTTGCAGGACGTCCACGTCCCCGTCGAAGGCCTGCGCATCGCGGCGCTGCTGACCGCGGCCGGCATCACGCCATCGAATTCGGAGGCCAACCGCAAGCTCAAGGAGCGAGCGGTGAAAGTGGATGGTGTGGTGATCGAGGATGCGGGGCTGGTGTTCGCGCCCGGCTTCGAGGGCGTGCTGCAGGTCGGCAAGCGCAACTTCGCGCGGGTGCGGCTGGTCGGCTGAGGCGGGTCGCGGCGCCGCGAAGCGCTGTGGCGGCACAGGCGATGGACGGTCGCCCACGAAGCTACGGATAGACGTGCGGACATCCGAGACGCAAGGGCTTGCGTAGATCTGCGCCAAAAAACGGTGCCTACGGCAGGTCCGGGGCGATGGGGAAGCCGGACTTACCGTGATTCGGTAAGTGGCTCCGTTGTGTGTCGCGCTGCCCGTCGCGTGCACCGGGGGGCGTGCTCCCCTGGCCGGAGTCCGCGTCCAGCTACCACGGCCGGCCGCCGGCCATCCATGGCCGGCTGGGAGCACACCCCCCGGCGCACGCAACGGGCCCGGGCGTGCGCCGCCCCCGGCATGGAGAGCAGGAGCGGCAGGCTTCGCCTGCGACCGCCGCCGTCGTTCTTCGCCGTTGATTCTGATCTTCGTTCCGATCCGGCGACAGGTTGGAGCCCGCCGCGGACGCAGGGGGATGTCCAGAGCCGGCCATGGATGGCCGGCGACGGCCGTGGTAGCTGGACGCGGACTTCGGCCGGCTGGGCATCCCCCTGTGGCCGTGGTGGGCCACGAGACTGCTGTGGGGGTCCCGCGATCGGGGGAAGCATCAAAAAAAAACGGCGCCCGAAGGCGCCGTCCTTTGTACCGCGGTGTCGACCGCTTACTGCGCCGACATCATCGCGTCGCGGTTGGCCTTGAAGGGATTGCCCTCGTACCAGTTCGGCCACAGCGTGGTGTCGTCGGCCAGCGCGCGGCCGACGCCGTAGAGGGCCTCCAGGTCCTGCACCACGCCTTCGAGATTCCACTCGTCGCGGAACACGTCGCCCGGCTGGTGGTAGCGGGTGGCGTAATCCTTGGCTGCCGCCTCGCCGCCGGCGGTGCCACCATCGACCAGGTCGCCGCCGCCCTTGGCGTACAGCGCCGGCACGCCGGCCTTGGCGAAGTTGAAATGGTCGGAGCGGAAGTAGAAGCCGCCGGCCGGATTGCCTTCCTCGGCGAGTACGCGGCCCTGGCGTTCGGCCTCGACCTTGAGCAGGTCCTCCAGCTCGGAGTTGCCCATGCCGGTGACCACGAAGTCGCGCGACGGACCGGCCACGCTCATCGCGTCGAGGTTGATCACCGCGGCGATCTTCGACAGTTCGAAGCTCGGATGGGCGACGTAGTACTTCGAGCCGAGCAGGCCGGACTCCTCCAGCGTGACCGCCAGGAACGCGACCGAGCGCTTCGGCGCCGGCTGCGCGGTGGCGAAGCGCTCGGCGATCTCGATGATGCCGGCGATGCCGGTAGCGTTGTCGACCGCACCGTTGTAGATCACCTTCTCGCCGTTCTCCTCGTGCGCGCCGAGGTGGTCCCAGTGGCCCATGTAGATCACCGCCTCGTCGGGACGCTCGCTGCCCGGCAGCACGCCGATCACGTTGCGCGACGACTTCTCGGCGATGGTGCTGGCGAGGTCGAACGACACCGTCGCCTTCAGCGGCACCGGGCGGAAGCCGCGGCGGCTGGCGGCCGCGATCTGCGCGTCGAGGTCGAGGCCCGCGGCGCTGAACAGTTCGCGTGCGACGTCGCCGGTGATCCAGCCCTGCGCCGGCAGGCGCGGCTCCGGATCGTCCTCGGCACGCAGGTCGAACTGCGCGCCCGACCAGGAGTTCTTCACCACGTCCCAGCCGTACGAGGCACCGGGGGTGTCGTGGATGATCAGCGCGGCGCTGGCGCCCTTGCGCGCGGCTTCCTCGAACTTGTAGGTCCAGCGGCCGTAATAGGTCATGCGGTCGCCTTCGAACAGCTGCGCGTCCTTGGCGTGGAAGCCCGGGTCGTTGACCAGCATGACCACGGTCTTGCCCTTGACGTCGAGGCCGGCGTAGTCGTTCCAGTTCTGCTCCGGCGCATCGACGCCATAGCCGACGAACACCAGTTCGCTGTCGGCCACGCTCACCTGCGCCTGGCCGGTGCGGGTGCCGATCACCATCTGGTCGCCGAAGGCCAGCGTGCGTTCGCCCTGCGGCCCGACGATGCGCAGCGTGGTGGCGGTATCGGCGGTGGTCTCGATCATCGGCACGGTCTGGTACCAGCTGCCGTCGGCGCCGCCGGGCTTGAGCCCGATGCGCTCGTACTGCGCGCGGATGTATTCGACGGTCTTCTCTTCACCGGCCGAGCCGGGCGCGCGGCCCTCGAAGTCGTCGGAGGCCAGCGTGCGGGTGAGTTCGGCGAAGTCGGCGGCGGTGATCTCCGGCGTGAACGCATGGGTGGCATCGGCGGTGCTGCCCGGCGCCGGTGCGGCCTGTCCGTTCGCATCCGGGGACGCTGCGTCGCGGTTGCAGCCGGCCAGCGCAAGCGCTGCGGCCAGCGTGCCGATCAGGAGGGGTCTGTGCATGCGGTGTCTCCGGTACGGGGACACCGATTCTAGGCCACCCGGCGCCCGCGGCCACTGCCGGCGGGCGCCCGCATGCCGCCGGTCAGTCGCGCGGCGGGCGGTCGTCGCTGTAGGGCTGCGCTTCGGCACCGGTGATCGCGCCGGTGCGCGCGGTCTCGTGCACGTACAGGGTGACCGCACGTTCGAACACCAGTTCGCCGTCGACCACCGCGCCGGGGCCGATGACGATGCGTGGCTTGCGCTGGTTGATGTTGATCGGGAACCACGACGACGACGGCTTGCGTACGTAGACACCACCGCGCACATGCGAATTGGCGCCGATGGTGACATCGCCGTTGATGGTCTCGACATCGCCGCCGACGCGGGTGCCGACCAGGCCGATGCCGCCGTTGACGGTCTCGACGTCCTCCCCGACCTCGCTGCCGCGGTCGAGGAAGATGCTGCCGCTGACGGTTTCCACCTTGCCGGCGACGCGGGTGTCGTGGCCGCCGCGGATGCCGCCATTGACCGTGGTCAGGCTGTCGACGCCGACGTTGTCGCCGAACCGGATGCCGCCGTTGACCGTCTCCAGCGCACCGGCGGTGACGCGGCTGCCGAGGGTGATGCCGCCATTGACGGTTTCCACGTCGCCGGCGCGTGCGCCGTCGCCAAGGCGGATGCCGCCGTTGACGGTGTCGATGTCGCCGACATGGCGATCGGCTTCGACGGAGATGCCGCCGTTGACCTTGCTGATGCTCTCCTGCGCCATGGCCACGGGCGCGCACAGCGCGACCGCGACGGCCAGGGCGAAGACGGAACGACTGGGAATGCGGTTGCGATTCATGCGTGGGTTCCCGGGACGTAGGGTGGTCGCGGTGGCGCAGGGCACCGCCACGCCGTCAGCATGCGCGTGCGCGGCTACAATCGCACCTGTCCGAAGTCACAGGGCCGAACGTCGTGTCCATCGCCTCCCGCCGTCCCAAACCCGCGGTCCTGCTGATCCTCGATGGCTGGGGCTACCGCGAGGACCCGCGCGACAACGCCATTGCCCTGGCCGATATTCCGCACTGGCGCCGCCTGTGGGAGGCGGGCCCGCGCACGCTGGTGCATACCGAAGGACGCCATGTCGGCCTGCCGGATGGGCAGATGGGCAACTCCGAAGTCGGCCACATGAACATCGGTGCCGGCCGCGTGGTGTACCAGGAACTCACGCGCATCGATGCCGCGATCGAGGACGGCAGTTTCTTCGGCAATGCCGAACTGGTTGCCGCCTGCGACGCGGTGCGCGCCTCCGGCGGCACCCTGCACCTGATGGGCCTGGTCTCGCCGGGCGGCGTGCATGCGCACGAGCGCCATCTGTACGCGATGCTGGATCTCGCCGCGCGTCGTGGCGTCGCCAGGGTTGCCGTGCATGCGTTCCTCGATGGCCGCGACATGCCGCCGCGCTCGGCGCTGCCGAGCCTCGAGCGCCTGCAGGCCGCATGCGCACGGGTGGGCAATGCGCGCATCTACAGCCTCTGCGGCCGTTATTTCGCCATGGATCGCGACCATCGCTGGGAGCGCGTGCGCCGCGCGTGGGATGTCGTCGTCGACGCGCAGGGCCAGCATGCGACCGATGCACAGGCGGCACTGGCCGCAGCCTATGCGCGCGACGAGAACGACGAGTTCGTGCAGCCGGTGGTGCTCGACGGCGCGCTGCCGATGGCCGATGGCGATGCGGTGGTGTTCATGAACTTCCGCGCCGACCGCGCACGCCAGTTGAGCGCCGCATTCGTGCAGCCCGGCTTCGATGGTTTCCAGGCACGCCGGCCGGCGTTGGCGCGCTTCGTCTGCCTGACCAATTACGACGCGACCCTGCCGGCGCCGGTTGCATTCGCGCCCGATGACCTGCGCAACACCCTCGGCGAGGTGCTGGCCGGCCACGGCCTGACCCAGCTGCGCATCGCCGAGACCGAGAAGTACGCCCACGTGACGTTCTTCATGAGTGGTGGCCGCGAGGTGCCGTTTGCCGGCGAGGAACGCATCCTGGTGCCGAGCCCGCAGGTCGCCACCTACGACCTGCAGCCGGAAATGAGCGCGCCCGAGGTCACCCGGCGCCTGGTCGAGGCGATCGAGGCCGACCGTTTCGACGCGATCATCTGCAACTACGCCAACCCCGACATGGTCGGCCACAGCGGCGACCTGCAGGCGGCGATCAAGGCGGTGGAAGCGGTGGACCGCGCGGTCGGCGAGGTGGTGGCGGCCGTGGTCGCGCGCGGCGGCGAGCTGCTGGTCACCGCCGACCACGGCAACGTCGAGATGATGCGCGACCCGGACACCGGCGAACCGCACACCGCGCATACGGTGGGCCCGGTCGGGCTGGTGTACGTCGGCCGGCCCGGGGTGCGCCTGCGCGCCGACGGCGCGCTGCGCGATCTCGCACCGACCCTGCTCGACATGCTTGGCGTCACGCCCCCGGCCGAGATGACCGGCACCTCGCTGCTGCTGCACGGCTGATGCGACCGGCCGGGCGCTGCGCGATCGCACTGGCCGTCGCCCTGCTGCTGGCGCTGCCCGCCGCCGGGCAGAACCAGCGCGAGACCGAGCGGCGCCTGCAGCAGGTCAAGCGCGAACTCGATGCGGTCGCCAGCGAGCGCCGCAAGCTCGAGGGCGAACGCGGCGAGGCCACCCGTTCGCTGCGCACCGCCGATGAACGCGTCGCCGCCGCCACCCGCGCGCTGCAGCAGACCGAAGCCCAGCTGGCGCGCGAGCAGGCCGAGCTGGCCGCACTCGCCGGACGCCGCGACGGCCTGCGCGAGCGCCTCGGTGCGCAGCGCGACGAACTGGCCGCGTTGCTGCGCGCGGCCTACACCGTTGGCGACCACGCCGCGCTGAAGCTGCTGCTGTCGCAGGACAGCGCCGGCGGCTCCGGGCGCCTGCTGGCCTACCACCGCCACCTGCAGCGCGACCGGGGCGAGCGCATCCGCGCACTGGGCCGCGAGCTGGCCGAACTCGACACGCTGGAACGCGAGATCGGCGAACGTACCGCGGCGCTGGAAGCCATCCGTGCCACCCAGCGCGAGCAACGCGCCGGACTCGAGGCCGACCGCAAGGCGCGCGCCGCGACGGTGGCCGGCCTGGAAGAGCGTTACGGCGATCGTCGGCAGCGCGAGCAGGCGCTCGGCCGCGACGCGCGCGGGCTCGAACAGGTGCTGACGCAGCTGCGCGCGGCGGCGCGGCGTGCCGCCGCCGAACGTCGCCGCGCCGAGCAGGCGGCCGCGCGCGAATCCAGTACGACCCCGGGCCGCGCCAACGCGCCGCGCCGCGCGCCGGCGCAGGTCGCGCGCACCGCGCCGGTGCAGGTCGGCGGGCTGGGCTGGCCGGTGGCTGGCACGCTGCTGGCGCGCTTCGGCGCGCGCATGCCCGATGGCCGCGCCAGCTCCGGCGTGCTGATCGGGGCCGCCGCCGGTACCCCGGTCAAGGCAGTGGCCGAGGGCACCGTGGTGTTCGCGGAATGGATGACCGGCTACGGCAACATCGTCATCGTCGACCACGGCAACGGCCACATGAGCCTGTACGCCCACAACGATGCGGTGCTGCGCCAGGTCGGCGATCGCGTCGGCCGTGGCGACACCGTCGCCAGCGTCGGCAATTCCGGGGGCCAGGGGCAGCCCGCGCTGTACTTCGAGCTGCGTCGCGACGGCAAGCCGATCGATCCGTCGACCTGGCTGCAGAGGCGCTGAACGCGCGGCCGCGCCGCCACGGCGCGTGCGGGCGGCCGTGCATAATCGGGCGACCCTGCTGGAGAACCCGGATGCGTGTGCGCCTGTTGCCGTTGTTGATCGCCGGCCTGCTGTCGGCCCCGTTGCTGGCACAGACGCCGCCGGTCGAGCCGCCGGCCACACCGGTGCCTGCGGCACAGCCGGCGACCGGGGTTCCGCCCACGCACGATGCGCCCGCGGAGACACTGCCAGCGGCCGAAGGCGGTGCCGCGCCGGCCGATCATGGCCAGGACCAGGGCCCGCCGGCCGCCGACCCCGCCGCAGCACCCGCGGACGAGCGCGAAATGGCGCGTGCAGTGCCGGCGGCGGATGATCCCGACGCCGGCACCCAGCCGTCGCGGCGCGTGCCACTCGACGAGATCAAGCGCTACGTCGCCGTCTACAACGCCGTGCGCGAGGCCTATGTCGATCCGGTCGACGATGCCGAGCTGATGCAGTCGGCGATCCGCGGCCTGCTGTTCGACCTCGACCCGCACAGCGCCTACCTCGATGCCGAGGACGCCGACGCCTTCGATGAGAGCACCACCGGCGCCTACAGCGGGATCGGCGTGGAGGTCATCCAGTTGCCGGATGGCGGGCTGCGTGTGGTCGCGCCCATCGACGGTACTCCGGCGGCGCGTGCGGGGCTGCGGTCGGGAGATGCGATCGTCGCCGTCGACGGGGTCCCGCTGACGCCCGCCAACCACGAAGGCCAGGGTCCCCTGCGCGGCACGCCCGGTACTTCGATCACCCTGACCGTGATGCGCGAAGGCGAGGCGGCGCCGCTGGAGATCCCGGTCGAGCGTGAGACCATCCGCGTGGTCAGCGTGCGCTCGCGCATGCTCGAACCCGGCTACGGCTATATCCGTGTCGGCGCGTTCCAGGTCGATACCGCGGCCGAGTTCCAGCGCCATTTGAAGGAGCTGCAGGCCGGTGGCGCGCTGCGTGGGCTGGTGCTCGACCTGCGCAGCAATCCGGGTGGCCTGCTGACCGGCGCGGTGCAGATCGCCGACGACCTGCTCGACAGCGGCCAGATCGTCAGCACGCGCGGGCGCATCCCGATCAGCGATGCGGTGTTCAATGCCACCCCCGGTGACCTGCTGGCCGGCGCGCCGATTGTGGTGATCGTCGATGCCGGTTCGGCCAGCGCATCCGAAGTGCTCGCCGGTGCGCTGCGCGACAACGACCGCGCACGCATCGTCGGCAGCCGCACGTTCGGCAAGGGCTCGGTGCAGACCCTGCTGCCGCTCGACAACGGCGACTCGGTCAAGCTCACCACCGCGCGCTACTACACGCCGAGCGGGCGCTCGATCCAGGCCCGCGGCATTGATCCCGACCGCGAACTGCAGCCCGACGGCGGCGACGCGCCGGTGCGCAATGGCTGGTCCGAGGCGGCGTTGCCCGGCCACCTGCGCGGCGACGAGGAGGAAGGCCTGGCCGGCGACAGTGCCGGCGCGGTGCTGGAGGGCGATGGGCCGATTGCGGCGGCGCTGGCTGAACTCAAGCAGCCGGGCGCGGCGGCGACGTCGGCTGCTGCCCCGGGCGTGACCGACGATGGCGCAACGCCTGCGCCGGCGTTGGATGACGGCGCCACGCCGGTGCCCCCGGCATCGGAGCCTGCGCCTGCCCCGGATGACGGCGAACCCGGAGCGGCTGCGCCGGCTCCTTCCGAACCTGCCATCGAGCCCGCGGCCGCCGAACAGGACGACGACTGAGCGCGGCACGCAGCACGCAAGACTGGTCGCCGTAACGCGCCCGCGGGCGCCGCCACCGCAGCGCGGCGGCGGGCGTTTGCCTATTCGGCGGCCAGCCGGCAGTCGATGCCGACACCGTCGCGTTCGGCGCTCGCAAGCTCGCCCTGGAAGGCACCGCAGTCGAGCAACGCGTCGTGGACGCTGCCATCGCCGTCATGCACTTCGATGCGCAGCTGCGGGCGGCCGCGCTCGATCAGCGCCAGGTCGGCCGGGTCGAACACCGGCGAACGGAAATGCACCTCGCCGGCGCCGCCGGTTTCGCGGGTCTCTCGATGCAGGCTGAGCCACGCCTGCTCGGTACCGGGCAGCTGGCGTTGTTGCGCGGCCACGGTGGGATAGCCGAACCACTCCGCGCTCACGGTGATGGTCGCGTGTTCCACCGCGACGATACGCGAGGCGGCTTCCGACAGCGCCAGGGTGACGGTGAACCCGTTGCCACGCGCCGCATCGACCCCGGGCGCCGCGGCGGGCGCCGGCGCCGGCGTGCGCGTGCACGCGGCGAGCGCGAACAGGACAGTCGCGGCTGCGGTGGTCAGGCCGGTGATGCGGGCGACGTGCGCGGGCATGCGGTTTTCAGCGCGGCTTGGCCGGGAACGGAAACGGGGTGACCACGCGTTCGCCGGATTCGGCATCGCGGATCGCCGACTGCCCCTTGCGCTCGACCTCCTCCACCCGCAGCACGCTCTGCATCGGCAGGTGCAGGACGCGGGTTTCGCCGAACTCGCTGCGCAGGCGCTCTTCGGTGGGGTCGACCACCAGCGTGTCGTGGACATCGAACACCAGCTCGGCGACCTCGACGAAGCCCCACAGGCTGCCACTGGCCACGCGGCGCGCGTACAGCTCGTAGACGCGGCCGTGGTTGAGGAAACTGATCTTGTACAGCGGCTTGGACATGCCGCCGATTATAGAAGCCCGTGGTGACGGTGGTGATCGTCGCGGACGCGGTGCGCAGCGACGTCGTCAGTAGCCGTTGCGACGGCGCAGCCTGCGGGCGATCGCCCCGCGCGAGGCGACCGCGAACACGGCGCCGAACAGGAAGCCGCCGACGTGCGCGGCCCAGGCCACGGTGCCGAATGCCGGGCCGATGTAGGCGAACACCACCTGCAGCAGCGCCCAGATGCCGATCAGCAGCGAGGCCGGTGCGCGCACGAACTCGAGGAACAGCCCCAGCGGCACCACCACGCCCAGGCGTGCGCTGGGAAACAGCGCGAGGTAGGCGCCGATGATGGCCGACACCGCGCCGCTGGCGCCGATGATCAGGCGGTCGGGCGCGCCGATCGCCAGTGCGGCGATGAAGTTGGCGAACGCACCACCGACCAGGAACAGCAGCAACAGCCGCCAGGAGCCCATCGCCCGCTCGGCCGGCAGGCCGAAGATCATCAGGAACACCAGGTTGCCGAGCAGGTGGGTCCAGTCCGCATGCAGGAACAGTGCGGTCAGCAGCCGCAGCCAGCGCTCGGATTCCGCCCAGGTGCGCCACAGGTCGGGCGGGGCCAGGCCGCCGCTGAGCGCACCCCACTCCAGCACCAGGTCGTGGCGCACCGCGTCGGGGCGCATCGCGGCGGCCACATAGGCCAGCCACAGCAGCCCCGCCAGCAGGGGCGTGGCCCAGCGGAACAGGGTGCGGGCGCGGGTGGGGACGGCAACGAACATGCAGTGGGTGCGGACGTGGATAGCACCACGATAGCAGCCGAAAAATGCGGCAGCGCGTCGAGTAACCGCACCAGACCGTACGGTATAGTGCGCCGCGCACCGCGGTCGGGAGGGAGCTTCCGATGGACGGGACCAGGCCGGCACAAGGCCCGGGCCGCGGCGGTGCGATTCCCCACACCGTCATCGGAGTTCCTAACCCCATGCTCAGTCATTCCCGTCTCCTGACCCTGTCCGCCCTCGCGCTCGGCGTGGCCGGCGCGCTTGCCTCCGGCAACGCCGCCGCCGCCGGCTTCCAGCTCAAGGAAAACAGCGTCAAGTCCCAGGGCACCTCGTTCGCGGGCACCGCGGCCAAGACCGGCGACAGCTCGGTGGTGGTCAACAACCCCGCCGCGATGACCCAGTTCGAAGGCACCACCATGCAGGCCGATGTCACCGTCATCGACCTCAACTACGAATTCCAGGGCACCGGCACGGACGCTCTCGGCCAGCCGCTGACCGGCAGCAACGGCGGCAACGCCGGTGGCGTGACCCCGGTTCCGGCGCTGTCGGTCGTGCACAAGCTCGACAACGGCGTGGCGGTGGGCGCGATGATCAGCGCGCCGTTCGGCCTGGCCACCGAATACGAGGATGGCTGGATGGGCCGCTACGCCGCCCACACCTCCGACGTGCGGGTGGTCGACCTGACCCTCTCCGCCGCGCTCGACATCACCGACCGCTTCTCGGTCGGCGCCGGCCTGATCGCCTCGCGTGCCGACGTGACGCTGTCGAAGTCGGTCGACTTCGGCACGCTGCTGTTCTCCAACCCGGCCACGCGTCCGCTGCCGTTCGCCCGCCCGCAGCAGGTCGACGGCTTTGCCGAGATCGAGGGTGACGACGTCGGCTTCGGCTACATCATCGGCATGCACCTGCGCCCGACCGACAACGTGGCGATCGGCGTGAGCTACCGCTCCGAGGTCGACTACGAGCTCACCGGCACCGCCGACTGGACCGTGCCGGACAACGTGCGCACCGTGTTCAACGCCAACCCGATGACCGCACCGCTGTTCGCCGATGGCACCGTGTCCGCCGACCTCACCACGCCGTCGATCCTCAACGTCGGCGTGAGCTGGAAGGCGACCGATCGCCTGGCCCTGATGGGTACCTACGCCCACACCGGCTGGTCGTCGCTGCGTGAAGTGCGCATCCGTTTCGACAACCCGGATCCGGATTCGGTCGAGCCGTTCGAGTGGAGCGACGTGTCGTACTACGCGCTGGGCGCCGAGTACCTGCTCAACGACGCATGGACGCTGCGTGGCGGCGTTGCGTATGACGAGACCCCGACCAGCATCGAGCACCGCACCCCGCGCCTGCCCGACGCGAACCGCATGTTCTACTCGATCGGTGCCACCTGGCGCCTGTCCGATGCGTTCGACGTCAACTTCGCCTACACCCGCATCGAGCCGGACAGCCCGCGCATCGACATGACGGAGGCGGGCTACCGCCTGTCGGGTCCGTTCGATGGCGACGCCAACCTGTTCGGTATCTCGGCGCAGTACCGCTTCTGAGTCTGCTGTAGCTCAAGCGTCATCCCGAAAAGCCCCGCTTCGGCGGGGCTTTTTCTTGGCTCTCTCCAAACTCCGGGCAATGGACCACAGCTGGAGTGTTCATGCGGCCGCGAGCTGCTCCGTGGTGATCCGCGCTGCCCGTCGCGCGCACCGGGGGATGTGCTCCCCCGGCCGGAGTCCGCGTCCAGCTACCACGGCCGGCCGCCGGCCATCCATGGCCGGCTGGGAGCACACCCCCCGGTGCACGCGACGGGCTCGGGCATTCGTCGGGTCCGGCACGAAAAACAACAGCGGTTACTGCAGGTGTCGCCTGCAACCCACCACGCTCGTTCGTTCGGCAGCGTAGGCATGGAGGTCAACAGCGGCGGCAGCCGAAAGTTGTCGACTACCACGACTACCGCGACTACCACGACGGCCACGACGGCCTGACGTTTCTGCCGTTGACCGTCTCCCGACGCAACGCCGGTTCGGAGCCCGCCGCGGACGCAGGGGGATGTCCAGAGTCGGCCATGGATGGCCGGCGGCCGGATTTGGTAGCAGGACGCGGAGATATCCGGCCGGGCATCCCCCTGTGGCCGTGGCGGGCTGCCGGGACTCACACTGGCACCATCGGTCGTCCTGCGGCGGTGGTGGCCGACCGGATTCACAGGCAATCTCGTCCCCCTGCGGCCGCGGTGGGCCGCGACACTGCCGCTCAAGCGCGAGAGCCGAATCCCTCCCCTGGTCCCTCCCGATCGGGCGGACGCTCACCAGGCGTCCCGCGCTGCCACTTACAGGATCAGCCCGACAGCCGCTCCAGCAGCCAGGCCCATGCCGGCAGCGTGGCGAGCGACAGCACGATGCCGTAGCCAACCAGCGCGGCAACGAGGCGCGGGGCAAGACCATGCGAGATCGCCAGCGCGGCGGCGGTGATCATGCTGGGCATCGCCGACTCGAGCACGTTGGCTTCGAACATCGGCGACGGCATCCGGAACGCCAGTGACAGCAGCAAGGCGCAGGCCGGCATCACCACCAGCTTGATCACCAGCCCGGCGGCGAGCGGACGCAACTCGTCACGCGGCAGGCGCAGGCGGATGGACAGCCCCACCGCCAGCATCACCAGCGGCAGCAGCGCGTCCGCAAGCTTCTGCAACCCGCCGGCGATCCACGTCGGGGGCTGCTCCGGCATCACCGTCAGGCCGACCACCAGCGCCCACAGCGGCGGGAAGCGCACGATGCGCGCCACGATCTCGCGCATCCCCGGCGGCGCATCGCCGGAGTAGCGCGCCAGCACGTACAGGCCGAACGTCGACAGCAGCACGAAGGTGCCGAACTGGTCGTACACCACCGCATACGGCAGCGCCTCGTCGCCAAGCAGCGCGCGCACCATCGGGAAGCCGATGAAACTGCTGTTTCCCAGCACGGTGAGCAGAAGCAACGCCCCGGTCTCGTCGCGGCGCAGGCGCAACACGCGGGTGAGCGCCAGCACCAGCGCCGTGCTGGCCACGGCGAGCAGCCACGGCGTCACCGCCACCCCGACCAGCGAGGGATCGAAGCGCAGCCGCGGCACGTAGATCAGCACCGCGGCCGGCAGGCAGACGTACAGCACCACGCGGTTGAGCGTCTCGGCCGCGCTTTCGGGCAGGACCTCGAGGCGCGCGAACAGCATCCCCAGCGCGAGCATCGCCAGGATCAGGGCGAAGGCGTCAACGGCCATGGCGGGTGCGGGCAGGTGGCATGTGGGCAGGGTCGTGAGACGACGACGCCACGGCGGACCGTGGCGTCGGCTCGATGCGCGCGTGCGTGTGCTCGCGCGCGGTCAGTCTTCCAGCGTCAGCAGCGATGCGTTGCCGCCGGCCGCGGTGGTGTTGATGGTCACCGCCTTCTCGGTGGCGAAGCGCGGCAGGTAGTGCGGGCCGCCGGCCTTCGGTCCGGTGCCCGACAGGCCCTGGCCACCGAACGGCTGCACGCCGACCACCGCGCCGATCTGGTTGCGGTTGACGTAGACGTTGCCCACCCGCACCCGCGAGGCGATCTTCTCGATCGTCTCGTCGATGCGCGAATGGATGCCCAGGGTCAGCCCGTAGCCGGTGGTGTTGATGTGGTCGATCACCTGGTCGAGCTCGCTGGCCTTCCAGCGGATCACGTGCAGCGCCGGACCGAACTTCTCGTGGTCGAGCTGCGACAGCGACTTCAGCTCCCACGCGTGCGGCAGGAAGAAGGTGCCGTGTTCCATTGCCGGGGTGGCCGGCGCGGTCGCGATCAGGCGCGCCTCCGAACCCATGCGCTCGGCATGCTGCTCGAGCATGCGCACCGCCTCGTCGTCGATCACCGGGCCGACATCGGTCGACAGCAGCGCCGGGTCGCCCACGCGCAGCCGCGCCATCGCGCCGGCCAGCATTTCGATCACCCTGTCGGCGATGTCGTCCTGCACGAACAGCACCCGTGCCGCCGAGCAGCGCTGGCCGGCCGAAGTAAAGGCCGAGCCCAGCACGTCCTTGACCAGTTGCTCGGGCAGCGAGGACGAATCGGCGATCAGTGCGTTCTGCCCGCCGGTCTCCGCGATCAGCACCGCGATCGCGGCATCGCGCGCGGCCAGCGCGCGGTTGATCGCCCGCGCGGTGAAGGTCGAACCGGTGAACGCCACCCCGGCCACGCGATCGTCGCGGGTCAGCGCACTGCCGACCGTGGCGCCGTCGCCGGGCAGGAACTGCAGCACGTCGGCAGGCACGCCGGCCTCGTGCAGCAGTTCGACCGCGTAATAGCCGGTGAGCGTGGTCTGTTCGGCCGGCTTGGCGATCACGCTGTTGCCGGCGGCCAGCGCCGCGGCGATCTGGCCGGCGAAGATCGCCAGCGGGAAGTTCCACGGGCTGATGCACACGAACACGCCGCGGCCGGCGAGCTGCAGGGTGTTGCTCTCGCCGGTCGGGCCGGGCATCGCCTCGGGCTGGAACAGCGTGCGTGCCTGGCCGGCGTAGTAGCGCAGGAAGTCGACCGCCTCGCGCACCTCGGCCACGCCGTCGGCGATGCTCTTGCCGGCCTCGCGCGTGCATAGCGCGATGAACTGCGGCATGCGCGCTTCCAGCAGGTCGGCGGCATGTTCCAGGATCGCCGCGCGCGAGGTCGCGGGGGTCGCGTCCCAGCCCGGCTGCGCGGCCACCGCATTGGCCAGCGCACGCTCCACCGTGGCCTCGTCGGCCGGCAGCCAGTGGCCGACGGTCTGGCGGCGATCGGCGGGGTTGGTCACCGCGATCTGCATGCCGCCCGGCTGCGCGCCCGGCACCAGCGGCGCCGCGCGCCAGCCCATGCCGTGTGCGTTGACCTGTTCGGCAAGCTGGCGCAGCTGGTCGTCATTGGCGAGGTTGACGCCCATCGAATTGCTCCTGTCGTGGCCCTGGCTGCGGTAGAGGTCGACCGGCAGCGGAATGCGGGGGTGGGGAATGCTGGCGTAGCCGGCGATGGTCTCGACCGGGTCCTGCACCAGCGCCTCGACCGGCACGGTCTCGTCGCTGATGCGGTTGACGAAGCTGGAGTTGGCGCCGTTCTCGAGCAGGCGCCGCACCAGGTACGGCAGCAGGTCCTCGTGGCTGCCGACCGGCGCGTACACGCGGCAGGGCACGCCGAGGCGGTCGGCCGGGATCACCTCGGCATACAGGTCGTCGCCCATGCCGTGCAGCTTCTGGAACTCGTACGGCGTGGTCTTCGCGCGTGCCAGCGCCGGCAGGTACAGCCCGGCCATGCGGTGCACCGCGGCGATGGTGTGCGCGTTGTGGGTGGCGAACATCGGATACACCGTGTCCGCGGCTTCCAGCAGCTTGCGCGCGTTGGCCAGGTAGCTGACGTCGGTGTTCGGCTTGCGGGTGAACACCGGATAGTCCGGATGGCCGTCGACCTGCGCGCGCTTGATCTCGCTGTCCCAGTACGCGCCCTTGACCAGGCGCACCGGGATGCGCCGGCCGCCCTGGCGGGCGAGGTCGATGATCCAGTCGAGCACGTAGGGTGCGCGCTTCTGGTAGGCCTGCACGACGATGCCGAACCCTTCCCAGCCGGTCAGCGAGGGATCGCGCCAGGCGTGTTCGATCACGTCGAGCGACAGCTCCAGGCGATCGGCCTCCTCGGCGTCGATGGTCAGGCCGATGCCATGGTCCTTGGCCTGCTGTGCCAGCGACAGCAGCGCCGGCACCAGTTCCGCCAGCACGTTGGCGCGATTGGCGTGTTCATAGCGCGGATGCAGCGCCGACAGCTTCACCGAGATCGACGGCGCGGCGAACACCGCTTCCGGGCCGTCACCGCGCGGGCGGTCGCGGTGCTGGCCGATGGCGTCGATCGCCAGGCGATAGGCCTTCAGGTAGCGCGCGGCATCGGTATCGGTCAGCGCGGCCTCGCCAAGCATGTCGAACGAATAACGATAGGTGGCGTTCGCGCCCTTGCGGCTGCGCGCCAGCGCTTCGTCGATGGTGCGGCCCATGACGAACTGGTGGCCCATGATCTTCATCGCCTGGCGCGTGGCCAGGCGGATCACCGGCTCGCCGACGCGGCCGACCATGCGCTTGAAGGCACTGTGCGCATCGCGGCGGGTGTCGTCGGCAAGGTCGACCAGCCGGCCGGTCAGCATCAGCCCCCAGGTCGACGCGTTGACCAGCAACGAATCGGACTGGCCCATGTGCTTCTTCCAGTCGGCCTCGCCCAGCTTGTCGCGGATCAGGCGGTCGGCGGTGTCCTGGTCCGGAATCCGCAGCAGCGCCTCGGCCACGCACATCAGCAGCACGCCTTCCTCGCTGCCGAGGTCGTACTGCTGCATGAAGGCCTCGATCGCCCCCTGGTGACGCGCGCGCTCGCGCACCCGGTGCACGAGGTCGGCGGCGGTGGCCTGCACGGCGGCACGGTCGGCTGCCGGCAGGCGTGCGGCGTCGAGCAGCTTGCGCACATGGGTTGCCTCGTCGCGGATCCATGCGGAGGTGATGGCTGCCCGCGGCGCGGCCGGCGGCGCGGGAAGCTCTGGGAACAGGATCTCGGACACGGCGGACGACGCTGCGGGGGAGGGCCCGCGATTCTAGGCCCTGCACCCTGACTGGGACAGCGCATCACGAGGCGGTCCGCGGTCCCGTGCGGCCGCGTTCGCAGGCGACGCCGGATTGACCGCAGCCCGCGCGGGCGGCGCAACGGCGCCGGCGACGCCGGGCCACGCATCGGGCCGCCTGGCGACGTGGCGGCAAATCGGCGCCACCATGCGTTTTTCCACTGCACCGGCGCCGCAATGACACGCGGCTTGCCCCTCGCAAGCAGCGGCCGCTACCATGCAGCGATTATCCGCAGTACGCCGCCGCTTCTGCGCACGTCTCCGGCCCCGCCGGAACAGTAGATGGTCGCGTCAGCTGCCAGCCATCCGCCATCAGGCATTCGGGGTCCCATCGTGATGCAAGCCGGTCGTTCCAACCCCTGGGGCATGCGCTGCGCGCTCGTCGCGCTCGCCATGTCCGCGCCCGTCACGGCGCTCGCGCAGTCCGCAGATCCGCACCGGTGGCAGCTCAACATGGGCCGCGGCGTCACGTCCACCGCCCAGCATGCCTACGACGCGCACATGTTCGCGCTGTGGGTGTGCGTGGCGATCGGCCTGATCGTGTTCGGCGCGATGGCGTACGCGATGTTCGCGTTCCGCAAGTCGAAGGGCGCGGTCGCGGCGCAGTTCAGCCACAACACCATGGCCGAAGTCATCTGGACGGTGATCCCGGTGATCCTGCTGGTGATCATGGCGATCCCGGCCACCCAGAAGCTGATCGCGATGTACGACACCCGCGATTCGGCGATGACCGTCAAGGTCACCGGCTACCAGTGGATGTGGACCTACGAGTACATGGGCGAGGACGTCACCATCGTCAGCCGCCTCGACCGCGAGAGCGACCGCCTGCGCCAGGACCCTTCGGTCACCCGCGCCCAGCTCGAAGCGCATGGCAACTACCTGCTCGAGGTCGACAACGAGCTGGTGCTGCCGGTCGACACCAAGGTCCGCTTCGTGATCACCGCCGACGACGTCATCCATTCCTGGTGGGTGCCGGCGCTGGGCTGGAAGCAGGACGCCATCCCCGGAATCATCAACGAGGCCTGGACCGAGATCACCGTGCCCGGCGTCTACCGCGGCCAGTGCGCGGAGCTGTGCGGCAAGGACCACGCGTTCATGCCGATCGTGGTGCGCGCCGTGCCGCGTGAGGAGTTCGACGGCTGGCTTGCCGCGGAGAAGGCCGCCAACGCGCCGCAGCCGGCCGCGCCCGCGGTCCCCGCCGCACCGGCGGACGAACCCGCCGCCGACACCGACGCCGACGCCACCGCGCGCATCCCTGCCGAGACGATCGCCGCGCCTGTCGCCGGCTGATCGACCCCTCCAGACTTCCAGGCCACGCCATGTCCACCCATACCGCCCACGCCGACCACACCACCGACGAGCACGGCCACAAGCAGGGCTTCGTCGAGCGCTGGTTCTTCTCCACGAACCACAAGGACATCGGCACGCTGTACCTGCTGTTCGCGTTCGTGATGTTCATCATCGGCGCCGCGATGAGCGTGATCATCCGCGCCGAGCTCACCGTGCCCGGCCTGCAGCTGGTCGAGCCGATGTTCTTCAACCAGATGACCACCATGCACGCGCTGGTGATGATCTTCGGCGGCGTGATGCCGGCCTTCGTCGGCCTGGCCAACTGGATGATCCCGCTGCAGATCGGCGCGCCGGACATGGCGCTGCCGCGCATGAACAACTGGTCGTTCTGGATCCTGCCGTTCGCGTTCGCGATGCTGCTGATGACGCTGTTCCTGCCCGACGGCGCCCCCGCCAGCGGCTGGACGCTGTACCCGCCGCTGTCGCTGCAGGGCGGCAACAACGTCGCGTTCACCATCTTCGCCATCCACATGATGGGCATCAGCTCGATCATGGGCGCGATCAACGTCATCGCCACCGTGCTCAACATGCGCGCGCCGGGCATCGACCTGCTGAAGATGCCGATCTTCTGCTGGACCTGGCTGATCACCGCGTTCCTGCTGATCGCGGTGATGCCGGTGCTGGCCGGCGCGGTGACGATGCTGCTCACCGACAAGTTCTTCAGCACCAGCTTCTTCTATGCCGCCGGTGGCGGCGACCCGGTGATGTACCAGCACATCTTCTGGTTCTTCGGCCATCCCGAGGTCTACATCATGATCCTGCCCGCCTTCGGCGTGGTCAGCGAGATCATCCCGACCTTCAGCCGCAAGCCGTTGTTCGGCTACCAGGCGATGGTGTACGCCACCGCGGCGATCGCGTTCCTGTCGTTCATCGTCTGGGCCCACCACATGTTCACCGTGGGCATGCCGCTGGGCGGCGAGATCTACTTCATGTTCGCGACCATGCTGATCGCCATCCCCACCGGGGTGAAGGTGTTCAACTGGGTGTCCACAATGTGGAAGGGCTCGCTGACCTTCGAAAGCCCGATGCTGTGGTCGATCGCGTTCGTCATCCTGTTCTCGATCGGCGGCTTCTCCGGACTGATGCTCGCCATCGTGCCGGCCGACTTCCAGTACCACGACACCTACTTCGTGGTCGCCCACTTCCACTACGTGCTGGTGACCGGCGCGCTGTTCGGCATCATCGCCGCGGTGTACTACTGGTGGCCGAAGTGGACCGGGCGCATGTACCACGAGGGCTGGGCCAAGGTGCACTTCTGGTGGACGGTGGTGTTCGTCAACCTGCTGTTCTTCCCCCAGCACTTCCTCGGCCTGGCCGGCATGCCGCGCCGCATCCCGGACTACAACGTGGTGTTCGCCGACTGGAACCTGGTCAGCTCGATCGGCGCGTTCGGCATGTTCCTCACCCCGTTCCTGATGTTCGGCATCCTGTTCCATTCGCTGAGGAAGGGTGCACCGGCGCCGGCACGTCCGTGGGAGGCCGCGCGCGGGCTGGAGTGGACGGTGCCGTCGCCGGCGCCGCACCACACCTTCACCACGCCGCCGGTGATCCGTCCGGGCGACCTCGCCCACGGCGATGTCGAGCACCTCGACTATGACGACACCAGCTCGCACGTCGAGACCGCGGGCCACAGCAATGCAAGAAAGGCCTGATCCCGGTCAGGATTCCGCCCGCATCGCCGACAACCGGCGGCGGGCACGACGCACCGCGCTGGTGATCGGCGCGGTGGCGGTCACGATCTACGTGGTCTTCATACTTTCGGGAGTGCTGGGGCGGTGAGCGGTGCGCGCAAGTCGGATGTGGTCAAGCTGGTGTGCGTGGCGGTGGCGGCGTTCGCCTTCACCTTCTCGCTGGTGCCGCTGTACCGGATCGCCTGCGAAAAGGTGTTCGGCATCCGCCTCGATGGTTCCGCGGTAAGCGAATCCGCCGTGGTTCCGGCCACGCCAGTGGCGGAGCGCTGGGTCACGGTGGAGTTCGACGGCAGCGTCAACTCCAAGCTGCCGTGGTCGTTCCGCCCCAACGAGAGCACCAAGCGCGTGCGCGTGGGCGAGGTCTACGAGACCACCTATTACGCGCACAACAACAGCGCGGTGCCGGTGGTCGGCAGCGCGACGCCATCGGTGGCACCGGCGCGCGCCTCGGGCTATTTCCAGAAGACCGAATGCTTCTGCTTCACCCTGCAGACCCTGCAGGCCGGCGAAACCCGTGACATGCCGGTGCGTTTCATCATCGACCCGGCCCTGCCCGCCGACGTGAACACGGTTACCCTGTCCTACATGTTCTACAAGAACGACCTCGCCACCGAACGCCTGTCGCAGGCGCCGCGGGCCGGGGCGCTCACCACCGCGCGCGCCACGCGCTGAACCCCACCGCCCGCAGCATCCGACGGAACTCCGCCATGGCCCAAGCTCCTGCTACCCACGACAGCGACGCCTACTTCGTGCCGCATCACAGCAAGTGGCCGCTGTTCGCGTCGATGGCCCTGTTCGTGACCATGTTCGGCCTGGCCGGCTGGTTCAACGATTCGGCGTGGGGACGCACCACGTTCTTCATCGGCATCGCCGGCCTGTGCCTGATCCTGTTCAAGTGGTTCGCCGACGTGATCCTGGAGTCGGTGTCGGGCTACTACAACAAGCGCGTCGACGGTTCGTTCCGGATGGGGATGGTGTGGTTCATCTTCTCCGAGATCATGTTCTTCGGCGCGTTCTTCGGGGCGCTGTTCTACGCGCGCGCGCTGGCGCTGCCGTGGCTGGGCGGCGAAGGCTCGGGCGTGGCCACCAACGAGGTGCTGTGGGGCGGTTTCAGCGCCGCCTGGCCGAGCGCGGGCCCGGGTGATGTCGGTGGTGGCTTCCAGACCATCCCGGCCTGGGGCCTGCCGCTGCTCAACACGCTGCTGCTGCTGACCTCGGGCGTGACCATCACCATCGCCCACCACGCGCTCAAGGCCGGCCGTCGCGTGCAGCTGCTGTGGTTCCTCGGCCTCACCGTGCTGCTGGGCTGCGTGTTCCTGTTCTTCCAGGTCGAGGAATACATCCACGCCTACCGCGACCTCAACCTGACGCTGGGTTCGGGGATCTACGGTTCCACGTTCTTCATGCTGACCGGCTTCCACGGCGCGCACGTGACCCTGGGCACGATCATGCTGATCGTGATCTGGTTCCGCTGCCTGAAGGGGCACTTCACCCGCGAGAACCATTTCGCCTTCGAGGCCGTGGCCTGGTACTGGCACTTCGTCGACGTGGTGTGGCTGATCCTGTTCCTGTTCGTCTACGTGGTCTGACGGCGCGGCATCACCCGATCCCCCGACGCGTCGAAGGTCTCGCGTCGGGGAAAGATCCGGTACTCCCTTCGCCCTTCTCCCGCGTGCGGGAGAAGGTGGCGCGAAGCGCCGGATGAGGGCGGAGCGCGGCATCTGCCGGAGTCCGGCGCAGGTTGCCAACCGCCATCACCCGCGGCTCGGATGTCCCATCCACCTGCAGGCATCCCGGAATCAGGGTGCCGGTCCGCATCCCCGCGCGGCTTACCCGCCGACGCCATGCGGTTCGATCCAGCCCATCCAGATCGCCAGCACCACCAGCAGGATCAGCGCCACGGACAGGCCGATGCGCTTGGTCAGCGCATTGACCGTGCGCTTGGTCTCGCCCTTGTCGACCAGCATGTAATACAGGCCCGCGCCGAGGTTCCACAGGATGAGCAGCAGAAAGGCGACGATCAGCAGGATCTTCAGCGAGTCGTTCATTGCGTTCTCCGGCGCGGGCTGCGCATGAGCGGATTATCGCAGCCGTCGCGGAGCAGCGGGTGAGCCGGTCACGGGCGACGCCGGTCCTCGGCTGGGCGTTCGCGCTGCTGCTGATCGCACTGTTCTGCATGCTGGGCAGCTGGCAGCTGGGACGACAGCACGCCAAGCAGGCGATGCTGGATTCCGCCGCGCAGGCGCTGTCGACGCGCGCGCCGCAGTCGCTGGATGCGGCAGCGGACACGCAGCGCGGCCGGGCGCATGAATGGGCTGCGGGCAGCGGGCGCTTTGCCGATACGCCTGCAGTGTTGCTCGACAACCAGCAGCGCGGTGGGCGTCCGGGGCTGCGCGTGTACCGCGCGTTCCTGCCCGAGGACGGACGCGCCCCGGTGCTGGTGGATCTCGGCTGGCTGCCGGTGCCGCCGGACCGCACCATCCCGACCATCGACCCGGCGCCGGAATGGTCGCGCGTGGAAGGCCTGCTCGCGCCGCCGCCCGCCGCCGGGCTGGTGGCGCCGGCGATCCAGCCGCAGGCCGATGGCAGCCTGCTGGTGATGGCACTGGAGCCGGATGCCATCGCCGAGGCGCTTGGCCTGCCGACGCTGGCCGCGCGCGTGCTGCGCGCCGATCCCATGCTCGACGGCGGCTACCCGCGCGACCTCGAACTGCTTGCGAACACCCTTCCGCCGGAACGCCACCTCGGTTACGCGGTGCAGTGGTTCGGCCTCGCGCTGGCGGTGCTGGTCACCGCGCTGGTACTGACCTTCCGCAGGAAACGTCCATGAATTCCGCTCCCGTGTCGCGCCGGCAGCGCAACCGCAACCGTGCGCTGCTGGTCGCGGTCGTCGTCATCTTCCTCGGCAGCGCGCTGATGGCGGGCGCATTGCGCTTCTCCGGCTGGCGACCGGAGGGCATGCGCAACCATGGCGAGCTGCTGCAGCCGCCCGGCGACCTGCGCGCGGTGGCGCTCGCGACCGCCGACGGTGCGCCGTACGCCTGGCAGCCGGCCGAGCGCACGTGGCGGATCGCGCTCGCGCCCCCTGCCGGGTGCAACGAGGAATGCGTGCGCCTGTCGGCGGACCTCGACAAGGTCTGGCAGCTGTTCGGGCGCCAGGCCGACCGCGTGCACATCCTCTGGATGGGCGAGCCGCCAGCCAACGCCACGCACTCCCGCGCGCTGCATGTGCTGGCCGAGGATGCCGGGTTCCGCGCCGGCCTCGCCCGCAACGACGACCCTGCCGGCGTGCCCGTCTACGTGATCGATCCCAATGGCTTCGTCATACTGCGCTACGCTCCCGGCTTCGATGCGGGGCATCTGCGCACCGACATGGCGCGCCTGCTCAAGCTGAAATAGCCCGCGGCCCCGCTGCCCGGCGCCCCCGGACCGACGACCGACCACGAGACGATGACCCCAGCCACACCAGGCGCCCCCACGCCCAGCCCGCCGCCATCCAGGCCGACGCGTCCGGCCGCCTCGAGGCCGACACTGCATCGGCATTTCCACCGCATCGCCTGGTTCGCAGTGGCGTTGACCCTGCTGGTGGTGGTGTTCGGTGCGTTCGTACGCCTGTCCGACGCCGGCCTGAGCTGCCCCGACTGGCCGACCTGCTATGGCCGCGCGGCGTGGCCGAAGGTACCCGAGGAGGTGGCCGGGCACGCCGCCACCGACATCCGTCCGCTGGAGACCCACAAGGCCTGGCGCGAGCAGGTGCACCGCCACATCGCCGCGATCCTCGGTGTGCTGGTGCTGGGACTGGCGCTGCTGGCAGCGCGCCGTCGGCGGCACGGCATCGCCCAGGTCGTCGGCGCATCCGCACTGGTGGCGGCGGCGATTCCGGCCTACATGTACGGCCACATCGGCGCCGCGTTCGCGCTCGCCGGTGCCGGCGAGGCGATCCTGCTGCTGGCGGCGTTGCGCTGGAGCAACGTCGACCTGGCCCGCGCCGCCGTGCTGACGCTGGCGGTGATCATCTTCCAGGCGCTGCTCGGCAAATGGACGGTGACCCTGCTGCTGAAGCCGGTGATCGTGATGGGCCACCTGCTGGGCGGCCTGCTGACGTTCTCGCTGCTGACGTGGATGGCCTGGCGCGCCACCCACCTGCCGATCCGCCTCGCCGGGGCGCACGCACTGCGCGTGCTGCTGTGGGTGGCGCTGGCGGTGCTCGGCGTGCAGATCGCCCTGGGCGGCTGGGTGAGCGCCAATTACGCGGCGCTGGCCTGCGGTGGCGGCGGCTGGACCACCGACACCGCCCATTACATCGACTTCCCCAGGTGCGTGGGCCAGTGGTGGCCGCCGTCGGACTTCCGCGAGGGCTTCGTGCTCTGGCGCGGGATCGGTGTCGACTACGAGGGCGGCGTGCTCGACGGCGGTGCGCGCATCGCCATCCAGATGGCCCACCGCCTGTTCGCGATCGTCGCCTTCGTCGCGCTGATCACTGCCGCGGTGCAGCTGCTGCGCATGCCCGGCCTGCGCGGCTGGGGCGTGCTACTGGCCCTGCTGACGGTGGCGCAGGTCATGCTGGGCATCCTCAACGTCAAGCTTGCCCTGCCGCTGTCGGTAGCGGTGATGCACAACGGCGGCGCGGCCCTGCTGCTGTTCGTGCTGGTCTCGCTGCTGGCGCGGGTGCAGGACGCGGGTGTCGGCGGCCCCACGCGCATGGCGGTCGACTGACATGGCCGTGCCGTTCGGCCAGTACTGGGAGCTGACCAAGCCGCGGGTGGTGGCGCTGCTGGTGTTCACCGCGCTGGTCGGCATGTTCCTGGCGGTGCCGGGCCTGCCGCCGCTGCGCGAAAGCCTGTTCGGGCTGCTCGGCATCTGGCTGGCGGCGTCGTCGGCGGCGGCGATCAACCACCTGATCGACCAGCGCATCGACCGGATCATGGCGCGCACCGCGCACCGGCCGCTGGCCACGGGTACGTTGCGCCCGGTGCAGGTGCTGCTGTTCGCGATCGCCCTGGGCGTGGCGTCGATGGCGGTCCTGGTGCTGCTGGTCAACACGCTGACCGCCGTGCTCACCTTCTTCGCGCTGATCGGCTACGCGATCATCTACACCGGCTTCCTCAAGCGCGCGACGCCGCAGAACATCGTCATCGGCGGGCTCGCCGGCGCGGCGCCGCCGGCCCTGGGCTGGGCCGCGATCACCGGCACGCTGGATCCGCACGCGCTGCTGCTGGTGCTGATCATCTTCGTGTGGACGCCGCCGCACTTCTGGGCGCTGGCGATCTTCCGCCGCGACGATTACGCACGCGCGCTGATCCCGATGCTGCCGGTGACCCACGGCGTGGTCTATACCCGCTGGCAGATCCTGTTCTACACGGTGCTGCTGCTGGTTGCGACGGTGCTGCCGTGGGCGACCGGCATGAGCGGGCTGTTCTATCTCGGCGGCGCGCTGGTGCTCGGCCTGGTGTTTCTCTGGTACGCGTGGAAGCTGCTGGATCCACCCGATGAGTTCTTCGCGATGCGGGTGTTCAACTACTCCATCGTCTACCTGATGGCGCTGTTCGCCTTCCTGCTGGTCGACCACTGGCTGCAGCCGTGGCTGGCGCCTGCGCCGCTGATCGGGTTCGAGCGGATCGGCTGACTCACTGCGGCCGCGCGCGCTCCGCAACGGTGTGGAGCGTCTCCGGGCCGATCTTCCACTGCGTCGGTGTGTCGTAGTCGAAGTCGACCGCGACGCGGCCGGTGTCGCGGCGGATCTTCACCACGCAGGCGTTCCACGGCGCCTTTCCTGCGACCTGCGTGCCCGCGCGCAGGGCGTCGAGCTGTTCGCCCAGTTGTACCGTTGCCTCGGGTGTTGCCGCAGCCGGTGGTGCGCCGTCGCGATAGCGGAAGCCGGCCAGCTTCCGGCTGCCATCGGCATAGACGACGATCAGTGCGTAACCGTCCCATGGTGCGGCGGCGACCTTGTGATCGGTGGCGATCAGCCGGCCGATTTCCATGATCCGGGCGTTGTTGTCCATGGCCCGAGGATATCAGGCGATATCGGCGATCAAGCGGCCGATCTCCGCGCGCGACAGGCTGTCGAACACCTGTCCTGCCGCGTTCTCGAACACCGTCGTCGCCGGGTCGTAGACCACGCTGCCGCTGGCGGGATCGGTGACCGCGTAGTCCACCACCACCTGGTCGGGGCGCAGCGCACCGGACGGTGCGAGTTCCACGCGGATGTCGACATCCATGCCGGCATCGAGCCAGTCGGCCCACTCCTGTTCGAGGCGTGCATACGCGCCGGTGTTGAAGTTGCCGTTCTGCGGGAACATGTTCACCGCGCCATGCCCGTGCACGAAGCGGTAGGCGAAGATGTGGCCGGTGTGCTCGCTGCGGTCGAGCCCGTTGTCGACGCGGAAGCCCGACTGCGCTCGGTTCTCCACGCTGTCGGTGTCGCGCATGCTGCCGCTGCCGGGCAGCCAGGTCAGCGTGCCTTCCGCATGCAGCGGCCGGCCCTCGTCGTCGAAGGTCCAGGTGACGTCGTTGACCTCGCCGCTGGCGACGTCGCTGACCAGCGCGTTGATGCTGCCGGGCGAGACGGTCTCGGCAACGCCAACGGTGCCGTCGGGCAACGTGCCCGAGACCAGCAGGTGGTTGAGTGCCGCGCGCTGGTCGGGATGGCCCGGGTCGCGCTGCACCAGCGTATGCACGCTGAAATCCTCGCGGTCGAGTACCGGCGAGCCGGGGCCATGCGCGGTCGGTGCAGCGAACACGCTGGCGGGCCCCGACATCACCCGCAGTTCCGCCACCGGGCGTGCCCTGGTCTCGGTGGTCTTGACCATCACCAGGCGCACGTCGTCGATCGACTCGACGCCGTTGGCGTCGGCGAGGTTGCGGAACGTGGCCTCGAACGGCGTGCCGGCATGGTCGCCGCCGGCCAGTTCGACGCGGGTGCCGGGCGGCCAGGAGCCCGGATCGAGCGGGTTGATCGACCGCATCGCTTCCGGGGTCGCGGCGCTGCGCGGCATGTCGGCCTGGTAGTGCACGCGCACCGGCGCGCCCGGCTGCTCCGCCACGGCGACCGAGACTTCGGTGCTGGCGTCCCAGCGGCTGCGCTGGCCGGCGCCGGTTTCGTTGCTGATGCGGGTGGACGCCGGATCGTGTTCGAACGCAACATCGCGGCCCTGCGTGGCCAGCACGTCCGGGCCGAAGCGCGCCGCCGGGGGCTGCAGCATGGCGGCCAGCCCGGACAGCCAGTCCGGGAGCGGCCCCGGGAAGGACGATGCGTCGCGCGAGGCGTCGATGGACATGCGGCAAGCCAGTAGGCGGCGCCTGCGCGCCGACTCCGGAAGCATAGGCAGGCCGCCACCGGGCCGACATTGGGGCGCACCCGAGGTGGCTTGCGTCCTGGCCGCCGCGGTTGACGCACGGCTCACGGCAGCCGCCCGAGACTCGATCTCCCTTCAAGGCCCCGGAGCGCCCCATGGCCAGACCGATCTGGAGCGGCACCCTGTCGTTCGGGCTGCTCAACATCCCCGTCTCGCTGATGGCGGGTGAGCGCAGGACCGACCTGTCGTTCCGCATGCTCGATTCGCGCAACAACGCGCGCGTGCGCTACGAGCGCGTCAATGCCGACACCGGCGACGAGGTGCCGTGGAAGGACATCGTCAAGGCCTACGAGTACGACAAGGACAGCTACGTGGTGCTGGAGCCGGAGGACATCCAGGCCGCGGCGCCGGAGAGCCGCGATTCGATCGATGTCGACACCTTCGTCGATGCCTGCGACATCAGCCCGCAGTACTTCGAGAAGCCCTATGTGCTGGTGCCGGCGAAGAAGGCCGAGAAGGGCTATGTGCTGCTGCGCGAGGCGCTGACCCGCACCGGCAAGGCCGGCATCGCGCGGGTGGTGATCCGCACCCGCGAGCACCTGTGCGCGGTGATGCCACGCGGCGAGGCCCTGCTGCTGATCATGATGCGGTTCCCGCAGGAACTGGTGGACATCTCCGAGTACACGCTGCCCGAAGCCGACGCCAAGGGCTTCCGCATCACCGACAAGGAGCAGGCGTTCTCCGAGCAGCTGATCGAGACCATGGCCGCGCCCTGGGACCCCAGCCAGTACACCGACGACTTCCGCGAGCGGCTGCAGCTGGTGATCCGCAAACGCATGGAGGCCAACGGCGTGGTCGAGAAGCAGGAGGACGCCGAATCCCCCGTCGGCGAGAACGCGGCCACCAACGTGGTCGATTTCATGGAGCTGCTGCAGCAGAGCATCGACCGCAACCGGCGCACGCCGGCACGCAAGGCCGCCGCCACCAAGGCGCTGGCGAAGAAAGCCGCGGCCGAGCCTGCGCCGAAGAAGGCGCCGCGCAAGGCAGCGACGAAGAAGACCGCCGCCAAGAAGGCGCCGGCGAAGAAGTCGGCCGCGCGCAAACGGGCCTGAGCCGTGGCCGCCCGTCGTAACGACGATTCCACCGACGCCGCCGCCGCGCCGGCGCGACTGACCAGCCCGGATCGGGTCGTCTATCCGCGCATGGGCATCACCAAGCGCGAGGTGGCGGACTACTACCGCGCGGTGGCCGACCGCGTGCTGGCCGATGTCGGCGGTCGGCCGCTGTCGCTGCTGCGTTGTCCCGGCGGCGTGGGCGGACAGTGCTTCTTCCAGAAGCATCACGCGCGGGCGCTGGGCGGGGCGGTACGGGCAATCCCGCTGCGCGAGAAGGATGGCGACGAGGCCTGCTACGTGGCCATCGACAGCGTCGAGGGCCTGCTCGAGCTGGTGCAGATGAACACCCTGGAGCTGCATCCGTGGGGCAGCATGGCCGACGATCTCGAGCGCCCGGATCGGCTGGTGTTCGATCTCGATCCCGGCCCGGGGGTGGACTGGAAGGCGATCACCGCCGCGGCGCGCGACGTGCGCAAGCGCCTGGCGGCCGTGGGCCTGGAGGGTTTCGCGCGGCTGTCGGGCGGCAAAGGCGTGCACGTGGTGGTGCCGATCCGGCCCGGCCCGTCCTGGGACGAGGCGCGCGGCTTCTGCGAGGCGCTGGCCAACACGATGGCGCAGCAGCGTCCGGACCGTTACGTCGCCACCGCCAGCAAGGCCAAGCGCGACGGCGTGATCTTCATCGACTGGCTGCGCAATGCGCGCGGGCAGACCAGCGTGTCGAGCTGGTCGCTGCGCGCGCGCGAGAGCGCCGGCGTGGCGGTGCCGGTGCGCTGGGAGGAACTCGCGCGGGCGGGGTCAGGCGACGCCTACGACCTGCGGCGTGCGCTGCGGCGCGCCACGGCGTTGCGTGGAGAGGAGTGGCCCGGCTGGGGGGATGCCTGCGACCAGGCGTTGCCGGACGTCCCCGACGTCTGAACCGCGTCGCGCGTCAGCGCTGACGCAGCGGCCCGGCCATGCGCGCCAGCGTGCCGTCGCGCATCCACAGCTGGTGCAGGGCGACCATCAGCACATGGCCGACGATCAGCGCGCACAGCGTCCACGCCAGCACGCCGTGCGACAGGTTGGCCGGCGCCAGCATCCATTCGATCTTCTGGCCGGTGGCCGCGAACACTGGGATGCCGAACGGGGCGAAGCCGCGCCCGGAGCCGGCCTCGCGCAGCAGGGCGACTGCCGGGATATAGGCCATCAGCGCATAGAGCAGCGCATGGCCCGCGGCCGCGCCACGACCGAGCAATGAACGGGGATGCGGTGGACGCCGCGCCCACTGCGACAGGCCCCAGGCGCCGCGCAGCAGCACCAGCAGCAACAGCAGGGTGCCGATGGGTTTATGGCTGCCGACCATGAACGCGGTCAGCGGATGCCGCCCTACGATGTTCTTCACCGCCATGCCCGCGAACTGCCAGGACAGCAGTGCCGCCATCGTCCAGTGCAGCATGCGGGTGACCAGGCCATAGCGTTGCGGGGTGTCGAGCCAGCGGGACATGCGTGTTCCTGTGCGGGGTGTTGGTAACGGGACAGCGAGCGGTCGGCAGCCGCATCGGCGACCACGCAGTTCAGCCTGCCCGTGCAGGCATGTCAAACGTGGTGGTGCGCTGGCGCGTGAGCGTCGATGGTCCTGGCTCGATCTGCCGAAATACGTCTGCCACGGCCACATCGGCATCGGGCGACGCTGCGACTAGTTCCTAATGGCCTGCTGCAGTTCCCGCAGTTCGCTGTGCTCTTCCGCGTTCAACGCCGAGGGCGAGCCACCTTCGCGCCACTTGAGCATCAGGTCGTCCACCCGTTGCTGCTTCGTCTGTTTGACCAGCTGCGCAACCGCGCCTGCGAAGTCCTGCCGCCATGACTCGGCATCGCCAGGGATCTCACTGGTGGCGAGCTTGTGCAGCGACGCGGCTTCGTCCCGGCCCTCGAAATGCTGCAGCAGCATGCCGGTGCTGATGTCGGGCCGTGCATGCACCAGGTCGATCAGCTCCACCAGCAATGGAACGCCCGGTTGGCGCAGGCCCGCCAGCTGTGCCTGATCGGGGGTGTCGAGCGCCAGCGCCGGACGCTGCAGCAGCAGGGTGATCGCCGTGCGCACCAGGCTGCGCTTCGGTGCAGGCACGCCGCGGCCGGTGCGCATGCGTCGCGTCGGCGCCTGCGCCGGGGCCGCTTCGTTGCGCGCACCGACCCCGGTAAGGGTGGTGAGGTGCTGGCGCATCAGGTCGGCGAAGGCGCCATCGGGGATCTGCGCCAGCAATGGTTGCGTGCGCTCGGCCAGCCGCGCCTTGCCATCGAGCGTGCCCAGGTTCACGCCCTCGGAGAACTGGTCGAAGAAGAACTGCGACAGTGGCACCGCGTCGCGCAGGCGCGCCTCGAAGCCTTCCGTGCCCTCGCTGCGCACGATCGAATCCGGATCCTCGCCTTCGGGCAGGAACAGGAAGAACGCCTGGCGGCCATCGCGCGTGCGTGGCAGCACCGATTCCATCGCCTTGGATGCCGCGCGGCGGCCGGCGGCGTCGCCGTCGAAGCAGAAGTAGACGTCGGGCGCGTTGCGGAACAGCAGCTCGGCATGGTCGGCGGTGGTGGCGGTGCCGAGCGTGGCCACCGCCTCGCGCAGGCCGTGCTGGAACAGCGCGACCACGTCCATGTAGCCCTCGACCACGATCAGCCGCGCGATCTTCTGCTGCGCCTGGCGCACCTGCCACAAGCCGTAGAGTTCGCGGCCCTTGTGGAACAGCGCGGTCTCCGGTGAATTGAGGTACTTGGGACCGTCATCCGATTTGAGCACGCGGCCGCCGAAGGCGATCGTGCGGCCTCGGCGGTCGGCGATCGGGAACATCACCCGGTCGCGGAACTTGTCGTAGGTGTGGCCGCGGTCGTTCTTCGACAGCAGGCCGGCGCGCTCGAGCAGCTTCAGCCGGCGCTCGTCGGTGCCCAGCGTGTCCTTGAGCGCGGAGAAGCCTTCCGGTGCATAACCGATGCCGAACAGCTCGCGGATCTCCAGGTCCACGCCGCGGCCGTCCAGATAGGCCTGGGTGGCCGGACTGGCGGCGAGCGCGTTGCGGTAGTGGCGTGCGGCGGCCTCGAGTGCGTCGTAGACGCCGCGGGTGTCGTCGTCGGGCGTACGCGCGCGCTCGTCGCGCGGGATCTCCATGTTGGCCGCACGCGCCAGTTCCTCGACCGCGTCGAGGAATTCGAGGCGGTCGTAGTTCATCAGGAAGCTGATCGCGGTGCCGTGCGCGCCGCAGCCGAAGCAGTGGTAGAACTGCTTGACCGGCGACACGTAGAACGACGGCGTGCGCTCGTCGTGGAACGGGCACGGCGCGGAGTACTCCCGGCCCTTGCGCTTGAGCGGCACGCGCGCGCCCACCACCTCGACGATGTCGGTACGCGCGAGCAGGTCGTCGATGAACGCGTCGGGGATGCGGGCCATCGCGCTAGTGTATGCCGCCGGCCTCGGGCCCCGCCGCCGTTCGAGCGGCCGCGGCGCGCCCGTCAGCCGGCGTCGCCCGGGGCGGCAACGCACGGACGCAGGCGGTTACGGGCTACGGGTTGCGGGCGTCGCGCGGTGGCGGAGCTGCCGGCGGAGGATCGACGGCCAGCGTCGTCGGGTACACCTGCGGTTCCTCCGGCGCCTCGGCCTGCGGCCAGCAGTCCTCCTGCTCGGGCGGCATCTCGCCGCAGCGGATCTGCGCGCGTTCGTCGATGACCGCGGTGATCAGCGCGCCGACGAAGAACACCATCGCCGCGTAGTACATCCACACCAGCAGGATCACCAGCGTGCCCATCGAGCCGTAGGCGCTGCCGGGCGCGGCGCGCGCGATGTACACGCCGATCGCCCAGCGGCCGAGCATGAACAGTGCCGCGGTGATCAGCCCGCCGAGGAAGGCCTGCTGCCAGCGCACCCGCCGGTCCGGCAGGTAGTGGTAGAGCAGGGCGAACGCGAAGGCATAGATCGCCAGCGAGATCACGATGCCGAGCAACGGCAGCAGGCTCGGCACGCCGGCGAAGATCCATTCGATCACCGCCGACAGCACCGTCGACACGATCACCAGGAAGCCGAGCGCGAACACCACCCCGAACGAGAACACCCGCTTGCGCAGGAACACGAGGATGCCGCCGAGCGTCTGCCCGCTGGTATGGAAGATCAGGTTGAGCGTGCCCTGCAGCCGCGCGAACACCGTGGTCGCGCCGATGAACAGCAGCAGCGTGCTCCACATCCCGGCCAGCGAACCGATGTCGGGCTGGTCGCGGGCGTTGCGCAGCACCGTGCCCGCGACTTCCTGCGCGGCGCTGCCGGCAATCGCCCCGAGCTGCTCGATCAGCTGCTCCTGCGCTTCCGGGTACAGCGACGCCGCCAGCCACAGCAGCAGCACCAGCAGCGGCGCCAGCGACAGCAGGGCGAAGAACGACAGCGAGGCCGCCTGGGTGAGCAGGTCGATCTCGACGAAGCGCCGTGCCAGCGCCACCGGCAGGCTGTGCTGGAGGCGCTCGATCTGGCGCTTGAATTTCGCGCGGGTTCCGGACATGGCGACCTGGGATGCGGCGTCGCCGGCGAGGATGCCAACAGCGCACGTGCGTGCGCCGTGTAGGTGCGCCACCGGTGTGCGTACGCGCGGTGGCGCGGATCAGGCGGCCGCGGCCAACCGTTGCAGGGCGTCGCCGTCGACGCGCTGCACCGTCCAGCCGTCGAGGCCGACCGCGCCCAGTTCGCGATAGAACGCGATCGCGTCGGTGTTCCAGTCCAGCACCGACCATTCGAAGCGCGCGCAGCCGCGCTCGACCGCGGTGCGGGCGAGGTGGTGCATCAGCTGGCGGCCGATGCCGCGCGCGCGGAAGGCCGGGCGCACGTACAGGTCTTCCAGGTACAGGCCGCGGCGGCCGTGGAAGGTGGAGAAGTTGTGGAAGAACAATGCGAAGCCGGCGGGCTCGCCGTCGACCTCGGCGATCACCGCTTCCGCCGCCGGGCGCGCGCCGAACAGGCTGTCGGCGAGCACCATCTCGTCGACGACCACCTCATGGGCGAGGCGTTCGAAGTCGCCGAGCTCGCGGATGAAGGCGAGCAGCAGGGCGACGTCGGCCTGCGTGGCGGGGCGCAGGCGGGACGCGTCGGCCGCCATCAGCCGGCGAGCTTCTGCTTGACCAGCTTCGAGACCTCGCCCATGTCGGCCTGGCCGGCCAGCTGCGGCTTCAGCACGCCCATCAGCTTGCCCATGTCGGCGGGGCCGGCGGCGCCGGTCTGCGCGATGGCGGCACTGATCGCGGCCAGGATCTCGGCCTCGCCGAGCTTCTCCGGCAGGTAGCGCTCGATCACCACGATCTCGGCACGCTCGATCGCGGCCAGGTCCTCGCGCGCGGCGGCCTCGTACTGGGTAACCGAATCCCGGCGCTGCTTGACCATCTTCTCCAGCACCGCCAGCACGGCGGCGTCGTCGAGCTCGATGCGCTCGTCCACCTCGCGCTGCTTGATCGCGGCGTTGATCAGCCGGATCACGCCAAGGCTGGCCTTGTCGCCGCCCTTCATCGCGGCCTTCATGTCGTCGGTGAGTCGCTGCTTGAGGGTCATGGTGATGGCTCCATCGGAATCGGACGGCCGAGCGCGGATGCGGGCGGCGGGAACGCAGAAAAGCCGGTCACGCTTGCGCGTGCCGGCTTCTGGCGGGTACCGGTGCGCGCGAAGACCCGCGCCGCGACCGGCAACCGACGACTCAGTACAGGCGCTGGCGCTTGGTGACGTCGCGCGACACGCGACGGGCCTGGCGCTTCACCGCAGCCGCGGCCTTGCGCTTGCGCTCCTGCGTCGGCTTCTCGTAGTACTCGCGCTTGCGCGTTTCGGCCAGCACACCGGCCTTCTCGCAGGTACGCTTGAAGCGGCGGAGGGCAAACTCGAACGGCTCGTTTTCGCGGACTTTGACGCTTGGCATAGGGATCTCTGGGAAAGTGGGTGACCGGCCGGCGGGGCCGGCATCCCGGCCGTCGCGGGGCGCATAGGCACGCCACCCCGGCGGGAGAGCCGCGTATGATACCGGGCCTGCGTGGCCGCCTGCAAGACGGTCCCCACTTTTCGGCATGACCGGGCGTGATCGCCTGTTCCGGCCGCCCGCTGGCCGACCGGCCCGGAGCCTGCCCATGCGCGTCCTCGGCATCGAAACCTCCTGCGACGAAACCGGCGTCGCCGTGTACGACACCGTACTGCGCGGTGCCGCCGCCCTGCGTGCGCAGGCGCTGTACAGCCAGATCGCGCTGCATGCCGAATACGGCGGCGTGGTGCCCGAGCTGGCCAGCCGCGACCACGTGCGCAAGCTCGTCCCGCTGATCCGCGAGACGCTGGCCCAGGCCGGGATGACGCCTGCCGACCTCGACGGCGTTGCCTATACCGCCGGTCCCGGGCTGGTCGGCGCACTACTGGTGGGCGCCGGGGTGGCACGTTCGCTGGCCTGGGCGCTGGAGATACCGGCGATCGGCGTGCACCACATGGAAGGCCACCTGCTGGCGCCATTGATCGAGGACGATCCGCCGGCGCCGCCGTTCGTGGCCCTGCTGGTGTCCGGCGGCCACACCCAGCTGGTCGCGGTGGAGGCGATCGGCAGCTACCGCCTGCTCGGCGAAACCCTCGACGATGCCGCCGGCGAGGCCTTCGACAAGACCGCCAAGATGATGGGCCTGCCGTACCCGGGCGGGCCGCAGCTGGCCGCGCTGGCCGAGCAGGGCACGCCGGGCGCGTACCGGTTCTCGCGGCCGATGACCGACCGTCCGGGCCTCGACTTCAGCTTCAGCGGCCTGAAGACCCAGGTGCTGCTGGCCTGGCGCGACAGCGACCAGTCCGACGCCACCCGCGCCGACATCGCGCGCGGTTTCGAGGATGCCGTGGTGGAGACGCTCGCAATCAAATGCGCACGTGCGCTCGATGCGGCCGGCAGCAACACCCTGGTGGTGGCCGGCGGCGTGGGCGCCAACCGGCGCCTGCGCGAACGCCTCACCACGATGTGCGCGCAGCGCGGCGGCCGTGCCTGTTTCCCGCGCCCGGCGCTGTGCACCGACAACGGCGCGATGATCGCCTTCGCCGGCGCCTTGCGCCTCGACGCCGGCCAGCACGACGACGCCAGCGTGCGCGCGGTGCCGCGCTGGGACATGGCGACGCTGTCGCCGCTGGTGCCAGCGAGGTGATTGGTGATTCGTGATTTGTGATTCGGAGAGCGGTTGCGAGACTGCGTCGGGGTGATCCTGTTTGCCGGACGCCACGGCACACCACGAGCCGCCCGCTAAGCTGTGGGCGCACGTCGGTTCCGAATCACCATCATCACCAATCACCAATCACGGCTCCCATGGACAAAGTCTTTATCGAAGGCCTCGAGATCGAGGCACTCATCGGCATCTACGACTGGGAGCGGCGGATCCGGCAGACGCTGGTATTCGACCTCGAGATGGGCTTCGACAACCGCGTGCCCGCCGCCAGCGACGACATCGCCCATACGCTCAATTACAAGGCCGTCAGCAAGCGCCTGATCGCCTACGTGCAGGCGTCGGAATTCGGGCTGGTGGAGACGCTGGCCGAGCGCTGCGCGCAGATCGTCATCGATGAGTTCAAGGTCGACTGGTTACGCTTGAAGCTCTCGAAGCCGGGTGCGGTGCGCGGCGCGCGCGCGGTCGGCGTCATCATCGAACGCAGCCGGCAGGCCTGATACCGGTCCCGGCATCGGCGCCGTGCACGGCGCAAACCGGAGGTCGAATGCCCATGCAGTCGCAGTTCGCACAGCTCAACGAGGTGCTGGCGCCGTATCCCTGGGCGTACACCGCCATCGTGCTGTCGGGCCTGTTGCTGCTCGCCTGGCTGGCCAACTTCGTCACCAAGCGGATCCTGCTGCGCGGCCTGCGCCAGCTGCTGCAACGCACCGCGCTGGGCGGCGCACAGCACGACCAGCAGGTGCGCATGCAGGTGGTGCCGCGGCTGGCCAACGTGGTGCCCGCGCTGGTGATCGCGGCCGGCATCTCGATGGTCCCCGACCTGCACCCGCAGCTGGTCGCGGTGGTCAAGGCGCTGTGCCAGGTGTTCGTGGTGGTGACCATCGCACTGGCGGTGTCGAAGGTGCTCGATGCGATCAACCGCAGTTACGAGCGCCGGCCCGACGCCCAGAACAAGCCGATCAAGGGCTACTTCCAGGTCGCCAAGATCATCATGTTCGTGCTGGTCGGCATCTCGGTGGTGGCGACGCTGGTCGGCGCGGAGTTCCTGCACATCGTCACCGGCCTCGGCGCGATGACCGCGGTGCTGCTGCTGATCTTCCAGGACACCATCCTGTCGCTGGTGGCCAGCGTGCAGATCAGCAACGACGGCCGCGTGCGCATCGGCGACTGGATCGAGATGCCGGGCCAGAACGCCGACGGCGACGTCATCGACATCGCCCTGCACACCATCACCGTGCGCAACTGGGACCGCACCGTGACCACGGTGCCGACCAAGAAGCTGGTCTCGGATGCGTTCAAGAACTGGCGCCACATGTCCGAGGGCGGTGGCCGCCGGATCAAGCGCGCGCTGCATATCGACCAGCGCAGCGTGCGTTTCCTCGAACCCGACGAGGTGCAGCGCTTCCGCTGCTTCGTGCTGCTCGACGACTACCTCGATCGCAAGGAGGCGGAGCTCAACGAATGGAATGCCGCGTTGGCCGCGCGCGGAGCCGAGCCGGTGAACCATCGCCGGGTCACCAACCTCGGCACCTTCCGTGCGTACGTGCAGCACTACCTGGGCAGCCATCCCGGCATCAACCAGGACCTCACCCTGCTGGTGCGCCAGCTGCAGCCGACCGAGACCGGCCTGCCGCTGGAGATCTACTGCTTCACCGCGGATACGCGCTGGGCGGTCTACGAGGGCATCCAGTCCGACATCTTCGACCATCTGCTGGCGATCCTGCCCGAGTTCGGCCTGAGCGTGTTCCAGGCCCACAGCGATGCCGCGGTGGAAGTGCACCTGCGCCATCTCGAGGGCGATGGCGGGGTCGCGCAACCGGCGCGTGCGTTCGCCGCTGCACAGCCGTCGCCGGACGCACCCGACGCGCACTGAAGGCATCGCGCCCGGGCCACGGCTGCGCGATCATGGCGCCCCGATCCGGAGCGCCCCATGCCGCATACCGCCTGTTTGAGCCTCGGCAGCAACGTCGAGCCCGAACGCCACCTCGCCGCCGCGGTCCACGCGCTGCGCGCGGAGTTCGGCGAGGTGGTGCTGTCCACGTTCTACCGCACCCGCGCGGTCGGCTTCGATGGTCCGGATTTCGTCAACGCGGCAGCGGTCGTGCGCACCACGCTCGACGTGCACGCGCTCGATGCGTGGCTGCATGCGCTCGAGGACGCGCACGGGCGTGACCGCAGCGGGCCGCGCTACGGCAACCGCAATCTCGATATCGACATCGTGCTGTTCGACCAGCTGGTCATCGACGGCCCCGGGCGGTTGCGCCTGCCGCGTGCGGACCTGCGCCATGCGTTCGTGCTGCGGCCGCTGGCCGAGATCGCGCCCGGGATGGTCGAGCCGGTCAGCGGACACACGCTGGCCCAGCTGTGGGACGCCTCGCCGGAACGCGGCTTGCCGATGGAGCCACTCACCCTGCCGCCCTCAGCGACGTAGCGCGCGGTCACATCGCCCGCGCCACTGCGTCTGGTGACTTCCGGCGCTTGCGTGGGTTTGCAGCGCCGGCGCACGATTCCGTTCGTCGACAGGGGAGGTGGGCCATGTTGGAGAAGTTCTCGCGCAGCTGGGCGCTGGTGAAGGCGAGTGCGGCGGTGTTGCGCTCCGACAAGGAGCTGATGCTGTTCCCGGTGATCTCGGGCATGTGCACGCTGGTGGTGCTGGCGACGTTCCTGTTGCCGATGTCGGTGTTCGGCGGCTTCTCCGGCAGCTGGGGCGTCGGGGCGATCGCGGTCGGCCTGCTGTTCTACTTCTGCCAGTACAGCGTGATCATCTTCTTCAACTGCGCGCTGGTGGCGGCCGCGATGATCCGCCTCGATGGTGGCGACCCGGGGCTCGGTGACGGGCTGCGCGCGGCACGGGCGCGACTGCCGGCGATTTTCGGTTACGCGGCGATCGCCGCCACCGTGGGCGTGCTGCTGCAGTCGCTGCGCAACCGCGAGGGCAATGTGCTGGTGCGCATGTTTGGCGGCCTGCTCGGCGCGGCGTGGACGCTGGCGACGTTCCTGGTGGTGCCGGTGCTGGTCAGCCGCGACGTCGGGCCGATCGATGCGCTGAAGGAGAGCGTGCGCCTGCTCAAGCAGACCTGGGGCGAGAACGCGATCGGCAATGTCGGCATCGGTGCGGCGTTCGGGCTGATCAGCGGCGCCACGATCGTGGTCGGCATCGTGCTGACCGTGCTCGCGGCCAAGGCCTGGCTGGGCCTGGCGATCCTGGTCGGCGGCCTGTTCGCGATCGCCGTGCTGCTGCTGGGCGTGGTGCAGTCGGCGCTGAGCGGCGTGTACTCGGCGGTGCTCCACCGCTATGCGCATACCGGTGAGGCGCCCGCCGGATTCCAGTCGACTGCGCTGGAGCAGGCGTTCCGCGCGCGGGCCTGATGTCGTAGGAGCGGCCAGCGGCCGCGACGCGCTGGCACAAGGGATCCGGCGTGGGAAGTCACGGCCATGGGCCGCTCCTACTCAGCCGGCGACCAGCCGGCCGCCGTCCACGCGCAGGCTTTCGCCGGTCAGGTAGGTCGCATCGCGCAGCAGCCACAGCACCGCACCGGCGACCTCGTCCGGGGTGCCGGTACGTGCCAGTGGCGTGCGTGCGAGCATCGATTGCTGGCGCAGCGCGTCGTCGTCGCCGGCGCCGTCGCCCCACAGGATCGCACCGGGCGCGACGCTGTTGACCCGCACCTCCGGTGCAAGGTCCAGCGCCAGTGAACGCGTGGCCGCTTCCAGTGCCGCCTTGGCCATGCAGTACAGCGCATGGTCCGGGCGCGGATGGTGGGCATAGATATCGGTCATGTTGACCACGGCCCCGCGCGCGGCGCGCAGATGCGGTGCAGCGGCCTGGATGAGGAAGAACGGTGCGCGGGCATTGCTCGCGAACAGGCGGTCCCAGTCGTCCGCCGTGGCCGCGCCCAGCGGCGTGGCAAAGTACGACGAGGCGTTGTTGACCAGCGCGTCGAGTCGGCCGAAGCGGGCGATGGTCTGCGCGGCCAGCTGCGGCAGGCATGCGATGTCGGTCAGTTCGGCCTGCAACGCCAGCGTGCTGCGCGGGCGCGCGGCTTCGAGGTCGGCCACCAGCGCGGCCAGCTCCGGCCGCTCGCTGCGGTAATGCAGGGCGAGGTCGTAGCCGGCGGCGTGCAGGCGGCGGGCGATGGCATTGCCCAACCGGTGCGCGCTGCCGGTGACGAGGGCGACGGGGACGGGGCGGTCGGCCATGGGATCGCGGATCGGTCGTGGCCCGCCACCATACCTTCCGCGTCGGCAGGCGTGCAGGCGCGCTCGCTTATCCTGTAGGCCGCCCCCGTGATGCATGCCGATGCCCGACCCCCACACCCACCTGCCCGAGGCCGCCTACGCGCTCAGCGCGCGCCTGGAAGCGCTGATCCGCGCCGAGATCCACGCCGCACCGGATCGTGCGATCCCGTTCCATCGCTTCATGGAGCTGGCGCTGTACACGCCGGGCCTGGGCTATTACAGCGCCGGCATGGCCAAGTTCGGCGCCGAGGGCGATTTTGTCACCGCACCCGAACTCGGCACGCTGTTCGCGGGCGCGGTGGCCGAGGCGGTCGCGCCGGTGCTGCGCCAGCTCGGTGCCGACGCGCAGTTCGTCGAGATCGGCGGTGGCAGCGGCCGCTTCGCCGAACACGCGATTGGCCGCCTGCTGGCGCTCGGCGCGATGCCTGCGCGCTACGCCATCCTCGAGCCCAGTGCAGACCTGCGCGAGCGCCAGCGCGAGCACCTGCGGCGCGCACTGCCGGCCGATGTCTTTGCACGCGTCACCTGGCTGGATGGCCCGCTGCACGAGCCATGGCGTGGCGTGCTGTTCGCCAATGAGGTGATCGACGCGCTGCCCACGCCGCGCTTCGCGATCCGTGGCGGCGAGGTGTTCGAGGAACACGTGGCCGTGGATGCGCAGGGCGCATTCGCGATCACTGACCGGCCCGCCGATGCGCTGCTGGCGGCAGCGGTGCGCCATGTCGAACGCCAGCTGGAGGCGCCGTTCGCCGACGGCTACCGCTCCGAGCTGCTGCCGCAGCTGCCGTACTGGATCCAGGCGGTGATCGGCGGCCTCGACGACGGCGCGATGCTGTTCGTCGATTACGGCCACGCGCGGCGCGACTACTACCGCCCGGAACGCCGCGACGGCACCCTGCGCGCCTTCAGCCGCCACCGCGTCGGCAGCGCCGTGCTCGCCAATCCGGGGCTGCAGGACCTCACTGCGTCGGTGGACTTCACCGCGCTGGCCGAGGCCGGCACCGGGGCCGGCTTCGACTTCGCCGGCTACTGCAACCAGGCCAGCTTCCTGCTCGGCAACGGGATCGACCGCCTGCTGGTCGAATGCGAAGCCGGTGCGGGGGACGAAGCCGCGCGCTACCGCCTGCGCCAGGAGGTCAAGCAGCTGACCCATCCCGACGCCATGGGCGAGCGCTTCCAGGTGATGGGCTTCGCGCGCGATGTGGACCTAGACCATGCCTTCCTCGCCGGCGACCTGAGCCACCGGCTGTGACCCGGCTGCGGCTGGGCCGCTCGCTCAAGCCGTTCCGCCGGCCGTGGCTGTGGGCGGGGCTGTGGATCGCGGCGATCGCCGCGGTGGTGGCGGTGTCGCTGTCGCCACCGCCGCCGATGCCGCCGGTCGACAACAGCGACAAGCTCGGGCACTTCCTCGCCTACGCGGTGCTCGCCGTTGGCGCGGTGCAGCTGTACGCGCGCTGGGCGGCGCTGATGGGCGCGGGCATCGGCCTGGTGCTGCTGGGCATCGGCATCGAGTACGCGCAGGGTGCGCTCACCGCGACCCGCATGGCCGATCCGGCCGATGCGCTCGCCAATACGCTGGGCGTGGTCGCGGGGCTGGCGCTGCGGCTGACACCGTGGCGCGACGCGTTGCTGCGGCTGGAGCAGGCACGCAGCTGAGTGGGTGGGGACTGCGGTCCCGGCAGCCGCGCTGACCCTGCTGGCGTCTGACCGGAGACGCGCATGCCCCCGCGAACGCGGGTGGCGTGGAGCGTCGGAAGGGGCCGTACCCGCGATGCGCCGGCACTCGACGCCTGCGCCGCCCGGCCGCAGGCCGTTCGCCTGCCCGACTTGCTACGCTGCGCGCCCCTGATCCGCCTGCCGCCGCCATGCACGTACCTGCCATCGTCCATGCCATCCCCGACGCACTGCGCGCCACGCAGCGATTGGCCTGGGCGCGCGGCGCGACCGGCGAGACGGCGCTGGAGCTGCAGCGCGCATCGATGGATGCCGGCTTCCGCAGCTACTGGCGCACGCAGGGTGCAGGCCCGAGCCGCATCGTCATGGATTCGCCGCCGGAGCTCGAGGACGTGCGGCCGTGGCTGCACGTGCGCGACCTGCTGGAGGCCGGTGGCGTGCGCGTGCCGCGGGTCGATGCGCGCGAAGTCGATACCGGCTTCCTGCTGCTGGAAGACCTGGGCGGCGACACCTGCCTGCAGGCGCTGGCACGGCTGGATGCCGATGCGCTGATGGACGCCGCGTTCGACCAGCTGCTGCAGCTGCAGGCCGTCACGCCGCCCGCCGACCTGCCGGCCTACGACGCGCCGATGCTGCTGCGCGAACTGTCGCTGTTCGACGACTGGTTCCTCGGCCGCCACCTCGGCGTGACCCTCGATGCCGGCGAACGGGCGGCGCTCGACCGGGTAAGGACGCTGCTGGTGGAGGCGATGCTGGCGCAGCCGCAGGTGCTGGTGCATCGCGACTACATGCTGCGCAACCTGATGCCGGTGGCCGACGGCGTCGCGGTGCTGGATTTCCAGGACGCGGTGCGTGGCCCGGTGGCCTACGACCCGGTGTGCCTGCTGCGCGATGCGTTCCACAGCTGGCCCGAGGCGCGCGTCGACGGCTGGCTGGCGCGCTACCACGCCCGCGCCGTGGCGGCCGGCATCGGGCTGCCGCCGTACGAACGCTTCCTGCGCGATGCGGAACTGACCGGCGTGCAGCGCCACCTCAAGGTGCTGGGCATCTTCGCGCGCCTGCACCACCGCGACGGCAAGCCGAAATACGTGGCCGATGCGCCGCGTTTCGTCGCCTACCTGGATACGGTGCTGCCGCGCCATCCGGAGCTGGCGCCGCTGGGCGCGCTGCTCGACCGCCACGTGCGTCCGCGCCTCGCTGGCGAGGCGATCTCCGAATAGTCGCCGCGCCGGCCGGTTCCACTGCCGGGGGGCGGGTCAGCCACGGAGATCGGCCACCGCCCCGCCAATGCCGTGGCGAAGCCCTCTGATACCGCATGCCACCGGCACCGCGTTGTTTGGGCGCTACCAGGTGCGGAACCACTGCTGCGCGCCCGCCCCATCTGCACGGCGCCGCCACCGGCCGCGCGCCATCGTGCGTCCCGCACCGCCGATTCCTGCGAGCCCGCCATGGTCGATCTCCTCAGCGATATCCCGCAGCCGAAACACGGCATCCGCACGGGCATCGGCGGCTGGGTCTTCGTGCCCTGGCGCGACAACTTCTATCCCAAGGGGCTGGTGCAGCGCCGCGAGCTGGAGTTCGCCAGCCGCCAGGTCACCGCGATCGAGATCAACGGCACTTTCTACGGGCCGCAGAAGCCGGCGACGTTCGCCCGCTGGCGGTCGGAAACGCCGGACGGTTTCCTGTTCGCGCTGAAGGCGCCCAAGCAGATCGTCGAATCCCGCCAGCTCGCTGGCACCGGTGCGCGCATCGAGGGTTTCATCCACGGCGGCATCGCCGAGCTGGGCGACCGGCTGGGACCGCTGCTGTGGCAGCTGGCACCCCGGCGTGCGTTCGACCGCGACGATCTCGCCGCCTTCCTCGACCTGCTGCCGCGCACGCTCGACGGCTTGCCGTTGCGCCATGTGCTGGAGGTGCGCAATCCGGCGTTCATGTGCGCGGAGTACCTGGCGCTTGCGCGCGAGCACGGCGTCGCCACGGTGTTCACCGACTCACCGGCGTATCCGTCATTTGCCGATGTCACCGGCGATTTCGTCTATGCGCGGCTGATGCACAGCCGCGAGGACGTGGCCACCGGCTATCCGGATGCCGAGCTCGACGCCTGGGCGCAACGCGCACGTACCTGGGCCGCAGGCAAGGAACCCGCCGACCTGCCGCGGATCGAGCCTGCCGCCAAGGGCAAGGCATTACCGCGCGAGGTGTTCGTGTTCTTCATCGGCGCGGCCAAGGCGCGCAACCCCGCCGCGGCGATGGCGCTGCAGCAGCGGCTGTAGCCTGCACTGGCCACTGCTTCGATCGAAGCGCGGTCACCTTCGAAGCGCTCCCGAAGCCTTCCCTTCTCCCGCCAGCGGGAGAAGGTGCCCGCAGGGCGGAAGAGAGCGGAGACGCGGTGGGATGCCCGCGCTCAGCGTGCCGCGCGTTCCTTGTCGATCTGCGCATCCAGCGCGGCTTCCGCGACATCCGCATAGCCGCGGCAGTCCAGTTCGCGCTCGCGGGCCGGGGTGGCGTCGTAACGCCAGCCACTGGCTTCCGGGTGCGGCGTCAGCAGCAGGTCGCAGGGCAGTGCGCGCAGCGTGGCCATGCTGCGGCGGAAGTCCTCGACGATGCGCGGATAGCGCGGGTTGTCGATCAGCCGGTAGCCGGGCGCGCTCAGGCTGTCGGCATAGACGATCTGCACGGGCAAGCCGTCGGTGCCGGCGTCGCTCCAGCTCCAGCTCATGCTGCCGGGCGTGTGGCCGGGAGTGAAATGCACCTGCAGGCGCAGCTCGCCGAGCTCGACGGTCTCGCCGTCCTGCAACAGGCGGTCGACCTGCAGCGGCGGGTACAGCATGCCGTCACCGAAGTGCAGGTCGCCGGCGCCGCCACGTGCGAGCAGCGCCGCGGATTCGGCATTGCTCGCCACGCGCGCGCCGGTGGCCCGCTTCACTGCAGCGAGCGGGCCGACATGGTCGGCATGCGCCTGGCTGTGCACGATCCACTTCACGTCGGACGGCTGCAGCCCCAGCGCGACGATGTTGGCCAGCAGATGCTCGGCCGCCTGCGGCACGCCGCCATCGATCAGGATTGCGCCGTCATCACCGACCAGTAGCAGGGCGCTCAGGCCGGCGGTGCCGATCTGCCAGGTGCGTTGTGCGATGCGCACCGGCGCGACCGGCGTCCGCCAGGCCTCGCGCACCTCGTAGGCACGCAGCTGCGGCAACGGCTCCGCATGTGCACTGGCAGGCGCGAGCAGGGCGGTGCAGGCGAGCGTGGAGAGGAGGCGGTGCATGCGGGTCATGGGCGCTGGTCCGTGCGGAAGGTGATGGACGCACAGTGTGCCGACCGGCGCGCTGCCAGCACCAATGTCGGGACGGATCGGGAGTGTGCGACGTTGGCACCGGAAGGAGCCTCCATGAAAACTGATCAATGCGTGGTTCGGTGACGTCTGGACGTGCATCCCGATGCGGAGGCAATGGCATCCAGAAAAGGTTCGTCTCACGCTCCGGGGATAACTGCACCGGGTGTCGTGCGCTCGCGAGCTGCTCCGTTGGTCCTCGCGCCCCGTCGCGCGCATCGGGGGGTGTGCTCCCCCGGCCGGAGTCCGCGTCCAGCTACCACGGCCGGCCGCCGGCCATCCATGGCCGGCTGTTCGCACACCCCCCGATGCACGCGACGGGCGGAGGTTTCCGCCGGCTTCGGCACGGAGAGCAACAACGGGCACCGTGTCTGCCAACCATGGAGAAGAACCTGAGAAAGGACCGTCTTCAGACGACGGGAGCGATGGCGCACTGCTGGAGTGTTTATGCCTGCGTGAATTGCTCCGTTGTGGTCCGCGCCGCCCGTCGCGCGCATCGGGGGGTGTGCTCCCCCGGCCGGAGTCCGCGTCCAGCTACCACGGCCGGCCGCCGGCCATCCATGGCCGGCTGTTCGCACACCCCCCGATGCACGCGACGGGCGGAGGTTTCCGCCGGCTTCGGCACGGAGAGCAGAGCGAACGCTGTCGGGGTCGTCTACCGATGGCGATCCGATCGTTTGCCACTGATATCCATCAGATGCGACGCCAGCTTGGAGCCCGCCGCGGACGCAGGGGGATGTCCAGAGCCGGCCATGGATGGCCGGCGGCCGGATGTGGTAGCAGGACGCGGAGATATCCGGCTGGGCATCTCCCTGTGGCCGCGGTGGGCCGCCGGGACTCACGGACGCCCGATCGATTTAGGGAAGAGCCACGCCAGTGAATGGCCTGGGCGGAGGCGAGTCAGACATGGATGTTTGACCGAGTCGGGAGCATTGCCCCGGATTCGGTGACGCGCACCGAGCGGTGGCCCCGGACCTACGCTTGCCTACATCAAGCAGCTCACGCTTTCGAGAACAAGGAAGAGCGCACCCGTCAGCGGCGGATCTACGTGACCGGCTCCGAGCGCGCCCGGCCGATCGCGGCAATGCGCGCACGCGCCAGCGCTTCGCCGATCGCCGGCCCGGTCATGCCTTCGCGCAGCACGTCGCGTGCCTGCACCGCGCGCGCCGCGTCGAGCAGGCGCAGCAGTTCCGCGCCTTGCGGGTAGGGCACGTCGGCCAGGCCCAACCGGCCACGCTTGTCGGCCTCGCAGACGGTGGCCAGCAGGGCGATGCGCGCCGGCTTGCGGAAGGCATCGCAGCGCTCGAGCAGGGTATGCACGGTGCGATCGCGCAGCTCGAACAGGCGGTGCACGTTGAGGTGTTCGCGGCAGGCCAGTACCGCCAGTTCGCGGTGGGTCGACGGCACCTTCAACCGCTCGCACAACGCCCGTAACGGTGCCACGCCGCGCTGCTCGTGGCCGATGTGCTTCGGCCACTCCGCCGGCGGCGTCAACGCCTTGCCGAGGTCGTGGGTCATCGCCGCGAATCCCACCACCGCATCGCCGGGCGCCAGCGTCGCGGCCATGTCGCAGACCATTCCGGTGTGGATGCCGGTATCGATCTCGGGATGGTACTCCGCGCGCTGCGGCACGCCGTACAGCGCCGCCACTTCCGGCAGCACCGCATCCAGCGCGCCGGCATCGTGCAACGTATGCAGGAACGCGGAAGGCCGGGCGGAGGCCAGCGCGCGCGACAGTTCCTGCCACACGCGCTCGGGCACCAGGTCGGCAAGTTCGCCGCCAGCGGCCATCCCGCGCATCAACGCCTGCGTCTCCCCGGCGACGCGGAAGCCGAGCGGTGCGAACCGTGCCATGAAGCGCGCCGCGCGCAGCACCCGCAGCGGATCCTCGACGAAGGCCGGGCCGACGTGGCGCAGCACGCGCGCCTCGAGGTCGCTCACGCCGCCGAACGGATCGACCAGGTTGCCGTCGGCGTCCTCGGCGATCGCGTTGATGGTGAAGTCGCGGCGCTCGAGGTCCTGCTCGAGGGTCACCGCAGGATCCGCGTGCACGACGAAGCCGCGGTAGCCGCGCCCGGACTTGCGTTCGGTGCGTGCCAGCGCGTGCTCCTCACCGGTATCGGGATGCAGGAATACCGGGAAGTCGCGCCCCACCGGGCGGAAACCCGCCGCTTCCATCGCTTCGGGCGTGGCGCCGACGACGACGAAATCGCGGTCGCCCGGCGCCAGGCCCAGCAGGCGGTCGCGCACTGCGCCGCCGACCAGATAGGTCTTCATGCCGGTCGCGCGTCGATGGCACGCGCAACGTCGCGCGTCGCAGGAACGTCCGGGCGGGCGCGATGGATCGGGAGCAGCGTGCAGGGCATCGGCAGGGGGCGGGCAGTGCGGAGAGCAGAGCTTAGGCCACCGGCACGATTCACTCGGCCAGGCTGCCCGCCGGGCACGCGAACGGCTTGCGCGCGACGTCCACCCGGCCCTGCATGCGCTCGCTCAGTGGTGCGGCCTGGCCGTGCAGGCGCCAGTCGTAGATCACGCTGAAGGCGAGCACGCGGGCGACGTACTCGCGCGTCTCGCGGTAGCTGATGGTCTCGATCCACAGGTCGGCATCCATGCCGGGGCGCTGTTCCATCCAGCGCCGGGTCGGGGCCGGCCCGGCGTTGTAGGCGGCGATGGCGACGTACGGCAGGCCGTAGCGCTCCTTCATCTCGCGCAGGTAGGCGGTGCCCAGGCGGATCGACACCGCCGGGTCGTAGAGGCTGTCCGCGCCGGCCCAGGGCTCGCCCAGCCGGCGCGCCACCGCCTGCCCGGTGGCCGGGATCACCTGCATCAGTCCGCGCGCGTCGGCAGGCGAACGGGCGCGCGGGTTGAAGGTGCTCTCGGCACGGATCTCCGCCGCGATCCATGCCGGATCGAGGTTGTGGCGACGTGCTTCGGCGCGGATCAGCTCGTCGTGGAAAAGCGGGAAACGCAGCGTGTAGAGGCGGGTTTCCTCCGGTTGCCGGCCGAGCGCGAACACCGCGCGGTCGAACCAGCCGTTGTCCTGCGCCACCGCAACCGCGAGGCGGCGCTCGGCATCATTGAAGCTCTCCAGCGCGGCGTTCCACTCGCGCGTCGCCCAGCCGGGACGGTCGGCACGGAACAGCGCCATCGAGCGCACCATTTCCGGGCGGTTGGCGATCCGCGCGCGCGCCGAGGCGTCGGCCGGCAGCTCGATCGGGCACAACGCATACGGCTGGCCGAGTCGATCCGCGGCGAGGAAGCCGTGGAAGGTGGCATCGCGCGCCGCACGCACGTACAGCGGCTGCGCGCGTGCGCGATCGCCCAGCAACTCGTGCATGCGCGCGGCGAAGTAGCTCCAGCGCGAGCTGTCGCGCTGGGTGGCCGGCATCCGTTCGATCGCCGCCAGCGCCGCGCGCCAGTCCGATCGCGACAGCGCCTCGCGCGCCTGCCATTCGTGCAGGCGCTCGTCATAGGCCGGCAGCGGCACCGCCGACAGGCGTTGCGCCGAACCCGGCAGGTACGACGCCACCGTCCACAGCGCGACCTGGTGCAGCACGCGCCCGCGCTCCGCCTCGTCGAAGCCCAGCGCACGGGCGACCTGCGGCAGTTGCGCCTCGGCGGCGTCGGGGTTCTCGCGGCCGAGCTTCGCCAGCCCGTGCGAGGCCACCAGCCGGCTGCGCGCGGTCTTCGGCCACTGCGCCGCACGTGCATGCGGGGCCTGCACGAAGGCGGCGTAGTCCTCCGCCAGCGCGCGCTCGGCCTCCGGCAGTCCGGTTGCAGCACTGCGCATCACCGTCGGGTTCCATTCCGCCGCGGCGAGCTCCAGCCGCTGCCAGCGCAGCGTCGGGGTCAGGCTGCCACGCGCGCTGGCGGCAGCGAACGGCGCATTGCATTCGTCGGGCAGCGAGTTGCCACTGCTGGTCCAGATCGCCGCGACCTCCTGGTCCCAGCGCGCATCCGCCGCACCCAGGCGATGGCGCGCGTCGAGTTCGATGCAGCGCAGCCCGGTGTTGCCGACGGTCGGCGCCCACGCCGCGCGGATCGCGGTCCAGTCCTGGCGCCGGTGCAGCGCGCGCAGCCATTCCTCGCGGAAGGCCTCGGCCACCGGTTGTCCGCGGTAGCGCTGCAGGAAGGCGTCCGCCTGCGCGACGGGCAGGGTGGCGAGGTTGCGGCGCAGGGCGGTGAATTCGATCCAGCCATAGGCCGGGTGGCGGCTCATGTGCGCGGGCACGGCCTGGCCGCGGGCGGCGGCATCGAGCGCGCGGCGCAGTTCGACGTCGGCGGCGGATTGCGCATGCACGCCAGTGGCGGCAAGCGCCAGCAGCGCCAGTGCAATGAGCCGGAAACGGAAGCGGAGACGGGTGCGGAGATCGGGGGCGTGCGACATGCGCCGGACTATAGCCAAGCAGGGATGAAGCGCATCGACGCCACGCGCACGCGCCCGCGGTATGAGCTGGACTAACCTCGCATGTGTATTCCCCTGCGATGGCTTGCGCATGCTGACGATGCTGCTGTTCTTCCTTGTCCTGGGTGCGTTCGCCGGCGTGCTGGCCGGCCTGCTCGGCATCGGTGGTGGACTGGTGCTGGTCGCGGCGCTGGCGTGGTTCCTGCCCTTGCACGGCGTGCCGAGAGAGGCGGCCATGCATGCGGCGCTGGCCAGTTCGATGGCCAGCATCATCCTGACCGCCGGTTCTTCGGCCTGGGCGCACCACCGCCGCGGCAGCGTGCTGTGGCCGACGGTGGGGTGGATGGTGCCCGGCATCCTCATCGGCGGATGGCTCGGCAGCCGCTTCGCGATCGGCCTGGATGGCGGGGTGCTGAAGTGGTGCGTGGCCGGTTACTGCTTCCTGGTCGGCACGCAGATGGCACTGTCGGGTACGCGCACGGCTGGCGGCCGCGACAGCGCGCCGCGCGGCGCACCGATGGTCGCGGCGGGTGGCGGCATCGGCGCGGTGTCGGCGGTGGTCGGCATCGGCGGCGGCAGCATGACCGTCCCGCTGCTGGTCTGGCTGGGCATGACGCCGGTGCGCGCGGTGGGGACGTCGTCGGCATGTGGCGTCTTCATCGGGCTGTCGGCGGCGGCCGGCTATGCGCTGCAGGCGCCAGCGGGTGCGCTGCCCGCGCATGCGGTCGGCTACGTCTATCTCCCCGCGGCGATCGGCGTGGCGGTGGCGTCGGTGTTCGCGGCCCCGTGGGGCACGCGGCTTGCGCACGCCATCAGCGGGGTCGCGCTCAAGCGCGTGTTCGCGGGCTTCCTGTTCGCGGTCGGCCTGAGCTTGGTGCTCTGGTAGGGGCGTCGTCGTGGCCAGCCGTGCACGGCCTTCCGCTGTCGGCGTGTCGGGCACAGCGGCTATGCTCGTCGACCGGCGCGGGAGCGGCCGGGGCTGTCATGGGGAATGACTTTGAACATCTGGATCGTCCTGCTCGCTGCCGTGTCGAGTTTCCTTCTTGGCGGGCTCTGGTATTCGCCTGCCCTGTTCGGGAAGGCATGGAACCGGGAAAACGGCGGCGTTCCGGCCGCGGGGCATCCCGTGCGGGTGTTCGGTGTCAGCTTCGGCTTCGCGCTGGTGGCCGCCGTCGCATTCGCAATGCTGGTGGGGCCGTCGCCGACGCTCGAGGCATCGCTGCGACTGGGCATGCTGGCCGGCCTCGGCCTGGTGGCGGCGAGTTTCGGGATCAATTACCAGTTCGCGCAACGCACGTTCAGGCTCTGGTTGATCGACGCGGGGTACCACGCCGCGCAGTTCCTGCTGTTCGGGCTGGTGTTCGGGTTGTGGGGGTGAGGTTCCCGGGCCACGGCCCCGCGCGGACATCGCGGCCGGGGTCCGGCCAGGTCAACAGCGTCCCGGCGCCGGCACGCTGAATGGGCGGACATGCCGCGGCGCCGGGTAATGCGGTCCAGCTCGACCTGCTTGCGCGCCTGCTCGACGCGGCGGCGCGACAGGCGATGCCGCTGTGGCTCGGTGGCGGCTGGGCCATCGATGCACGGTTGGGTCGCATCACCCGCGCCCACGTGGACATCGACCTGACGTTCCCCGGCGAGCGTCGCGACGAGTTCGTCGAACTGATCGGCGCGCTGGGCGCGGTGATCACCGAAGAGACCGACTACGGCTTCCTCGCCGACTGCCATGGGGTCTTGCTCGACTGCGAGCCCGCGCGCTGGACCGGTTCGGCCTACGAGCTCGACGGCACCCCGCCCGGGTCGTGCCCGGATGCGCTGGAAGGGACGCTCGGCGGCCTGCCCCTGCGCTGCAACAGCTGGGTGGCGATCGCGTGGGACTACCTCCACTACGCCGAGGAGCAGCCACAGTCGCAGTGGCCGGCCAGGCATGTGCTGTCGTATGGTCTGGTCCGCTCGGCACTCGGCAATGCCGAAGTCGAGCGCCTGCATGCCCTGTTCAATGCATCGCGCACCGACTGAAAGGACGACCGGATGGCAATGGAGACCGCCACGCAAGCCGCACCGGGCCGGCACCAGTGGATCGTCTGCGCGGCGCTGCTCGTCATGGGCGTCGTGCGCGTGATCGACGGCATCCGCGAGGAACAGGGCCACCATCTGCTGTTCGGCATCGGCATGCTGCTCATGGCGGTCTTTGCAACGCAGCACGATCTACTGGACAGGCGCCGTCCGGCCCTGCGCTCGATGACGCGGTGGCGTCGGGCAAGCTTTCTTGCAGGCATGGCCGGTGTGCTGCTGTGCCTGGCCGCGTTCGCCTGGCGGCTCGCGATGTGACCGGCCCCGGGGCGCGTTGAAGCTGGCGACGGGCATCGGGGATCCTGCGCGAGCTGTCGTGACATGCGGCACGGCACCACGAGGCTTGCGTCGGTCGTTGCGTTGAAGCCGGCCGCGGGCTTGCCGATGCCGCCAAGGCCAACCCGACTCCGTTCGGTTCCCGTGTTCGCGCCTGCGTCGCGCTTCCCATCTCACCGACTGCCGGTGCACGGCGAAGTTGTCGCCCTACGCCTGAAGATTCACAGGGTCAGTGACGGGCATCACAGTTTTGGTTTAACGATCTGGTTACAACGGCATCACCGCGGATGTACAGGGGCATCGGCGGCACCTTCGTCCATGGAGAGAGATGATGTTGCCGAAACCCTCACGGCTGGCCCGCGCGGTCCAGCTCTGCCTGCTGCTTGCACTGCCTGCCACCGCTGCCGCGCAGGATGCGAGCCCGACGCCTGCCACGCCCGATACCCGCACGCTGGATGCCGTCCAGGTCACCGGAACCCGCATCCGCCGCGCCGAGCTCGAGGGCCAGGTGCCGGTGCATACGGTCAGCCGCGCCGATATCGAACGGTCCGGCCTGACCTCGATCGGCGATGTCGTGCAGCAGCTGACCGGGTCCGGTTCGGCGCTCAACACCAAGTTCAACTCGTCGGGCAACTTCGGCTTCCCGCCCGATGGCAGTGGCGTTGGCGCCGGTTCGGCGCAGGTCGACCTGCGGCATCTCGGCTCCAAGCGCGTGCTGGTGCTGGTCGACGGCATCCGCTGGGTCAACGAGTCCTCGGCCTCCGGCGTCGGCGCGGCCACCGACCTCAACACGATCCCGCTGGCGATCGTCGAACGCATCGAGGTGCTGGAGGACGGTGCCTCGTCGCTGTACGGCTCCGACGCGATCGCCGGCGTGGTCAACATCATCACCCGCCGCGATTTCGACGGCGCACAGGTGACGCTGAACTACGGCGAGTTCGACGAGGGCGATGGCGCCAGCAAGGGCGTGGACCTGTCCTGGGGCCGCACCACCGACCGCAGCAGCCTGTTCCTGTCGCTGAGCCACACCGACCAGGACGTGGTGTTCGCACGCGACCGCGAGCAGTCGCGCTTCCCGGTGCCGGGCACCGGCGTGGCGCTGGGCAGTTCGGGCATTCCCGCCGGCCGCTTCATGGTGCGCGACCCGAACACCGGGGCCTCGCTGGACCTGGTGCCCAACGCCGGCGTCACCGATCCGCTCTACAACCCCGCGCAGACCGGCTGCACGCGCACCGACGGTTTCCACTGTTTCGGCCTTGCCGACCGCTTCAACTTCGCCGAATACAACCTGCTGCTCACGCCGTCGAAGCGCAGCGGCGCCTTCGGCCAGTTCCGTTTCGACATCAGCCCGGAACTGCAGTGGTATGCGAAGGCGCTGATCAACCGCCGCGAGTCCACCAACCAGGCGGCACCGGAGCCGATCTTCCTCGGTCCCGAAGGCGCCACCGGCAATCCGCTGGCCGACAACATCACCATCTCCGCGCGCAACCCCTACAACCCGTTCGGCTTCGACCTGGTGTCCGGCGACAGCCTGATCCTGGTCGGGCGCCGGCCACTGGAGGGCGGGGCGCGCGTGTTCGAGCAGAAGGTCGACACCCAGTACGTGGGCACCGGCCTGGTCGGCAGCTTCGAGGCCGGCAACTCGCTGTGGTTCTGGGACGTCAATGCCGCCTGGTCCCGCAACAAGGCACGCCAGACCAACCGCGGCAGCTACAACATCTTCAATATCGCGCTGGCGCTGGGCGATCCCGACGCCTGCGCGGCCGTGGCCGGTTGCGTGCCGCTCGACATCTTCGGCGCCGGCACGATCACCCCGCAGATGCTCGGCTGGATCCAGCCGCTGGTGCGCGATGAGAGCCAGAACGAGCTGCGCCTGGCCTCGGCCAACATCTCCGGCGACCTGTTCCGCCTGCCCGCCGGCGAGGTGGGCTTCGCGGCCGGCTACGAGTTCCGCGAGTACAAGGGCTGGTACCAGCCCGATCCGCTGACCGTGCGCGGCCACTACAACGGCGTGCCGTCGCTGCCCACCGCCGGCACCTACGACGTCAACGAGGTGTTCGTCGAGCTCGACGTGCCGATCTTCGGCGAGGGCGTGCTCGGCAAGAGCCTCAACCTCAACCTGGCCGGCCGCTACTCCGACTATTCGACCTTCGGCGGCGAGTTCACCCCGAAGTACGGGCTGCGCTGGCAGGTCGCCGATGACTTCCTGCTGCGCGCGACCTATGCCGAAGGCTTCCGCGCACCGTCGATCGGCGAGCTGTTCGGCTCCGACAGCCGCTTCGACGCGCAGTTGAACGACCCCTGCACCGAGCCCTTCCTCGATCCGTCCCTGGCCGGCAACTGCCGCGCGCTGGGCGTGCCGGCCGGGTTCCAGCAGCCCAACCCGCAGATCTCGATCACCACCGGCGGCAACCCCGCACTCGACCCGGAACGAGCGCGCAGCTTCACCACCGGCTTCGTGTGGAGCCCGTGGTTCGCGGCCAACTCGTCATGGGCCGACCGCTTCGACTTCGAGGTCACCTTCTACCGCCACGACATCCAGGGCCCGATCCAGGCGCTGTCGGCACAGACCCAGCTCGACCTCTGCGTGCGCACGCTCGACCCGACCTACTGCGACGGCATCGGCCGCGCCGCCACCGGCGGCATCAACGCGTTCAACAACCGCCTGACCAACCTCGGCTCGATCAAGACCGACGGCTGGGACGTGGACCTGTACTGGACGCTGCCGGAGAACGCCGCAGGCCGCTTCGCCTTCAGCTGGCAGAACACCTTCGTCGGTCGCTACGAGGCGGTCGGCGGTGCGGGGCAACTGCAGCCGCGGCGTCCCGGCATCGAGGTCGAGGACAGTGCCATTCCGGAGTGGGCGTCCACCGCCGCGCTGGACTGGACCCGCGAGGCCTGGAATGCGTCGTGGACCCTGCGCCACGTCTCCGACCTGGTCGAGGATTGCGGGCGTGCGGTCACCTTCCCGGTCTGCAGCGATCCCGCCACCGCCACCAACCGGCTGGGCTCGACCACGTTCCACGACCTGCAGGCGGGCTACCGCTTCGACTGGCAGCAGGGCCTGACGCTGACCGCCGGCCTCAACAACGTGTTCGCCAAGGACCCGCCGATCTGCCTGTCGTGCTCGCTCAACGGCTATGACGCGTCGACCTACGACATGCCCGGCAGCCGGTTCTGGTACCTGCGCGCGGACCTGAGGTTCTGACGAGAGGGCATACGCCCTGGGACCCTTCTCCCGCCTGCGGGAGAAGGGGCTCCGCAAGGGCGGACGAGGGCGCTCTACGCCGCGTCGTTCGGCGACTGCAGCGCTGCCACCGGCACATCAAGCGCCACCGACACCGCGAGGTGGTCGGACAGCGCCGCCGGCATCGCCTGCATGTCGTTGCAGACCAGCGAGCCGGTGGCCAGCACGTGGTCGATGGCCTTGGCCGGGCGCCAGCTCGGAAAGGTCTGGATCGCGCACGACGGCGGCTGCAGCGAGGTGTTGCGATAGAGGATCTGCATCTCCGGGGTATCGGCGGTGCAGTTGAAATCGCCCATCAGCACGGCATTGGGATGGTCGTGCAGCAGCTCGGCGATGAACGACAGCTGCGAGCGACGTGACTGCGCGCCCAGCGACAGGTGCGCCACCGCGATGCTCAGGCCCTCGGCACCCTCGCCGAAGCGCGCCAGCAGCATGCCGCGGCCGGAGATGCGCCCGGGCAGCGGATGCGACTGCACTTCCACCGGCTCGAGGCGGGCCAGCAGGCCGTTGGCGCTGGAGGCGAGGTTGGCGACGTTGCGGTTGGGCTGGTGGGTCCACCAGTCGAATCCACCGCGCTCGGCGAGGTAGTGGGTCTGGTTGGTGAAGCCCGAGCGCCAGCTGCCGGGGTCGGCCTCCTGCAGGCCGACGATGTCATGGGTGCCGGCGAGCTGGGCGATCTGGTCGAGCGCCCAGCGCTTGTTGCCGGCCGGCAGGACGTGCGACCAGCTACGGGTGGCGTAGTCGCTGTAGCGACGCGTGCTGGAGCCGGCCTGGATATTGGCGCTGAGCAGGCGCAGGCGGCGGGTGGAAGGATCGATCGCCATCACCGGGGCGTCAGGAGAGACCAACGCACCGTAGCCACCGGCGGGTGACGACGGCGCAGCGCGGGCGGAGGCACCGATCCCGGCGAGGGGTGCGGTGCGGTGCACGGCCAGTGGCGACATCGCGCGGGATACGCCTCAGCGGGCGTCGCGTTCCTGCGCGACCAGGTGCTCGACGGTGTTGAGCACGTCGTCGAACGAGCGCCCACCGATGACGCGGTACTTGCCGTTGACCACCAGCGTCGGCGTTGCGTCGACGCCGGTGCGGCCGATGAACTGCTCGGCACGCTTGAGCTTGGCGTTGACGGTGAAGCTCTGCATGGTGCTGGCGAACTGCGCGGCGTCGGCGCCATGGTTGGCGTAGAAGCCGGCGATCTGCTGGTCGCTGACGTTCTGCACCGGCAGGCTGCGCTGCACGTGGATGGCTTCGAACATCGCACCGTGGGTGCGATCGATCAGGCCCATGGATTCGGCGGTGTAGAAGGCGCGCGCGTACGGCATCCAGAAACCGCCGAACGGGGCGGCCAGCGGGGTCACGCGGACATCGGCCGGCTGGCGCTTCTTCCACGCCGAGAACTGCGGCTCGAACGCGGCGCAGGCCGGGCAGGTGTAGCCGAATACCTCGACCACCTCGACCTGGCCGTTGAGCGGCTGGAACGGCTGGCCGTTGGCGATCGTCACGTAATCGGTGCCCTCGACCGGGGCCGGGCCCTGCGGCGGCGTCGCGGCAGGCGCCGGCGTGGCGGCTTCGGCGTCCGCGTTCGCGGCGGGGTCGACAGCGGCGTCGGCGGAGTCCACGGCAGCCGCGTCGGCGGGCGCGATGTCCTGCGCAGGCGTGGTCGCCGTGGCGGCGGTATCCGCGGTCGCGGCCGGTGCGGCCTGCTCGCGGTCGCCACAGGCGGCCAGGGCGGCGGCCAGCAGCAGGGAAACGAGGATGCGTGACGTGCTCATGGGTCTGGAAAACCTCGGCTCGGGAAGGAGGGGGTGGGGCGGCTCAGCCGCCGGCCTGGCGTTCGGCGGCGATCAGCTGCCCGGCCGTGTGCAACAGCTCGCGCAGGCTGCGCGCCTGCACGCGGTAACGGCCGTTGATGATGAGGGTGGGGGTGCCCTGCGCGCCACTGCGCAGCAGGAAATCGCGGGCATCGTTCAGTTTCTGCCGGGTCTGCGCGCTGGCCATGGCCGCATCCAGACGCGCGCGATCCACCCCGAGCTGCTCGTAGAACCAGGCCAGTTCGGCGGTGGTGGCGTTGCGCGGCAGCCGGCGCGCGCGATGCATCGCATCGAAGGTCGCCGCGTGCGTCTGCTCCAGCGCACCGATCTCCTCGGCGGCGAAGTAGGCCGTCGCGAACGCGTCGTCGGGCAGGTACACCACGGGCAGGTAGCTGAAACGCACGTCGTCGGGCAGCGCGCGCTGCCAGGGCTCGATCAGCGGATGCAGGTCGGCGCAGTGGCCACAGGCATACGAGAAGATCTCCACCACCTCGATCCGGCCATCCGGCGGTGACAGCCGGCGTCCGTCGGGGATGCGCACGTAGTCGACGCCTTCCACCGGCGGATGGCCCTCATGGGCGGACGCCAGCGGTAGGGCAAGGGCCAGGCAGAACGCGGCGAGGCAGGTCAGCAGCCGGCGGGGCAGGTGCATCGGAACACTCCGGAAAAATGCGGATGCGCGGCGCGCTGGATCGCAGGCCGCAATGAAAACGCCGGCCCGTGTGGCCACGGCCGGCGCTTCCGGTGGTACGGGATCGGCAGCGCAGGCGCGCCTGGCGACTGCAACCGCGGTCACTGCTGCTGGACGGGCTCCGCCGGCGTGGCGGCTTCGTCCGTCGTGGCCGGGTCGATGCCGCTCGCCTCCGGCGAACCGGGGGCGCCGGCGGGAATGGTGGTTTCCGGGTCGACGCTGCGGCCCTCAAGGCCCATGGTGCCGGGGGTCTCCGCGGGCGCCGCGGTCTGCAGGCGCGCCATCTGCGCGCGGGTGGCGGCGTCGGGACGCGGATGCAGGCCTTCCATGTAGCTTGCCAGGGCCTGGATTTCCTCGTCGGTCAGTGGCTGCGCGACGGTGTGCATCACCTGGAACATGCGGGTATCGCGCTCGGCGGTGGTGCCGTCGCGGAACTCCTGCAGGCGGCGCGCGGTGTACCACGCGGGCTGGCCGGCCACGTGCGGGTACGACGGACCGGGCATGCCGGCGCCGGTCGGGCCATGGCAGGCCATGCAGGCCGGCACCTGGCGCGCGGTATCGCCGCGCCGGTAGAGCTGCTGGCCGATCTCGTAGAACTTCATGCCTTCGTAGTCGCCGGCGGCGACCAGCCCGTCATCGGCGATGCCCGGCTGCGCCGACTGGGTGGAGAAGTAGGCGCCGAGGTCGCGCATGTCCTGCGCCGACAGCGGCGCCGCGAACGGCTGCATGATCGGGCTGGGACGCTCGCCGCTCTTGAACAGGGCGAGCTGGTGCGCGACGTAGGGCTCGTTCTGGCCGGCGATGCTGGGATACACCTCGCGCACGACGCTGTTGCCGTCGAGGCCGTGGCAGGCGGCGCAGGTGCCGGCCAGCGTGGCGCCGCGCTGGGCATCGCCCCACTGCGCGTCGGCCAGCTCGGCAACCGCGTTGTCCTCCAGCGGCGCGGCCTGCACCGGCGCTTCCTCCGGCAACGGCACCGCGGTCGACTGTGCGAAGGCCACGGCGCCCACAACGAGGGCGGCGAGGCTGGCGATTCCGTACACGCGGGCTTGGCGCATTGCTGGGCTCCGACAAACATGAATCGAACGCGAACGCGCCCGGGATCGCCGAATTATCGACGCCGCCCGCGACCGGGGTCAAACCATCGCTTCCATGGCGTAAGCCCCGCGCCGGTGCGTGAAAAATCGCGCGGCGGAGTGAAGCCCATGCGATCCTATCGCCATGACCAACTTTCTTGCCCGCTCCCGTTACCGGCTGGCGGCGCACACGCCCGCCCAGCTTCCGCCCGACATCGGCTACGAAGTCGCTTTCGCCGGCCGTTCCAACGCCGGCAAGTCCAGCGCGCTCAACGCGATGTGCCAGCAGAACGCGCTCGCGCGGGTATCGAAGACCCCCGGCCGCACCCAGCAGCTGGTGTTCTTCCAGGTGGAGCCGTACGAAGACCGCCACCTCGTCGACCTGCCCGGTTACGGCTACGCCAAGGTGCCCAAGGACCTGCAGGCGCACTGGCAGGCCTTCATCGCCGGCTACTTCGCCCGCCGCGAAGCGCTGCGCGGACTGGTGGTGGTGATGGACATCCGCCATCCGCTCCGCGACTACGACCGGCAGATGCTCGGCTATGCGGTCGAACGCGGGCTTCCCGCGCACGTGCTGCTGACCAAGGCCGACAAGCTCGGTCGCGGCGGCTCCGGCAACGTGCTGCTGCAGGTGCGCCGCGACCTCCAGCAGGCCTATGGCGACACCGTTTCGGTGCAGACCTTTTCGGCCCTGCACAAGCTCGGGATCGAAGAGGCCTGTGGCGTGGTCAACGGCTGGCTCGGGTTGCCCCCGGCGCGCTGAGTCGCGCCTGCCGCGCAGCCGGTGCGGCGCTTCCCGCGTGACCCGATTGTGGCGCTGCCGATGATGCAGCGGACCATGCGCGTGCGCCGTGGCGTCGGTGGCGCGGGATATAGTGGCGCCCTTCCACGACGTGCCGTGAGCACGCGTCCTCCAAGCGTCGACGAGTCTCCACCACGTGCCCACAGCCAGTCGTTCCCCTGATGCCCCGATAGTTGACCCGCGCGAACTGACCGCGGAGATCGCCTCCGGCGAGAAGCCGCGGGCCGACTGGCGCATCGGCACCGAACACGAGAAGTTCGGCTTCCGCCTCGACGACCTGCGTCCGCCCACGTTCGATGGCGAGCGCGGCATCGAGGCGCTGCTCGATGGCCTGACCCGCTTCGGCTGGGATCCGGTGCGCGAGAACGGGCGCACGGTCGCGCTGCTGCGCGATGGCGCGTCGGTGACGCTGGAGCCGGCGGGGCAGCTGGAACTGTCGGGTGCGCCGTTGCTCGACATCCACGAGACCTGCCAGGAAGTGGGCAACCACCTCTACGAGGTCAAGGCGGTCGCTGACGAGTTGCGGCTGGGCTTCCTCGGCATGGGCTTCCAGCCGAAGTGGCGTCGCGACGAGATGCCATGGATGCCCAAGGGGCGTTACAAAATCATGCGCGAGTACATGCCGAAGGTCGGCAGCCTCGGCCTCGACATGATGACGCGCACCTGCACGGTGCAGGTCAACCTGGACTACATCACCGAAGCGGACATGGTGAAGAAGTTCCGCGTGGCGCTGGCGCTGCAGCCGATCGCCACCGCGCTGTTCGCCGATTCGCCGTTCACCGAAGGCCGGCCCAACGGATATCTGAGCTACCGCTCGCATATCTGGACCGACACCGACGGCGACCGCACCGGCATGCTCGACTTCGTGTTCGAGGACGGCTTCGGCTACGAGCGCTACGTCGATTACATCCTCGACGTGCCGATGTATTTCGCCTACCGCGACGGCGTCTACCACGACGCCAGCGGGCAGAGCTTCCGTGATTTCCTGCGCGGTGGGTTGCCGGCATTGCCGGGCGAACTGCCGACGCTGCGCGACTGGTCGGACCACATGACCACCGCCTTCCCGGAAGTGCGGCTGAAGAAGTTCCTGGAGATGCGCGGCGCCGATGGCGGACCGTGGAACCGGCTGTGTGCGCTGCCGGCGTTCTGGGTGGGATTGCTGTACGACGATGCCGCGCTCGACGCCGCCTGGGACCTGGTGCGCGACTTCACCCGCGCCGAACGGCATGCCCTGCGCGACGGGGTGCCACGCACCGCGCTGGCGACGCCGTTCCGCGGCAGCAGCGTGCGCGAGCTGGCGATCGAGGCATTGAAGATCAGCGCCGCCGGGCTGCGTCGTCGCGATCGCCGCAACGCACAGGACATCGACGAGGTGCGCTTCCTCGAGCCGCTGATCGAACTCGCCGAGGCCGGGCAGACCCCGGCCGAGCGCAAGCTCGAACTGTTCCACGGCGAGTGGGGCGGCGACATCGACCGCGTGTTCCGCGAGTTCGCGTACTGACATCGCCGCGCCACGGGGATTGTCCGTGGCGGGGGGGCCGCTCGGGCGCGCTCGCCACGCAGGTGGCCCGACACGCGACGCGATGGGTGGGCCTGCCGGTGCCGGCAGGCAGATGGCTGGCGTCGGGGATAGAGCCGCATCGAACCGCCAGAGCACGGTGCGATAGCCGTCGTCATCCGCCGCGCCCTGCGAACAGAAAACACCACGCGCGCATCGCCCAACATGCCTCTTTTTGCATCTGCGCGATGCCGCAGTCATGCAGGTGTCGAACGCGTGATCAGTTCAGGAAACGCGATCACGTAGGCTCGATCCGCGCCCCGAAACACACGGGCCACGCCCTCACCTCACGAAGTTCATCCGCAGCGGTCATCGCAACTGCGCAGGAGTTCCTTCCGTGGCAATCGACCTCAGCAACATCAAGGGCTGCCCGCTCGAACAGCAGCGCTTCACCTGGCGCGAGCTGGTCCAGCACCCGATCAGCAAGCTGGACGATGACACCTTCACCCGTGTGCGCATCATCCTGCTCAACGGGCTCGAGCACGAGGCGCTGCGCTTCTCGCACGCGTTCGCGCGGATGAGTCGCGACATGCGTGCACCGCTGGCGCGGGTGCGCCGCGTCGAGCAGCACCAGCACACCATGATCAACTGGCTGATCGGTGCCGACCATTCGCCACTGGAGACGACGATCGCCTACGAGCAGGTGGCGATCGAGATCACCGCGGCGGTCGCCCAGGCCGAACCCGATCCCTATCTCGCGCAGACCTACCGCTTCGGCCTGCTGGAAGACTTCGACCACATGTACCGCTACTCGGCGATGCTCGACCGGCTCGAGGGCAAGGATGCCAACAACATCCTGCAGTGCTACACCGACATCCTGCCGGGGCGGCCGACGGTGGTCGAACACCGCGATCCGGATGACGATCTGCGCAATCCCTTCGATGCGAAGACCGCGCACCCGCTGTCCAAGCTGCATGCGCTCACGATCATGGCGGCCGAGCAGCAGACTCACAATTACTACATGAACATCGGGCCGCTGTTCTCGGACCCGGTGGCACGCCTGCTGTACGCGGAGATCGCCTCGATCGAGGAGCAGCACACCACCCAGTACGAGTCGATCATCGACCCGGACCAGACCTGGATGGAACAGTGGCTGATGCACGAGTTCAACGAGGTCTACAACTACTACGGCGCCGTGCGGCAGGAATCCAACCCGCGCATCAAGGCGATCTGGGAACGCTTCCTCGATTACGAACTCGGCCACCTGCAGTACGTCATGGAGCTGTTCAAGCAGGTCGAGCGACGCGATCCGATGGAGATCCTGCCGCCGGTGATGCCCGAGCCGATCGCCTTTGCCAGCCAGCGCGAGTTCGTGCGCCAGGTGCTGCTGCAGGAAGTCGACCTGCGCGCCGACGGCCCGGACTTCGTGCCGATGGAGCAGGAGCCCGACGGCTCGCGTGCCTATCGCCGACAGCTCAATGCCGAAGGATCGCCGACCGAGGCCGTGGCCGCGGGCTACGTGTGGAACCCGGGTACCGAGCTCGCATTGCCGGCCGAGCAGCAGAAGTAGGCGTCGAGGAGACGATCATGGAAAACGAAATCCACACCGGCACCAACCGCACCGGCATGAAGGCGTCACCGGTGGACGCGCGCAAGCTGCTGGAAGTGCGTGAGCTGCAGACCACCATGCCCGATCCCGAGGTCGATGCCGTCGCGCTGCGAGCTGCGTACCTGACCGAAGCCGGGCCGGTGGGCTCGATGCCGCCGCCGCCGACCCTGCGCGGCATGGCCGGCACGGCGATGAAGGCGCTGACCGGCAAGAAGATGCACGTGCTGCTGGACAAGATCGCCGAGCGCGCCGCGTTCGAACGCACCGGCACCCGGCTGTACGACATGATGCTGCAGAAGGTCGCCGTGGCCCCCGCATTGCCGGCGGGCATGACCATCGACGGCGTGCGCGAGATCCGCGACGAGGAGCATTCGCACTACCTGCTGCTGGCCGCCGCGATCGAGACGCTGGGCGCCGACCCGACCGCGATGACCCCATGCGCCGACGTCACCGGCGTGCAGGGCATGGGCCTGGTGCAGGCGATGGGCGAGCCGCGCCTGACCATCGCGCAGGCACTGTCGACGCTGCTGGCCGCCGAGGTCATCGACAACGCCTCGTGGGAACTGCTGATCGATCTTGCGCAGCAGTTCGGCCAGGACGAGCTTGTCGCACAGTTCACCGAAGCGCTGGCCGCGGAGCAGCGCCACGAGGCAACGGTGCGCCAGTGGATGGCGACGGCACTGACCGAGGAAGCAGGCCTCTGACGCTGGCTGCATGCATCGTGGAGGCGTGCTGACGGTGTAGCCTGCGGGCATGCAAGCCTCCACGATCGCCGCGACGACGCAGGACATTCCGGACGACGACCCGCTGCGCGAACCGATCGAGTTCGCCCACACCGACGTGCTGCTGCGCGACGACGTGCGGCGGCTGGGTGCGCTGGTCGGCGACATGCTCGCCGAGCAGGGCTCGCCGGGCCTGCTCGCGCAGGTGGAAGCGGTGCGCCGCGCCGCGATCGCCCGGCGCGAGTCGTCGCTGCCGGTCGACGACCTTGCCGAGCGCCTGTCGCGGATCGAGCTGCACGATGCCGAGGCCCTGGTGCGCGCGTTCGCCGCCTACTTCGGCGCCACCAACATCGCCGAACGCGTGCACCGCATCCGTCGTCGTCGTGACTACCAGCGCGAAGCCGCGGTGCCGCAACCCGGTGGTCTGCAAGCCGTGCTGGAAGCGCTGCGCGACGAGGGCGTCGACAGCGACGAAGTGCTGGCGCTGCTGCCACGCCTGCGCATCGAGCCGGTGTTCACCGCGCACCCGACCGAAGCCATGCGCCGCGCACTGCTGGAGAAGGAGCGCGAGATCGTCGCCCGGCTGGTGGCGGACATCGATCGCGGGCGCACGCCCGGCGAGCGTGCGGTGGACGTCGAGCGCATCCGCCAGGCATTGACCGCGGCCTGGCAGACCTCGGAAGCGCCACCGACGCGACCCACGGTGCTCGACGAGATGGAGCATGTCGGCTTCTATCTCGGCGACGTGCTGTACCGGGTGCTGCCGACCTTCTACCGCGAATTCGGCGATGCGCTGGAAGCGGTGTTCGGCGCGCGGCCGGAGTTGCCAGTGATGCTGCGGTTCGGCACCTGGGTCGGCGGCGACATGGATGGCAACCCCAATGTCGGCGCCGACACCATCCTCGCCACGCTCGCGGCGCAACGCGCGCAGGTGGTGGGCAACTACCAGGCCGACCTCGCCAAGCTGATGCGCGTGCTCACGCAGACCGGGGAGCGTGCCGGGATCGACCCGGCCGTGGCTGCACGCCTGCAGGCCTACCGGCAACTGCTGCCGGATGCGGCGAAGCGCCTCAAGCCGCGCCAGGTGGACATGGTCTACCGGCAGCTGCTGGACATGATGCGGGCGCGCCTCGAAGCCACCGCGCAGGGCGACGCCGCCGGCTACCCCGATGCCGCCGCGCTGCTCGCCGACCTCGACCTCGTGGCCGACAGCCTGGGCGCGCATCGCGGCCAGCACGCCGGCCTGCATGCACTCGAGCGCGTCCGCCTGCGCGTGCGCAGCTTCGGTTTCCACCTTGCCCGGCTCGACCTGCGCCAGGATTCGGCGGTGCACGATGCCGCGATCGCGCAGTTGCTGGGCGATGCCGACTGGCCGGCGGGTGCACTCGACGCGCGCCTGGCCGACCTGCATCGCTGGCTCGACGGCGGGGTGCCGACCACGACGCCGGACGAAGCCACCGTCCGCACCCTCGCGGTGTTCGCCGCCGTGCGCGAGGCACGTGCGCGCTATGGCGAACATGCGTTCGGTCCGTACATCGTCAGCATGAGCCGCAGTGCCGTCGATGCGCTGGCGGTGCTGGCGCTGGCGCGGCAGGGCGGGTGCGTGGAGGACGACGCGGTACCGCTGGACGTCGCCCCGCTGTTCGAAACCGTCGACGACCTGCAGGCCGCACCGGGCGTGATGCGCTCGCTGTTCGACGATCCGCTGTACCGCGCGCACCTGGCCAGCCGCGGCAACCGGCAGACGGTGATGCTCGGGTATTCCGACAGCACCAAGGATGGCGGCGTGCTGGCGTCGCGCTGGGCGCTGCAGAGCACCCAGGCGGAGCTGGTCGCGCTGGCCCGCGAGGCCGGCGTGCGCATCGTGTTCTTCCATGGCCGCGGTGGCTCGGTGAGCCGCGGCGGCGGCAAGACCGAGCGCGCGATCATCGCCGCGCCGCGCGGCTCCATCGACGGCACCCTGCGGGTGACCGAGCAGGGCGAGGTCATCCACCGCAAGTACGGCATCCGCGCCCTGGCGTTGCGCAACCTCGAGCAGACCACCGCCGCGGTGCTGCGTGCGACGCTGCGCCCGCGTGCAGCCGAGCCGCGACAGGATGCCTGGCGCATGCAGATGACCGGGCTCGCGCAATGGTCACGCACGCACTACCGCGCGCTGGTCCACGAGCATCCCGACTTCATCGCCTATTTCCGTGCGGCCACGCCGATCGACGTGATCGAGCGGCTGCAGATCGGCTCGCGTCCATCTCGACGTCGCGATGGGGGCGTCGGCAACCTGCGCGCGATTCCGTGGGTGTTCGCCTGGTCGCAGAACCGCTCCGGGCTTACCGGCTGGTACGGCGTCGGCACCGCGCTCGCACGCGGCATCGAGGCCTGGGGCCTGGGCCCGTTGCAGGAAATGGCGCGCGACTGGCCGTTCTTCGCCGCCACCCTCGACGACATCGAGATGCTGCTGGCGAAGTCCGACCTCGACATCTTCGAGCGCTACTCGCGCCTGGCAGGCGAGCTGCACGGCCCGATGTTCGACGACATCGCCGGCGAGTTCACGCGCACCCGCGACGCGATCCTGGCGATCAAGGGTCGCGACGAGCTGCTGGCCGACGACTACCGGCTGGGCCTGTCGATCCGCCTGCGCAACCCCTACGTGGACCCGATCAGCCTGCTGCAGGTCGAGCTGCTGCGCCGCTGGCGTGCCGACGGCAGCACCGACGACGCGACGCTGCGTGCACTCATCGCCACCGTCAACGGCATCGCCGCGGGGATCCAGAACACCGGTTGATGGAGGATGTAGGGGTGTTGAGGGGGTGGCGGTCAACAGCGCGCCGCATTGCGTCCTCCGACCCCGCGGGAGACACATCGGCAGGAATACCGATCTGGACGGCGAAGCCGCCTGCAGGGTGAGCGACATGGATGTCGCGCGTCCAGGTGGCGCGAAGCGCCGGACGAGGGCAACGGACGTCGCGTCAGGCATCGCGCCACGCCGGGCCCGGGAGTAAGGTGCAGGCGATTCCCCGACTGGACCGCTGCCATGGCCGAACACGAACTGGTCTTCCATACCAACCCGATGTCGCGCGGCCGGATCGTGCGCTGGATGCTCGAGGAGCTCGGCGTCGAATACCGCACGGTGGTGCAGGAGTACGGCGGCAGCATGAAGTCCGCCGAGTACCTCGCCATCAACCCGATGGGCAAGGTGCCGGCGATCGAGCATCGCGGCGTGGTGGTCACCGAGGCCGCGGCAATCTGCGCCTACCTGGCCGATGCCTTCCCGCAGGCGGGGCTTGCCCCCGCCACCGATGACCCGCGGCGCGGTCCGTACCTGCGCTGGCTGTTCTTCGCCGCCGGACCGGTGGAAGCGGCGGTGACGGCCAGGGCAATGGGCCTGCTGGCACCGCCGGAGAAGGCCGGCATGGTCGGTTACGGCAGCTACGACCAGACCATCGACGCGCTGGAAGGCGCGGCCGCATCGGCCTCGCCGTGGCTGCTGGGCGAACGCTTCAGCGCAGCCGACGTGTACGTGGGCGGCCAGGTCGATTTCGGTCTGGGGTTCCAGTCGATCCCGGCCCGTGATGCCTTCACCGCCTGGGCCGAGCGCCTGCGCGCGCGGGAGGCCTACCAGCGGGCGAAAGCGCTCGACGATGCGCTGATGCCGGCGCGCGGCTGATCTTCATCCGTCCGGGCGCGTCGCCATGCCCGGGCTGAATGGCTGTGGGGCACCCGAACCGGCCGCGTAGTGGCGAACCTGCCGCTGCGCGTGGCCTGACGACATCGCGTCGGAACAGCCACAGCATGGCGGTAGGCCTCGCCGATGCTCGCGGCATGGGTGCCTTCGGGGTAGCACGATCAGTTCGACCTCCCACGGTACGTCCGTCCGCTGCTTCCAGTTCGCCGCCCACTCGGCCGCGCCGCGGACCCGCGCTTCGGTATCGCGCGCGCCGCTGGCGACGACCACCGCAAGATCGTCGCGCCGATGCGCCGCCGGCGCCGCGAACAGCTGTTCGCGCGCCGGTTCTAGCGCGGCTGCATGGGCGTCGCCCGGCGTGTGCGCAGCGACTGGGCGTGGTTCCTGGGCGCCGTGGGCCCCTGCGGCGAGGTCACCGCACAGGTCGTCGGGCCACCAGATGCTATACTCCCCCCCACTATCAAATGCTGCCGCGCTATGCCGCACTCGCCCGAAGAAAAGAAGAAGGTCCGCGCCCGCGTGCGCCGTATCCGCGGCCAGTGCGATGCGCTCGATCGCGCACTGGAAGCCGGTGCCGACTGCGCGCCGGTGCTGCAGCAGATCGCGGCGATCCGCGGCGCGGTCAACGGGCTGATGAGCGAGGTGCTGGAGTCGCACCTGCGCGAGCAGTTCGGCCACGCCGCGCACGACGACGGCGAGCGTGCCGCGCGCGTCGCCGAGATGACGGGCCTGATCCGCTCGTATCTGAAGTGACCCGACCCCGCTTGGCCGCGGCCGCGCCGCGACCGTTCCACATCACATCGCATTGCAGGAGAAAACCATGAAATCCCGCGCCGCCGTCGCCTTTGCCGCAGGCCAGCCGCTGCAGATCGTCGAGCTCGACGTCGCCCCGCCGCAGAAGGGCGAGGTGCTGGTGAAGATCACCCATACCGCGCTCTGCCACACCGATGCGTTCACCCTGTCGGGCGAGGATCCGGAGGGCGTGTTCCCGGCGGTGCTCGGCCATGAGGGCGCCGGCATCGTGGTGGAAGTGGGCGAGGGCGTCACCAGCGTCAGGCCCGGCGACCACGTGATCCCGCTGTACACCGCCGAGTGCGGCGAGTGCCTGTTCTGCAAGAGCGGCAAGACCAACCTCTGCGTCGCCGTGCGCGCCACCCAGGGCAAGGGCGTGATGCCCGATGGCACCACCCGTTTCAGCTACAACGGCGAGCCGGTCTACCACTACATGGGCTGCTCGACCTTCAGCGAGTACACCGTGGTCGCCGAGGTCTCGCTGGCGAAGGTGAACCCCGAAGCCAACCCGGAGCACACCTGCCTGCTGGGCTGCGGCGTGACCACCGGCATCGGCGCGGTGCACAACACCGCGAAGGTGCAGGAAGGCGACACCGTGGCGGTGTTCGGCCTCGGCGCCATTGGTCTGGCGGTGATCCAGGGCGCGGTGCAGGCGAAGGCCGGGCGCATCATCGCCATCGACACCAATCCGTCCAAGTTCGAGCTGGCGACGCGGATGGGCGCCACCGACTGCGTCAATCCGAAGGACCATGACCGGCCGGTGCAGCAGGTGATCGTCGAGATGACCACCTGGGGTGTCGACCATTCGTTCGAATGCATCGGCAATGTCGAGGTGATGCGCGCGGCGCTCGAGTGCGCGCACCGCGGTTGGGGCCAGAGCGTGATCATTGGCGTGGCCGGCGCGGGCAAGGAGATCAGCACCCGTCCGTTCCAGCTGGTCACCGGCCGCAAGTGGCTGGGCACCGCGTTCGGCGGGGTCAAGGGGCGCAGCGAGCTGCCCGGCATGGTCGAGGACGCGATGAAGGGCGACATCCAGCTTGCGCCGTTCGTGACCCACACGCTGCCGCTGGAACGCATCAACGAGGCCTTCGACCTGATGCACGAAGGCAGGTCGATCCGCACCGTCATCCACTACTGACCCCGCACTGCCCTTCTCCCGCGTGCGGGAGAAGGTGCGGTCCGAAGAGGAGTCCCATCCATGCAACGTATCGAACATCGCGCCAGCTTCGGCGGCTGGCAGGACGTGTACCGCCACCGCTCCGAAGTGCTCGGCTGCGACATGACCGTCGGCGTGTACTTCCCGCCGCAGGCGGCCGACGGCCCCTGCCCGGTGCTGTACTGGCTCAGTGGTCTCACCTGCAACGAGCAGAACTTCATCACCAAGGCCGGGGCGCAACGCTATGCGGCCGAGCACGGGATCATCCTGGTCGCACCCGACACCAGCCCGCGTGGTGACGACGTCGCCGACGCCGACGCCTATGACCTCGGCAAGGGCGCCGGCTTCTACGTCAACGCGACGCAGGATCCGTGGTCGAAGCACTACCGGATGTACGACTACATCGTCGACGAGCTGCCGGCATGGGTCGAAGCGGATCCGTCCGCCAGCGACCGCCGTGCGATCAGCGGGCATTCGATGGGTGGCCACGGTGCGCTCACCATCGCGTTGAAGAACCCGGGTCGCTATCGCAGCGTGTCGGCGTTCTCGCCGATCGTCGCGCCGTCGCAGGTGCCGTGGGGCGAGAAGGCCTTTGGCGCCTACCTTGGCGATTACCGCGAGGCGTGGAAGCAGTACGACGCGGTCGAGCTGGTGGAGTCGGCGCAGGAGAGGCTGCCGCTGCTGGTCGACCAGGGCGATGCCGACGAGTTCCTCGACGGCCAGCTGAAGCCGCAGCTGCTGCAGGCCGCATGCGACGCGGCAGGGCATCCGCTGACGCTGCGCATGCAGCCCGGCTACGACCACAGCTACTACTTCATTGCCAGTTTCATTGGCGACCATATCGCGCACCACGCAAAGGCATTGCGCGACTGACCGACCCGCTGCACGCGGCACCGCGCCGGGCGTAAGCTCGGCGGGTCCGTGCCCGGGAGAGTGTCATGGCGACAACCGCAATGAAGACGCCGGCGAGCGTGTGGATCGTCGGCACGCTGGCGCTGCTGTGGAATCTGGTCGGCGTCGCCGCCTTCGTCATGCAGCTGGCGATGCCCGCCGAGGCGCTGCAGGCGATGCCGCCGGAGCAGCGTTCGGTCTACGAGGCCACGCCAGGCTGGATCTACCTGTTCTACGGCGTGGCGACCATCGGCGGCGTGCTCGGTGCGATCGGGTTGCTGCTGCGCCGTCGCTGGGCCGCACCGGTCTGGCTCGTCGCACTAGTGGCCCTGCTGCTGCAGGTGGTGGCCAGTTACGCGGTGACCCCGGCATGGACGGTGAGTGGTGCGTCCGGCCTGGCCTTCCCTGTCGTCCTGCTGGTCATCGCATGCGCACTGTGGCTGTTCGCGCGCCACCTGGCCGAACGTGGCGTGCTGCGTTGAGGCCTACCCGGCCACGGTGAAGCCGGTACGCTGGAAGCGGTTCTGATCGAGGGTGCTGGCGCCCCGTCGCAGGTGCAGCGGGGTCGCGAACATCGGCCCGGCGTGCACGACGGTGTGGAACTCGCCGTTCTCGCCGCAGGGGTCCACGCCGGCAGGCAATGCATCCAGCAGCGACGCGTCGTAGGCGCGACCCGCAAAGCCCGCGGCCAGTTGCACGGTGTCCACGCAGCACAGCGTGGCCCGCAGCCCGCCGGCCAGCATGGTGCGCGCCAGCGTGTTGGTGTCGGCACCGAACAACGGAAACAGCGCCTGCCAGCCGAGCCGCGCGCACAGCGCCGTGCGCCACGCGCGGATGTCCTCCAGGGCAAGGTCGCCGAACGCGAGATGGCCGATGCCGGGCCAGCGCAGGCGCGCCGCCGCCAGCGCTGTCGCAAGGGCGGCTTCGTACCTGCTGTTGTCGGCGCCGGGCGCGACCGGCACCTCGATCAGCGGCAACCGTGCCGCCGTTGCCTGTGCATGCAGCACCTCGCCGGTCACGCCCTGCATCGACGCTGGCCCGCCCTCCGCGACCACGGTCGTCAGCAGGCCCACCACGTCGAAGTCGCCTGCCGCGCGCAGCGTGTGCAGCGCCCAGGCGGCGTCCTTGCCGCCGCTCCACGACAGCAGCGCCGGCGTGCCCACCTCAGGAGCGGACGTCGCGCAGTTCCCAGGCCTGGCCGGCCAGCAGGCGCAGGCGGTGGCGCACGACGTCCCCCGGCAGGCTGGTCCTTGCCACCAGGTCGAACGCAAGGTCGCCGTCGCCGGTGACCTGCGCCGCGGGGTCGGCCGGACCGAGGTCGGGATCGACGAGATCCGGATCGTCCTGGCTGTCGCGCCAGCGGTCGAACAGGTCGGTCCCGGTCAGTGCGGCCTGCAGTTCCTCGGCCATGCCGGGTGCGCTCTGCGAGTGGAACGCGAAGGTGCCGCTGGCGCGGGCGCGGTCGGGATCGGGAATCCGGATGTAGTAGGTCGACATCGATGCGCACGGTTGTGGAGTTGCCACGAGCCTAGCAGCGGGCCGCGTGAGGGTGCCGTCCGCGCCTCAGACGAACGCATGTGGTGGCGCGGCAAAGCCGATGGTGAGCGCACCGGGGCCGACGTTGACCATGCCGCTCAGGCTCATCACGGTTTCGAAGACCTCGATCCCGTGCTCGCGGCAGGTGCGGATGAGGCGGTCGTAATGCGGCAACGCGCGCATCACGTCGAGCTCGCCGCCGTAGCTCAGGCACAGCGTTGGCGTCAGCAACCCTTCGCGCACGCGTTCGATCGCGCAATCGAACAGTTTCTGTGCCGCCGGTTCGAACCCGCGCACCTTGCCGACCGGGCCGGTCTCGCCCTGGTGGCAGTGCAGGATCGGCTTGATGTCGAGCGCGCCACCGAGGGTGGCGGCGAGCAGGCTGACGCTGCGATCGCCACGATGGCGCGTGCGCGCGCGCAGGTAGCCGAGGTCGCGCGGCACCATGTAGGTGTAGCTGCGGCCAGCCAGGAACTCCAGCCGCGAACGGATTTCCGGGGCGCTGGCCTCGGCCTCGCGCAGGCGCACCGCCTCCACCGGCAGGATGCCCTGGCCGGCGAACACCTGCTGCGAATCGATCACCCGCAGCGAGAACGGCGTGGCATGGCCGGCGGCGCTGCGCGGTTGCCGGTACTCGTTGAGGATCGCGTAGCTGGCGTGCGCGGCGTTGTCGTGGATCTGGCTGCGGCTGCGCGCGACCGTCAGGCAGAACACGTAGTCGTAATCGATCACCAGCTGGTCGAGGAACAGCGACTTGATGCGATCGGCCGGGAACGCGGCGGTCTCCGCGCTGTGGCCCCGTTCGCCGTGGGCCTGGATGAACCCGAGCGTGGCCTGCGGGTCGCGCACGTCCACGAGTTCCGCATCGCCGATGCGCACCGTCACCGGCAGCAGCACGATGCCGGCGGCCTCGAGCCATTCGGGTGGCAGGTCGCAGGCCGAGTCGACGACGATTCCAATGCGCATGGGACCTCCTCGGGAAGCGCAGCGCGCTCGGGCATCGCCATGTCGCGATGCCGGTATGGAGCTGGGACTTTACGTGATCATCGACACGGACTGCACTTCGGCAACCGGTACCGGCGTTGTCCGACCTGCTGTAAGCACACAGCCGACGATGCCGGGACGGACGTCCGCGACGGCCGCAGGTGCGGGTCGACGTAGACTGCGGCAAACCCCCGCCGGAGCACCCCGATGGCCGACGCCGAACTGCGGCTGGCATTGCTGATCGACGCCGACAACGCGCCGGCCTCGAAGATCGAGCCAATCCTGACCGAACTCGCGCGCCACGGCGTGGCCAACGTGCGTCGTGCCTACGGCAACTGGAAGAGCCCGCACCTGAAGGGCTGGGAAGCCGCGCTGCACGCGCATGCGATCCGCCCGATCCAGCAGTTCGCCTACACCAGCGGCAAGAACGCCTCCGACATGGCGATGGTGATCGACGCGATGGACCTGCTGTACGGGCGCACGCTCGACGGTGTCGCGATCGTGTCCAGCGATGCCGATTTCACCCCGCTGGTGATGCGCCTGCGCCACGAGAACCTGCGCGTGTTCGGCTTCGGCGAGGAGAAGACGCCGGAGCCTTTCGTCAAGGCATGTTCGACCTTCCTGTACCTGGAGAAGCTCGGCGTGCTCGACAACGGCGACACCGGCGCCGCACGGCCGAAGACCGCGGCACAGCTGCGCGGCGATGCGACGCTGGTGCAGCTGCTGCGCAGCGCGGTCCAGGCCAGTGCCGATGAGTCCGGCTGGACCCATCTCGGCGCGGTCGGCAGCCATGTCGGTAACCAGGGCTCGTTCGATTCGCGCAACTACGGCTACCGCAAGCTCAGCGACCTGATCGAGGCGACCGGGCTGTTCGAGGTGCGCCGCACCGGCCAGGCAGTGGAACTGCGCGAGCTGGCGACCACGCCGGCGCGGCGTTCGCGCAGGGGCGGCGGCGGTGGTGGCGCAACGTAGGGCGCCGTCGCCTCAGTAGAGATCCACCGGGTCGACGTCGAGCGACCAGCGCACCCGGCGTGCCGCGGGCAGCGCGTGCAGCTCCGGCATCGCGCGGTCGAGCAGCGCATGCAGCGGTCGACGGCTGGCGCACGACAGCACCAGCTGCGCGCGATGGAAGCCCGCGCGGCGCGGCATCGGCGCCGGCAGCGGGCCCTGCAGTTCCACTGCGCCCTGTGCGTCCAGGCGCGCCATCACCGCGACGGCTTCGCGCAGGAATTCACGCGGCAGCTCCACATGCGCGGCCTCGGCGCGCAGCAGTGCCAGGTGCGCGAACGGCGGGAAGCCGGCGACCTCGCGCTGCAGCAATTCGGCCTCGGCAAACGCCGCATAGCCGCCCTGCAGCAGGGTGCCCAGCAGCGGGTGGCCCGGATGGTGGGTCTGCAGCAGGACCTCGCCGCTGCGTGCGCCGCGGCCGGCGCGTCCCGCGACCTGGATCAGCAGCTGGGCGAGTTTCTCCGGCGCGCGGAAGTCGGCGGAGAACAGCCCTTCGTCGATGCCGACCACCGCCACCAGCGCCAGTCCGGCGAGGTCGTGGCCCTTGGCCAGCATCTGCGTGCCGATGAGGATGCCGGCGCGATCGCCGAGGCCTGCCAGTGCGCGTTCGATGCCGTCGCGCCGCTGCGTGCTGCCGCGGTCGATGCGCACCACCGGCACGTCGGGAAAAGCCTGCAAGAGGTGTTCCTCGAGCCGCTCGGTGCCCACGCCCTGTGGCTGCAGGGCAAGGCTGGCGCAGGCGGGGCAGGCCATCGGCGCCGGCTGGCGGTGGCCGCAATGGTGGCACTGCAGGCGACGGCCGCCGGCGTGCACGGTCATCGGCCGGCCCTGTTCGGTGATGCTGCAGCGCGTGCACTGCGCGCTCCAGCCGCAGTCGTGGCACAGCAGCACCGGCGCATAGCCGCGGCGGTTGCGGAACACCAGCACCTGGCCGCCGGTCGCCACCGTGTTGGCGATCGCGTCCAGCACCTCGCCCGACAGGCCCGCCTGCAGGCCGCGCTTGCGCACGTCGAGCACGCGCACCACCGGCGGGCGGGCGGCGCCGGCACGCTGCGGCAGGCGCAGGGCGGTGTAGCGGCCGCTGCGGGCGTTGTGCAGGGTTTCCAGTGACGGCGTCGCGCTGCCCAGCACCACCGGCACGCCCAACGCCTGCGCGCGCACCAGGGCGAGGTCGCGGGCGTGGTAGCGGATGCCGTCCTGCTGCTTGTAGCTGCCGTCGTGCTCCTCGTCGACCACGATCAATCCGGCGTCGGGCAGCGGCACGAACACCGCCGACCGCGTGCCGACGATCACCCGTGCCTCGCCACGCAGCGCTGCCGCCCACACCTGCGCGCGTTCGCTGTCGTTGAGGCCCGAGTGCAATGCATGCACCGGCACCCCCAGGCGCTCGCGGAAGCGCGCCAGCGTCTGCGGCGTCAGGCCGATCTCCGGCACCAGCGCGAGCGCCTGCCGGCCCCGTGCCAGCGCCTGCGCGATCGCCTGCAGGTAGACCTCGGTCTTGCCGCTGCCGGTCACGCCGTCGAGCAGGAAGGCGTGGAAGCCGCGGGCATCGGCGATCGCGTCGATGGCGGCCTGCTGCGCCGTGTTGGGCGGTGGGCCGGCCACCGGCGCCGGTCCGGGCCGGCCGGCGGTGGCGACACGCTCGGCCTGGCCGCGGGCTGCCAGGGTGCGGGCGGCGGCCCGCCAACCGGGCATGCGGTCGTCGAGGGCGGCCTCGTCGGGCACCGCACCGTCCAGCAGCGCCGCGAGCGCGCGCGGTTTGCCGTCGCGCATGCCGGCCAGCGCGGCCGTGCCGGCCGCGGTCAGCGTCCAGCCCCAGGTCCGGGTGTCGGGCAGGGCTTCGCCGCGTCGTAGTGACGCCGGCAGGGCCGTGGCCAGCACCTCGCCCAGCGGTGCGTGCAGGTAGCGGGTCAGCCAGCGCAGCGAGTCCAGCAGCTCCCCGGCCAGCAGCGGCTGGTCGTCGAGCCAGGCCACGGCATCGCGCAGGCCGTCGCTGCCGTGTGCCGGCGTCCCGACCGCGGCCACCACGCCCACCAGTTCGCGCGGACCGAAGGGCACCCGCACCCGGCAGCCCACCGCGCGCGCGGGGATGGCCACCCCCGGCGGCGGGCGGTAGTCGAACAGCCGCGGCAGCGGCACCGGGAGCGCCACGCTCAGGCAGGGGGCATCGTTGCTGCCATCGGCTGAAGTCATCGGCCCGGCAGTGTACGCGCCAGGCCGCTGGCGCTGGATCGGACTTGCGGGCCAAAGCTGCGCGCTCCGGCACGAGGTGAAGGTAAACCGGCGTCACACAACGGGTTTCGCCCTTATCCACACGGCCTGTGGATAAACCTGTGCATCAGCTGTCCGCGAGGGGTCGGAAGGGGCACTGCCATCGGCCCGGGGCGGGGTTGGTGAAAATTTCGCCAAAAGCGACTTTTCGATATAAAACAGCGACTTACCCGTGAAACATGGCTGAACGGCGCCACTTCAGCCTTGTGGAGCCGGCGTGTATGACGGTTTGGTGCGCCTGTGGGCAACATCTGCTGCGGATATCCCGGGCGTCGCCGGCCCCGGCGTAATTGTCAAGTCGCGATGCAACGCGCCCGCTGGCTATCATGTGGCGATGGATCCGCGCCCAACAGAGCACCGCCGACCGTGAGCGAAGGACCGAGCGCATCACCGGCGCTGAGTGCATTCCTGCGGGGCGTCGAGCGACGCGCGGCGCTGTTCGCGCAGCTGCAGGTCGGCAGCGCGGAGGCCGGCGACGCCGCCCTGACCACCGCGATGGTGGGCTTCCGCGATACTGCCGCGCGCACCCCGTTCGGCGACTGGCCGCGCCGCTTCTGGTCGCTGCTGCTGGCCGCGCCGCAGTTGCGCGAACCGCCGCGCAGCGAACACTGGGACGGCGACTTCGGCGTGCTGGGCGAGATCGGCACCGGCCCGCGCGCGGCGCTGCTGCTGCGGCTGGTCGCCAATGTGTCCGAGGGCGATGCCGCCGCGGTGCTCGGGGTGTCGCGCGAGACCTACCGGCTGGCCCTGCGCCGCGCGCTGCCACGGCTGCCGGACGGCCGGCCCGACGAGACCCGCTTCCGCGTGCTGGCCGACACCGTGCAGCTGGCCCTGCGCGATACCCCGCCCGAACGCCTGGCCGAACTCGCCCGGTTGCGCGACGCCGCCCTGCGCGGCCGCATCTACACCCCGCGCCGCGAAGCCGCGGCGCGCGAGCCCGCGCGCCCGGCCGGTCCGCGACCGCGCTGGCTGTGGCCGCTGATGATCGCCGTGGTGGTGGCCACGCTGGCGGCGCTGGCGGCGACCTTCACCGGTGTCATGGGGAGCGTGGACCTCGACGCCGAACCGCACGGCATCCGCATCGACGAACTGCCCGAACAGGGCGGCGCCGGCCCGCGCCTGGAAGGCGACGCCGCGCTGCTGATCCATCCGGATTTCGACCTCCTCGCCAGCGACGAGGGCGAGGGCGCCGCGCGCGACCCGGCCTTCCTGGCGTGGCTCACGGTGGAACTCGAGCACGGCGACGTGGAACCGGATATCGCCCGCCCGCAACGCGACGAGGATGCCGGCGACACCGACGAACGCGCACTGGACGCACACGCACAGGAAGCCGCCGATGCGCCCTAGCGCCGCGCTGCTGCTGGCCATGGCGCTGCTGGCGCTGCCGGCCCAGGCACTGCCGCCGCAGCTGTTGCGGCAGCTGGAGGCGCTGCCCCCGGCCGAGCGCGCCCGCGTGCAGCAGCAGGCCCGGCAGTGGCAGCAGATGCCCGCCGACCGCCAGCAGGCCCTGCGCCAGCGTGCGGTGGAGTGGGATGCGCTGGCGCCCGCCGTCAAGCAGGCACGGCGTGCCGCGTGGGAAACCTGGCAGGCGTTGCCCGACGCCGACAAGGCGCGCCTGCGCGCCACCGCCGCGGTCTACGCGCGCATGTCGGAAACCCAGCGCCACGCGCTCACCGAACGCTACGCGGAGCTGGATGCGTTCGAACGCGACGGTTGGCGGCTGGGCCCGGTGCTCGGCGCCGACTGGCCGCAACTGCATGGGCTGTTCGCGCTGGTGCCGGACGACCAGCGGCTGGCGTTGCTGGCGATGCTGCGCACGCTCGACGAATCCGCGCGCGCCGACCTCGCGATGATCGCGCAGCGCACCCCGCCGGAGGAGCGTGACGCCCTGCGCCGCCGGCTGCTGTCGATGCCGGCGCCGGCGCGGGCGGACTGGTTGCGGCTGCAGGCCTCGCCCAACTAGGCAGGCGGGGCTACATCGTGAACAGCGAGAAGCCGATCACGCCCACCGCCACGGTGCCGAACAGCATCGTGTAGACGTAGCCGATCACGGCGTACTTGAGCAGGGTCAGCCACCAGGCCTGGCGGTACACCCGGCGCTGCATCCACAGCAGGTACAGCGGCATCGCGCACACCAGCGCGACCACCAGCCATGACAGCACGCTGGCGATGGCCGGCACCCGCGTGCCGGCCCAGTCGCCCAGCGCACTGGCGCAGAACACCAGCAGCAGCGCCAGCATCAGCCAGGCGTGGCTGTACAGCGCGATCACCACATGCTCGAGATAGGGCCGCCGGGTGAAGAAGTAGGCGACCCGCAGCAGCACCGCGAACAGCGGCACCAGCACGAACAGGGTGGCCGGCGCGGCACCGAACAGGAACTGCGCGATCGCGCGCGGGTCCTGGGTCAGCCGTTGCCAGTTGCCCATCGTGCGGTCGACGAAGGCGTTGCCGGTGGACACCTCGCCAGGGCCGGTCTCGCCGGGCGTGGACGTAGCGGCATCGGCACTGGCGTCGGTATCGGTATCGACACTGGCTCCGGCATCGGCACCCGCGTCGGCCGCAGGCGGTTGCGCAGGCAGGGTCGCGGGCTCGTCGCGGGATCCGGGTTCGCCGCCCAGTGCGCGGATGCGCGCGTCGGCGGTGGCGTCGATCCTGCGCCGCGCCGCGTCGAACACGAAGCCGAGCGCACGCGGCGCATCGTCGCGCGCCAGGTCACGCAGCAGGTGCTCGCGTTCGCGCTCGACCGCCCTGACGGTGTCGAGCGCGGCGAAGGATTCCTCGAGCCCCTCGGGCAACCGGCGTGGCGGTGCGGATGCTGCCGGTGCCGCCGCGCCTGCGGTCTCGGCGAGGGTGGCCGCGTCCTGCGGCAGCGGGTCGCTGTCGTCGCTGATGACCGGGGTCATCACCATCTTGGCGGTGAAGAAGGTGAGCGCAGTCAGCACCACGAACAGCCGCAGCGGGGCGATGTAGCGCACCCGGTGCCCGGCGAGGTAGGCATTGGCGACGCGACCGGGCACGAACAGGTCGCGCAGGGTGCGGAACACCCGGCCATCCAGATGCCAGAACGATTCGAAGATCTCCTCCACGGCATGGCCGAAATGGCGGGTGGGGTTGTGCGCCGACTGCCCGCACAGGTGGCAGTAGCCGCCCTGCAGCCAGGTGCCGCAGTTCTCGCAGGCGGGCGCATGGCGCTCGGTGGCCGCGTTGCTCATCGTGGAGGTCCCCAGGGCGCCGCGGCGCGATGTCGCGGTCGGCGGTTAAGATACCGGCCCGCCGCGACCCGGTGCCAGCGCCCTTCGGCGCGGCCGCAGCCGTGGTCCGAGCCGCCCATGTCCTCCCCTCCCTCGCGGGCGCCCTTCCGCAGCGAAGTGCGTACCACCGCCGTGCTGGCCGCGCCACTGGTTGCCGGCCACGTCTCCACCGGCCTGATCGGCCTCGTCGACAGCGTGATCGCCGGTCGCCACGGCACCGCCACGCTGGCCGCGGTGTCGGTGGGCACGGCGATGTTCTGGCTGCCGATCATGATCCCGATGGGCACGCTGATGGCGCTGCCGCCCTCGGTTTCGCAGCTCCAGGGTGCCGGCCGCCGTGCCGAGATCGGCCCGCTGTTCCGGCAGTCGCTGTGGCTGGCGGCGGCGCTGGGGTTGCTGCTGTTCGCCTTCCTCAGCCTGTCCGTGCACGCGCTGGCGCCGATGGGCATCGATGCCGGCCTGGTACCGGGCGCGAGTGCGTTCCTGCGCGGTATCCGCTGGGGCGTGCCGGCGCTGACCGCCTACTACTGCATGCGCTATCTCAGCGACGGCCTGCACTGGACGCTGCCGACGATGCTGTTCGGCTTCGGCGGCCTGCTGCTGCTGTTGCCACTCGGCACGGTGATGACGTTCGGCCTGTTCGGGGTGCCGGAGATGGGCGCGGCCGGGCTGGGTTACGCCTCGGCGGCGATGCTGTGGGCGCAGGCGCTGGGCTTCGCGTTCTACCTGGCGCGCGCACGCCGCTTCGCCGACCTCGGCCTGTTCGCGCGCTTCGATCCGCCGCGCTGGGCGGAGATCCGCGCGCTGCTGAAGGTGGGCCTGCCGATCGGCGTGACCGTGGCGATGGAGGGCGGGCTGTTCGTGGTCACCGCGCTGCTGATCGGCCGCCTCGGCGAACTGCCGGCAGCCGCGCACCAGATCGCGATCAACGTCTCCGCGCTGTGCTTCATGATCCCGTTCGGCCTGGCCGAGGCGACCACCGTGCGCGTGGGCCATGCGCTGGGCCGCGGTGGCGCGCGCGAGGGCGTGCGGCGTGCGGCGCTGGCCGGGCTGGTGCTGGTGCTGGCGACGCAGACGATGACCGCGCTGCTGTTGTTGACCGGCAACACGCTGGTGGTCGGCCTCTACACCACCGACGCCGCGGTCGCGTCGCTGGCGGCCTCGCTGCTGCTGTACGCGGCGCTGTTCCAGTTCCCGGATGGCCTGCAGGTGCTCGCCGCCGGCGCACTGCGCGGGCTCAAGGACACCCGGGTGCCGATGTTCCTGGCCGCGTTCGCCTACTGGGGCGTGGGCATGAGCCTGGGCGCCGGGCTGGGGCTCGGCCTGGGCTGGGGCCCGCGCGGGATGTGGACCGGGCTGATCGCCGGCCTGGTGGTGGCCTCGATCCTGATGGCATCGCGCTTCGCCTGGTCGCTGTCGCGGCTGCCGTCGGCCGACGCCATGCCCGCCAGCACGGCAGCCACCCCGACTTCCGGCGCATGAAACCGTTCACCGCGTCCCGCTAAGCTGTCGCCAGCATTCGATGCACATTTTTCTCCGGAGTCGAAATCGATGAACGAAGCGCGCCGCCGCGGCCCGATCGCCCGCGTCCTGGTCGGGATCTGGGATGCCGTGAATTTCAGCCGACGGCTGGTGTTCAACCTGCTGTTCCTGCTGCTGGTGGTGCTGTTCGTGGCCATCCTCGCCAGCCGCGAAGGCGCCACGCCGCTGCTGGAGCGCACCACGCTGGTGATCGCGCCGGAGGGTCGCATCGTCGAGCAGTACTCGGTCGACCCGACCTCGCGGATGCTGTCGCGTGCAATGGGCCAGACCGGCCCGGGCGAGGTGCAGCTGCGCGACCTGCTGCGCGCGATGGACGCCGCCGCCAAGGACGACCGCATCGAGCGCGTGTACCTGCGCGTCGACGGCCTGCTGCCGTCGGGCATGGCGACGATGCGCGAGGTCGCGGCCGGCCTGCGCGCGCTGCGCGAATCCGGCAAGCAGGTCATCGCCTACGGGCAGGGCATGCCGCAGGGCAGCTACCTGCTCGCCGCCCAGGCCGACGAGGTCTATGTCGACCCGATGGGCTCGGGCGTGGTGCTGGAAGGCCTGGCCAGCTACGGCCTGTACTTCGGCGAGGCGCTGCGCGAGAAGCTCGACGTCGACGTGCACGTGTTCAAGGTCGGCGAGTTCAAGTCGGCGGTCGAGCCCTACATCCTCGACGCCGCCTCGACCGAAGCCAAGGAAGCCGATTTCTACTGGCTCAACGACATCTGGCAGCGCTACCTCGCCGATATCGCGCACGCGCGCGGGCTCGACGTGGCGCGCATCCAGGTCGACATCGACGGCATGGCCGACGGCATCGCCGCGGTCGGTGGCGACATGGCGCAGTACGCGCTGCAGGGCGGCCTGGTCGACGGGCTGATGACCGAACAGCAGGTCGAGGCGCTGCTGGCCGAGCGCGGCGTGGCCGATGCCGATGCCGACTCCGGCTTCCGCAGCATCGACCTCGACGGTTACCTCGCCCATGTCGACAGCAGCGTCGGCAGTGCGCTGTCGCGCCGCCCGCAGGTGGCGGTGGTGGTGGCCGAAGGCATGATCGTCGACGGCGAGCGTGGGCCGGGTGGCGTCGGCGGCGTCTCCACCGCGGCCCTGCTGCGCGAGGCGCGCGAGGACGACGACGTGCGCGCCGTGGTGCTGCGGGTCAACTCGCCCGGCGGCTCCGCGTATGCCTCGGAACAGATCAACCGCGAAGTCGAACTGCTCAAGGAAGCCGGCAAGCCGGTGGTGGTGTCGATGGGCTACGTGGCCGCCTCGGGCGGTTACTGGATCAGCATGAACTCCGACCGCATCTATGCCGATCCGTCGACGATCACCGGTTCGATCGGCGTGTTCGGCATGGTGCCCAACTTCACCCGCACCCTCGACCGCCTTGGCGTGCATTCCGACGGCGTCGGCACCACCCGCTATGCCGGTGCGTTCGACCTCACCCGGCCGCTGGAGCCGGACGTGGGCCGGGTGATCCAGGCCAGCGTCGAACACATCTACCGCAACTTCGTCGGCAAGGTCGCGCAGGGCCGCAGCCGCACGCCGGAAGAGATCGACGCGGTTGCCCGCGGCCGCGTGTGGAGCGGTGCGCAGGCACGCGACCGAGGCCTGGTCGACGAGCTGGGCGGCCTGCGCGAGGCCATCGCCGATGCCGCGGGCCGTGCCGAGCTCGCGGAGGACGGCTTCCGCGTGCGCTACATCGAGCAGCCGCTGAGCCCGTTCGCGCAGTTCCTGGCCGGCATGGGCCGCTCCGGCGCGATGGCGGCGCTGTTCGGCGACAGCGCGCTGGCGCAGCGGCTGGCGGTGCGCGCGCTGCCGGAGATGGAGCGTCACCTGGCCGCATTCGAAGTGGCGATGGACCGTCCGGTGGCCGGCCCGGTGCGGGCGATGACCTACTGCTTCTGCCCGACGTTCTGAGCGACGCAGGAGCGCCTTCGCCCGTCGATGGGCGAGGGCGGGTGACGCCGGCAGGGCACGCCCGGCCGCCCGGGTGCAAGCGCCCGTGGCGGCACCGACGGGTCGAAGTCGCCGGGCTCCGCTACGGCGTGTCGTCCGCCTGTTCGCGCCTGCGGTGGTCGGCCTCGCGTATCGCACCTTCGACGGCCTGCGCCTTGTCGAGCGGATCCTGGATCGCGTCGCGCAGCCCGGTGGCCTGTGGCTCCGGTGGCGTGCCGGGCGGTTCGTGTTCGGGTGCGCGGCATCCGGCCAGTGCAAGCAGGACGACGCAGGCAACCGCGGCGTGACGGGCTTGGGATGCAGCGGAACGCGGTGTCGCCATGGCAGGACCTCGGTCGGGCAACTGGGGTTGGCTTATCCTACGTGCGGTCATTCGCGGGAGCATCCATGGACCCCCATCGCTGGCGGCTCGACGGTCAACGCGCGCTGGTGACCGGCGGCAGCGCCGGCATCGGCCGTGCGATCGCGCGCGAACTGCTGGGCTTCGGTGCCGAGGTGATGATCGTGGCCCGCGACGGCGACGCGCTGGATGCCGCGCGCGATGAGCTGCTGGAGGAATTCCCCGCCGCGAACCTGCGCGCGATGATCGGCGACGTCGCCGACGAGGAGCAGCGTCGCGAGATCCTCGACTGGGTCGAGGACCAGGGCGAAGGCCTCGAGATCCTGGTCAACAACGCCGGCGGCAACCTCGTGCGGGCGACCACCGAGTACGCCGAGGAGGAGTGGCGGGAGATCTTCGAGATCAACCTGTTCAGTGCCTTCGAGCTGTCGCGCTATGCGCACCCGCTGCTGGCCCAGCATCCGGGCGCGCGCATCGTCAATGTCGGCAGCGTGGCGGGGCTGACCCACCTGCGTACCGGCGCGCCATACGGCATGAGCAAGGCGGCGCTGCACCAGATGACGCGCAACCTGGCGGTGGAATGGGCCGAGGACGGCATCCGCGTCAACGCGGTCGCGCCCTGGTACATCCGCACGCGGCGCACCTCGACGGCGCTGGCCGATCCCGACTATCTCGACGAGGTGCTCGCGCGCACGCCGCTCGGGCGCATCGGCGAGCCGGAGGAAGTGGCCGCGGCGGTGGCGTTCCTGTGCCTGCCGGCCTCGGCCTATATCACCGGCGAGTGCATCGCCATCGACGGCGGCTTCCTGCAGTACGGGTTCTGAGCGCGTGCGCCGGTCGCGTCCGCGTCACCCGCGCACGCAGGTGGACGCCGCGTAGGTCGCTGCCAGCGCGGCGTATTCCTCCTGGCGCGCACGTGCGGCGGGCGACTGCGCCGGGGTCACCTTGAAGCGGAATTCGGCCTCGTCGACGCGGCTCTTCCAGGCGCGGCAGAGGTTGTCCTCCGGCACCACGGCACAGCGGTCCTCGACCTGTTCGCAGGCCTGGCCCGCGCCCATCGTCGACAGCCCGCCGATGCCGGTGGTGTTCAACGGCCGGCAGCGCGTGGCTGGCACCGCATCCTCGGTGAGGTAGCGCTCGTTGTCCCAGCGCGTGCACTGGTACAGCGGCGGTGGCGGTTCCGGTTCCGCGGTGGCGATGGGGTCCGGCGGCGTGGTGGTATCGGCCGGCGGCACCACCGCGGTCACCGGCAGCACGCGCAGGCCCGGCGGTGGCTGCGCCGGCACGAACGCCGGCAGCGGCGGTGCCACGTCGACCTCGATGACCTGCTGCCGCTGGCCGGCGGGGCAGGCCTCGGCGTTCTGCAGGGTTACCGTGCCGTCGGCGGCGGTGCAACGGTAGATCACGTTGCCGGCGTCCACCGGTGCCAGGGCAAGGATCGCCAGCAGGCCGGCCAGGCCCGCGACGCGCTGTCGGCTGCTCATCGGATTCCGCCTGTCAAAGCCCGCAATCCTCGGCGAGGCGTGCGTTGAGCGTGCGCTCCTCGGTGCGCAGCGTGCGGCGTTCGCTTTCCTGTGCGTTGAACGCCTGGCGGCGGATGGTCTCGCGGCGCTCGCGCAGTCGGGCGCAGACCTCGGCGGCCGGCAACGCGGTGCAGCTGTCGCGGATCCAGGTGCCACCGCCGCCATAGCCGTAGCCATGGCCACGCTCATGGCCATGGCCGGGGGGCGGGCGTCGTGGTGGCGGTGGCGGCGGCTGCGGGACATTGCGCGCCGACGGAATGCTGATGTTGTTGACCGGCGCCGTGCTGAGCCCGCCGCGCGGCGGGCTGGCCACCGGGCGATCGCGGATCGTCGGCGGTGTGATCGGGCCATGGCCCGCGCCGTGATACGGCACCCCGAGCGTCCACAGCGGCACGAAGCGCGGATTGCCGTCGCCGGTATCGCTGGTGTAGCGATCGCCATCGGGGGTCATGCATTCGTACATCGGCTGCGGCGTGCGCATCACGATGGTCTGCACGCTCCGTGCGGGTGGTGTGGCGGGCGGTGCCTGCGCGGGCGGCGGCGTGCGACTGCCCGGCGGCGGATCCTGCGGCCGCTGCATCGTGCGCACCTCCTGGCGCGTACCTGCAACGCAGGGTGTGTCCTGCACGGTGACGGTCCCGCTGGCGTCGGTGCAGCGGTACAGCGTCACCTCGCCTCGCGCCGGGGCCACCGGGCCGGCAGCAAGGGCGAACGCGAGCAGTGCGGCGGCGAAGGCTCGGGGCGGGTCGCGGTCCATGTCCGCATCATGCGTGAGGCCGGCGACGGGTGAAAGCCGCCGGCGCCGCCGCAGGCATGGCGGGGCGGGCGGCATTCAGCAGGCAGCGCTCAGTCGCGCACGACCTGGCCGCTGCGCGCGTCGCGGATCGGCGTCGGACGCTCGAGCCCGCCGGTGGCGCCGTCGACGATGGCGTCCACCGCGGCACCCAGCACCGGGTCGAACGCCTCGAGGGTGCGCGGTGGCGGGGCACCGGCGGGATTGGCGCTGGTGGACACCAGCGGCCCACCGAACGCGCGGCACAGCGCCGCCACCACCGGGTGCGCGCTGCAGCGCACCGCGACATCGCGGTGGTCGCCACGCACCCATGCGGGCACCCGCGCGGCGGCGGGCACGATCCAGGTGTGCGGCCCGGGCCAGCTGGCGAGGACCGCGGCGCGTGCCGTCGGGTCGAGCGCATCCCAGTCGACCAGGCCGTCGAACTGGCCGGCATCGGCGGCCACCAGGATCACGCCCTTGTCGACCGGCCGTGCCTTCAGGGCGAGCAGGCGCAGCAGCGCCGCCTCGTTGAAGGGATCGCAGCCCAGCCCCCACACCGCTTCGGTGGGATAGGCGATGACCGCGCCCGCGCGCAGCCGCGCGGCGGCGGCGTCGATCGACAGCGCGGCGGGCTGCGCGGTCATGGCGTCGCTCAGAACGGTGCGTCGTCGACGTTCGACGGCGTGGCGGTCGCGCTCGCCGTGCGTGCCGCGGCCTTCTTCGCCACCGCCTTCTTCGCCACCTTGCCGGCGGCCTTTTTCGCGGTCTTGCCGGCCGCCTTCCTGGCCACCTTCTTCGTGGCTTTCTTTGCGGCCTTCTTCGTCGCCGTTGCCGGTGCCTTGGCTGCGGCCTTCTTCGCCACCTTCTTCGCCGCGACCTTCTTGCCGAAGCGCCCGCGTGCCGGCTTGCCGGTTTCCTCGAGCAGCTTCGTCACTTCCTCCAGCGTCAGCGAGGCCGGCTCGCGATCCTTGGGGATCTTGCCGTTGAGCTTGCCGTCGCTGATGTACGGCCCGAAGCGGCCGTTGAGCACCTGGATGTCGCTGCCGTCGAACGCCTTGATGATGCGGTTGCGGGCGATCTCTTCCTTCTCGTCGATCAGGAACACCGCGCGGGCGAGGTCGATGGTGTAGGGATCGTCCTCCTTCTTCAGCGAGGCATACACGCTGCCGCGCTTGGCGAACGGACCGAACCGGCCGATGCCGACGCTGACCTCCTCGCCGTTGTTCTCGCCGAGCACGCGCGGCATCAGGTACAGCTCGAGCGCGTCCTCGAGCGAGATGGTGTGCATGCTCTGGCCGGGCTTGAGCGATGCGAACTTAGGCTTGTCCTCGGCATCCTCGGCGGTGCTGCCGATCGCAACGTACGGCCCGTAGCGCCCCAGGCGCACGCTGACCGGCTTGCCGGTCTTGGGATCGGTGCCGAGCTCGCGGGCGCCGGTGGCCTCGTTGCGGTCGACCGATTCGGTCTTCTCCGTTACCAGTTCCTTGAACGGGCCCCAGAACTTCTCCATCAGCGGCACCCAGTCCTCCTCGCCACGGCTCACCGCGTCGAGATCGTCCTCGAGCTTGGCGGTGAAGTCGTAATCGACGTAGCGGGTGAAGTGGCTGGACAGGAACTTCGACACCGCGCGGCCGACGTCGCTCGGGCGGAACGCGCGGCCTTCCATCTCCACGTACTTGCGGAACTGCAGGGTCTGGATGATCGACGCGTACGTGGACGGACGGCCGATGCCGTATTCCTCGAGCGTCTTCACCAGCGAGGCTTCGGTGAAGCGCGGCGGGGGCTGGGTGAAGTGCTGGTCGGCGTGGATGCGGTCGAGCGGGATGCGCTCACCGGGCTTCATCACCGGCAGCTTGCGACCTTCGTCCTCGTCGTCCTTGCCCTTGCTGTCCTTGCCCTCCTCGTACACGGCGAGGAAGCCGGGATCGATCACCGTGGTCCCGCTGGCGCGGAAGCTGTGCTCGCTGCCGGCGGCGAGGTCCACCGACACGGTGTTGAGCGTGGCCGGAACCATCTGCGAGGCGACGGCGCGCTTCCAGATCAGCTCGTACAGGCGGCGCTCGTCGTCGGAGAGGTGGCGGCCCACCTGGGCGGGCGTGCGCAGTGCCGAGCTCGGGCGCACGGCCTCGTGGGCCTCCTGCGCGTTCTTGGATTTGGTCTGGTAGAAATTCGGCTTGTCGGGCAATGCGCCGGTGCCGAAGTCGCGCGCGATCACGTCGCGGATCTCGCCCAGTGCGTCCTGCGACAGGCTCACCGAGTCGGTACGCATATAGGTGATGAGGCCGACGGTGCCTTCCTCGCCGATGGCCACGCCCTCGTACAGCTTCTGCGCCACCTGCATGGTGCGGCGGGTGGTGAAGCCGAGCTTGCGCGAGGCTTCCTGTTGCAGGGTGGAGGTCGTGAACGGCGGCGCCGGGCGGCGCTTGCGCTCCTTGCTGGTGACGTCGGTGACGTGCAGGACGCCCTGTGCGGCCGCCACGATGCGGCTGCGGGCGTCCTCGGCGGTGTCGCCGTCGGTGACGGTGAACTGTTCGAACTTCCTGCCGTCGAGCTTCGTCAGCTTGGCCGAGAACGGCTGCGAGGCATGCGCGCACGCCGCTTCGATGGTCCAGTACTCGCGGGCGATGAAGGCTTCGATCTCCTCCTCGCGCTCGACGATCATCCGCAACGCCGGCGACTGCACGCGGCCGGCCGAGAGACCGCGCTGCACCTTGCGCCACAGCACCGGCGACAGGTTGAAGCCGACCAGGTAGTCCAGTGCGCGGCGCGCCTGCTGGGCGTCGACCAGGTCGCCGGCGATCGCGCGGGGCTTGAGCATCGCTTCCTTGATCGCGCGCGGCGTGATCTCGGTGAACACCACCCGGTGCAGTTCCTTGTCCTTGAGCAGGCCGCGCTCGCGCAGGATCTCCACGATGTGCCAGCTGATCGCTTCGCCCTCGCGGTCCGGGTCGGTCGCGAGGTAGATGCCCTGGGCGGACTTCGCGGCCTTGGCGATGGCGTCGACGTGCTTCTCGTTCTTCTCGATCAGGTCGTAGCGCATGCGGAAGCCGTCTTCCGGATCCACCGCGCCCTCCTTCGGCACCAGGTCGCGCACATGGCCGTAGGAGGCCAGGACCTGGAAGTCATTGCCGAGGTATTTGTTGATCGTCTTGGCCTTGGCGGGCGACTCGACGATGAGGAGGTTCTTGGCCATGTGGCTTGGGGGTTCCGGGAGCGCGGGCAACGGCGGGTCGGCCGGCAGGATCTTGCAGAAAGGGACGCCCGGGGCGAGGAACCCCGGGCGTGCGTCTTTTCTAGTGGAATCATGTCGGGGTGGCCGATGTCAAGCCGGCCGACCCCGCGGGGCCGCGATTGTCGCTGCTTCGCGATCAGGAAGCGAGCCGGGCCACCAGCAATGTCAATCCCAGGAGCAGCAGGACGGCTGCGGCCCAGGGCCAGGCGCGTGGCGGGCTGGTGACATCCGGCGCGGAGCTGGCAGTGGCCCGGTCGACAGGCGGCGCAGGCTCGGGACCCGCGGCCGGTGGGGCGGCTCCCGCTCGCTGGTCAGGACCATGTGCGTCGACCGCCGTCCCGCCCAGCGCGCGCGATGCATCCGGGTACGCCGTGGCCAGCGCCTCCAGACGCCCGTCGCCGTGCAGACGGAAGGCGTCGCGGCGGCCGCGCAGGGGCCCGGGCGGCGTCGGATCTGCGTCGGACCAGACCTCGGAATCCGCGCGCAGGTGGCCGAACCGGTACAGCCGCGCCAGCGCATCGATGTCGTATGGCCCGCAGGCGCGGCCGCGGGCATCGCGGTAATGCCAGCAGGCGGGGTCGGGGCGGGGCGTGCTCATGCGTTCCATGCGAAGGCGGCGCTGCATCCGGCAGCGCCAGGAAAACCGGGGCGCGGCGCGCCCCGGCGCCGGGTCAATGCACCGGCTCGGGCTCGTCGGCGAAGATCTGGGTTTCCATCCAGGCGTAGGCGGCCTCGCTGCCGGGCTGGTTGAACAGCACCATCAGCACCACCCACTTCAGGTCGTCGAGGTCCAGATCGTCCTGGTCCAGCGCCATGGCACGGTCGATCACCAGCTCGCGCTGGTGCGCGTCGAGCACGCCGTGCTGTTCCAGGAACAGCAGGAAGCCGCGGCATTCCTGGTCGAGCTTGTCGAGTTCGGGGCCGGCGAACATGCGCACCGGCCCGTGCGGGCGCGGCGTGGCCGGGCCCGGGCGCTGCTCGGCCAGGGCATCGAGCCAGTCGAACGCCTTGCTGATCTCGGCCGGGCTGAAACCGGCCTGCAGCAGCCCGGTCTGCAGCGAATCGCGATCGCGCAGCAGGTCCGCTTCGTCGGTGAAATAGTGTTCGAACAGGTAGAGCAGGACGTCGAGAATGCTCTCTTTCATTTCCCCCGGCCTGCGCCCCGTGGACGCTTCGTTGCGGATATGCGGGAGTACCGGCCGTGCTCGACCAGAACGCGGCCTTCAAGCTCCATGAGCAGCAGCATGGAGGACACCTCGGCCATCGTCAATCCAGTGCGCGACGCCAGCCGATCCATATCCGTTGGGTCATGCCCGAGGGCTGCCCACAATCGGTTGTAGTCGGGGTCTTCGCGTTCAGGATCCACGCCCGGGGCCGCCGAAGGCGGCTCCGCACACGATGTGGGGCCGTGCAGACGTCCATGCAAGGCGTGCGCCAGCACCTGCGCGATCGGGTCCAGGGCGCCGATCACCTCCTCCGGGGACTCGACCAGGGCGGCGCCCTCGCGGATCAGCCGGTGGCAGCCACGCGCCATCGGGTTGTGCAGCGAGCCGGGGATGGCGAACACCTCGCGCCCGGCCTCGGCGGCAAGGCGGGCGGTGATGAGCGCGCCGGAACGCAATGCCGCCTCCACCACCAGCGTGCCCAGCGACAGCGCGGCGACGATGCGGTTGCGCGCGGGGAAATGCTCGCGCAGGGGCCGGGTGCCGGGCGGGAACTCGCTGACCACCGCGCCCTGCCCGGCGATCCGCGCCTGCAACGGCGCGTTCGCACCGGGATAGGCGATATCCGGACCGCAGCCCAGCACCGCGATCGTCGGCGCCCCGGCCTCCAGCGCCGCCGTGTGCGCGCAGGCATCGATGCCCAGCGCCAGCCCGCTGGCGATCCCGAGCCCGGCGCGCACGAAGGCGTGGCTGAAGGCGGTCGCGTGCTCGCGACCGGCCGCGCTCGGATTGCGGCTGCCGACGACCGCCACCATCGGATGCCACAGCAGCGACGGATCGCCGGCGATGAACAGTCCCAGTGGCGCGCCGGGGGCGTCGCGCAGCAAGGGCGGATAGTCCGGATCGTTGCAGCCGATCAGATGATGGCCGGGTCGCGCCAGCCAGGCCGTGGCCGCCGTCATCTCCGCGCCACCGGCCCGGTGCAGCGCCGCGTGCTGGCCTGCATCCAGGCCGGCCGCGTGCCAGGCATCCGCGCCGGCGGCGATGGCCGCCGTGGCGCTGCCGTGGGTGGCGAGGAGGCGTCGGCGCGGCGCCGCCGCACCGCCGGCGAGCAGCAGGCGGAGGAGGGCGTGCGGGTCTTCGGCCGGGGTTCGGGCTCGGGTGGAGGTTGGGCTGACGGCAGTATCCATGCGTCGAGTGTCGGGCGCGGTGGGCGGCGGCCGCCGTCGGCGGCATCCGCACCGCCATGTAGGACTTGGCCGCACCACGGCGCACCGGTGACCTTGCCCATACGACGGGTTGATGGCATCGCGTCCGGCGAAACGCAGAACGGCGCCCGAAGGCGCCGTTCTGTCACCAACCGCAGCGGTCCCCGTCCTCAGTACGGGGCGTCCGGATGCTTCAGGTGGTAGCCGACGCGGGTCGGCTTGATGCTGTCCATGACCAGCGCGTAGCTGACGCGGTCGTAGGTGCGGAACACCATCGCGTGACCGGCGAACTCGTCGGGCAGGCGCACCTTGTTCTCGAAGAACACCGTCTGCGGATCGCGGTCCGGGCCCTTCTCGACGCGGTCCATCGTCGACTGGCCCTCGCGCCACAGCGAAAACACCGTGCCGTTGTCGATGCCTTCGCGACGGCCGACCGAGATCGCGATGACGTCGCGCGGACCGCCCGAGGTCAGCATGTCGGCGACGGCAAGCACGCGGGCACGGCCGTAGTCGGTCTGCACCCGCGGTGCATGCGGGAAGAACTGCAGGTCGTAGGGCTGCGCATTGACCGGCACCAGGCGGTCGCCGATGCGCACCTCGTGGCCCTCTTCATCCAGCAGCAGGGTGCTGACCTGGATGCCGCCGACTTCGCCGCGGGTCACCGTGCCGGCGCCGACGCGGACCATCTCGTAGCCCAGCAGTTCCTGTCCCTTGTCGGGGAAGGTCACGTTGGTCCAGTACTGCTGGAAGTCCAGCGTGCGGCGGCCGCGGAAGTCGAGGTCGTCGGAGTGGAACAGGTCGCAGCACAGGCCGGCACGCTCGAGATGCGTGTAGCGCGTGGTCGGACGCACGACGGTATAGCGCTCGCCGGGTTGGGCCTGGGCAAGACCGCGCACGTAGGCGACCTGGCCGTCGACCGCACGCAGGCGGTCGTCTTCCATGCCGACCACGTAGGGCAGCTGCTCGAACTCGTCGACGACCTGCAGGTCACGCAGGAACGGCTCGATGTCCGACAGCGGGATCGCGTCGATCGGCGCGGCATCCTGGCGCGGGCCCGGCTGCACGGTGGCACCGGCCACGCGGTCCAGGTAGGCCAGGCTGATGACGTCGCCGGGATAGATCAGGTGCGGATTCTGGATCTGCGGATTCGCCTGCCAGATCTCGGGCCACAGCCACGGGCGTTGCAGGAACCGTCCGGCGATGTCCCATAGCGTGTCACCACGCTTGACGACATACGTATCCGGGTGGTCACCGCGCACCCCCTGTGCAGCAGCAATTGTTGCGACGGTCAGCAACGAAACGGCACACGCCGTCCGCAGCGACCGGGAAAGGCGCTCTACCATGCCGGCCATCTACCTGCTCCCCTTGGAGATTTCCCCTTGCAGCGGCCGCACTATAGCCTACAAATCCCGGCCGCACGCAAGAGCCGCGGTTACACTGTGGAGCCTGTTTTCCCGTTGTGACCCAGGCCCCCTTTTTCATGTCCCTGCTGCCGATCATCGAGTACCCCGACCCGCACCTGCGCGAGCGCGCAGTCGATGTCGACCCCGCACTGCTTGCGCAACCGGCGTTCCAGAAGCGCCTGGACGACATGTTCGAGACGATGTACGAGGCGCCGGGCATCGGCCTCGCCGCACCGCAGGTCGCCGTGCTCGAGCGTTTCATGATCGTCGACGTCGACGAGGATCGCGGGCAGCCGCTGGTGTTCGTCAATCCGGTCATCCGCAACCGTTCCGAGGCGCTGCGCGCACACCAGGAAGGCTGCCTGTCGATTCCCGGCATCTACGCCGAGGTCACCCGCGCCGACGGCATCGAGGTCGAGGCGCTCGACCGCCACGGCAAGCCGTTCACCCTGCGTGTCGATGGCCTGCTGGCGACTTGCATCCAGCACGAGGTCGACCACCTCGACGGCAAGCTGTTCATCGATTACCTGTCGCCGCTGAAGCGCTCGATGGCGCTGAAGAAGCTCAGCAAGCTGCGCAAGCACGGCTGATCCGGGCGACGCCACCGCGCGCGATCGCGTCATGGCCAGTGGCCGGGCGGTCGCGTTTCACAGTCCCAGATGGATCACGCTGCATGAAGATCGTTTTCGCCGGCACTCCCGATTTCGCCGTCCCGGCCCTGCGTGCGGCGGCGGGCAAGGCCGAGGTGGTCGCCGTGTACACGCAGCCGGACCGCCCGTCAGGCCGTGGCCGGGTGCTGACGCCGTCGCCGGTGAAGCGCGCCGCCCAGGACATGGGCTTTCCGGTGCGGCAGCCGGAGACCCTGCGCGATGCGGACGTGCAGGACGCGCTGCGCGCGCTCAAGCCCGACCTGATGGTGGTGGTCGCCTACGGGTTGCTGCTGCCGCAGGCGGTGCTCGACATCCCGGTCGACGGCTGCTGGAACGTGCATGCGTCGCTGCTGCCGCGCTGGCGTGGCGCGGCGCCGATCCAGCGCGCGATCGAGGCCGGCGACACCGGGACCGGCGTGTGCCTGATGCAGATGGAAAAGGGCCTCGACACCGGTCCGGTGCTGCTGGAACAGCGCACGCCGATCGGCGAGCAGGAAACCGGCGGCGAGCTCCACGACCGCCTCGCCGCGCTCGGTGCGCAGGTGCTCATCGACGGCCTCGGCCTGCTGCGCGTGGGCATCCGTCCGGTGGCGCGTCCGCAGCCGGTCGATGGCGTGACCTATGCGCGCAAGCTCGACAAGGCCGAGGCGCGGCTGGACTGGCGCGAGCCTGCGCAGGTGCTGGCGAACAGCGTGCGTGCGTTCAACCCATGGCCGATGGCGGAAGCCGATGTCGCCGGCGAACGCCTGCGCCTGCACGCCGCGGTCGCGCTGCCGCTGGCGCACCATGCAGCACCGGGCACGCTGCTGGCCGCCGGCCGCCAGGGCATCGACATCGCCTGCGGCGAGGGTGCTTTGCGCATCCGCACGCTGCAGCGCCCGGGCGGCAAGGCGATCACCGCCGCCGACTGGCTCAACGCACGGCGCGATCTCGCCGTGCCGTCCGCGCAGGGTTGATGGCCACGCCTGTCGCCGGTGCCGAGGTGCGTGCGACCGCGGCACGCGTGCTGGATGCGGTGATCCGCGGCCGCTCGCTGCGGACCGAACTCGCCACCGCGTTGCCGACGCTGCGCGACCCGCGCGATCGCGCACTGCTCGAAGCGATCTGTTTCGCCGCGCTGCGCCAGCGCGCGCGTGCCGACGCTGCGCTGGCGGCATGGACCACGCGGCCGCTGGGCGCGCGCGACAGCCTGCTGCGCGCGTTGCTGCACGCAGGGTTCGCCCAGCTCGACCCGCTCGGGCTGCCGCCGCATGCCGCGGTGGCCGCCACCGTGGAGGCCGCGCGCACGCTCGGGCGGACCCACCAGGCCGGCATGGTCAATGCGTTGCTGCGCCGTGCGATCCGCGATGGCCTGCCGACGGGCGATCCTGCGGATGCCTGGCCTGCCTGGCTGCGCGAGCGCATCCATGGCGACTGGCCGGATGAGGCCGAGCACATCTTCGTCGCCAGTGCGACCGCGGCACCGGCATGGCTGCGCGTCAACACCCGCCAGGGCGATCGCGAGGCCTATCGCGCGTGCCTCGCGGCGCACGACGTGGAGGCCGGACTCCCCGCGTGGCCGGCCGACGCCCTGCTGTTGCGCACGCCGGTGCCGGTCGCCCAGCTGCCGGGCTTCGACGACGGGGCGGTTTCCATCCAGGACCTCTCCGCACAGGCGGTGGCCGATGCGCTGGCCCCACCGGCCGGTGCGCGCGTGCTGGATGCCTGCGCGGCGCCGGGCGGCAAGGCCGCGCACCTGCTCGAGCGCGACTCGGCGCTGCGGCTGACCGCGCTCGATGTCGATCCACGGCGGTTACAGCGTGTCGCCGACACCCTCAAGCGCCTGCGCCTGCCCGCCGTGGCGCTGCATGCCGTCGATGCCCGCCTGCCGGCCGACTGGTGGGACGGCACGCCGTTCGACGCCGTGCTGCTGGACGCGCCCTGTTCGGCGACCGGCGTGGTGCGGCGGCAGCCCGACATCCTGCTGCACCGCCGCCCGCAGGACCTCGAAGCGCTGCTGGCGCTGCAGGCGGAGCTGCTCGACGCCTGCTGGCAATTGCTCGCGCCCGGCGGCGTGCTGCTGTATGCGACCTGCTCGATCCTTGCCGCCGAAAATGCGCAGCAGGTCGACGCCTTCCTGGCGCGTACGCCGGACGCACGCGCCGAACCGCTCGATGAGCGCTTCGGCCGGGTCGCCGGTGCGGGGCGGCAGCGGCTGCCCGGCGATGCCGATGCAGACGGGTTCTTCTATGCACGGCTGCGGCGCGCTGCCGACTGAATGCGAAGGGCTGCAAGGCCCACGCCATCACCCTCTCGTCGACGGGAAAGGGGCCAGCGTGCCGGGCAGGAGTCGTCTTGACGGATCCGTGGTGATCACGGGCGGCGACGGCTCCCGTGGGTCGGTTGTCCCCGGGGCTGCCGGCTAACCAAACCCTAGCGTTGCGCTGTGTAGACTGCGCCGCGTCCACCACCGGCGCCGCCCCCAACTTGCACATGTCGCCCCCGCATCCCTGGCTGAGCGTGCTCGTGCCGTTCTACCGCGTCGAGCCGTACCTGCGCGAATGCGTGGAATCGGTGCTTGCGCAGGTCGACGGCGGGGTGGAAATCGTGCTGCTCGACGACGCCTCGCCGGACGACTGCGGCACCATCGCCCGGGAGCTGCGCAAGAGCCATGGCGAGGTCATCCGCCTGCTCGGCCACGATCGCAACCGCGGCATCGCGGAAGCGCGCAACACCCTGCTCGCGGACGCGCGCGGCGACTACGTGTGGTTCCTCGATTCGGACGACCTGATGCTTCCGGGCGCCATCGCCGGCCTCAAGGCCGCGATCGAGCGGACCGGTGCGGACCTGGTGCTGTGCGACTTCCGAATCGTGCGTGAACGCATGGCGCTCAAGCACCGCCTGCGCGGTGAATACCACCGCTCGACGTTCTCCGGACGCGACAATCAACTCGAAAGCGATCGCGGCGTGTTGCTGCGGGGCCTGATGGCGGCGCGCCAGCTGCACCCGTGGTCGAAGATCGCGCGGCGCAGCTGTTGGGGCACTGCGCCATTCCCTCCCAGGCGCGTGGTGATGGAGGACATGGCCGCGATCCCTACGCTGGTTGCCAACGTGCGTACGTTCGTGCACGTGGCCGAGCCGTGGATCGGCTACCGGCAGCGTCCGGGCAGCGCACTGGCCACGCTCGACGCGGGGAAGTTCCGCGACGTGCTGGCGTCGGTGCGTGAACTGCACGGTGCGTTCGCCGATGATCCCGGCCTCGATGCGCGCACGCGTTTCGCGATCGACTACTTCTGCATCCGTGCGCTGTCGTCGGTGGCGCACCGGATCACCGGCGAACAGCCGGCGCTGGCGCGCGAGCTGCGCGACACGCTGCAGCGGCTGTTTCCGGGCGGCCTGCGTGTGATCCTGGAGGAATGCCGCCGTCGCGGCTGGTGGCTGCGGCGCAGGCGGATCAGCAAGGGCATCGAGCGCCTGGAGCGCCTGGCGTGAGCGAAGCCGGAGGGCGGACGCCGCGCGTACCTGCGGCGCCACCGCCGCGCGTCCTGCATTTCGTGACGGGCGGCTTTTCCGGCGGCGCCACCCAGGTCGCGATCCAGCTGGTCAATGCCGGCCGCGACAGCGGCAAGGTGCAGCCGCTGCTGGTGCTGCGCCGCAAGCGGCGTACCGATCCCGCGCGCATCGCCGAGCTCGAAACCGCCGGCGTACCGTTGCGGGTGGTACCGGGCTGGTCGCATGCGGCGACGATCCTGGCGCTGGTGCGCCTGTGTCGCGAGATCCGGCCCGACGTGCTGGTCGCGCATGGCTTCAGCGAGCATCTGTGGGGACGCTATGCCGGGTTGCTGGCCGGCGTGCCGCACCTGGTGCACGTCGAGCACAACACCCGCGAACGCTACACCCGCTGGCGGCTGGCGCAGACGCGCTGGCTGGGGGCGCGCAGCAGTCGCATCGTCGGCTGTTCCGAAGGCGTGCGGCAGGTGCTGCTCGACATGGGCATGCCACCCGGGCGCACCATCGCCATTTCCAACGGCATCCGCGTGGAGCCGTTCGCCGATGCCGACGCGGTGCCGGCTCCGGCCCGCATTCCCGGCATCGTGATGGTCTCGCGGCTGTCGAAGCAGAAGGACCACCCGACCCTGCTGCGTGCGGTGGCGCTGCTGCGCGATCGCGGCCTGGCGCCCCCGGTGCTGCTGGCCGGCGCGGGCAAGGCCCGCCACCGGCGGCCGCTGGAAGCGCTGGCGGCCGAGCTCGGCCTGCAGCAGCAGGTGCGCTTCCTCGGCCTGTGTCGCAACGTGCCCGAGCTGCTGATGACGCATCGCATCGCGGTGCTCAGCACCCACTACGAAGGCATGCCGCTGGCGCTGATCGAAGGCATGGCGGCGGGTTGCGCAGTCGCGGCCAGTGCCGTTCCCGGCGTGCGCGAGGCGATCGAGGACGATGTCGACGGCCTGCTGGTGCCGGAGGCGGATCCGGTTGCGCTGGCCGATGCGCTGGAGCGGCTGTTGCGCGACGACGCGCTGGCCGCGCGACTGGGGGCGCGTGCGCGGGAGATCGCGGTGAGCGAATACGCCCGCGAGCGGATGAATGTCCGCTACGAGGCAATGTTCCTCGAACTCGCGGCGCAGCCACCGTTCCGATAGCCGCTGCACGCGCACCGACGCGTCGGCCGGATAAGGCGCAGCCGCATCCGGGACCTGCAGTAGCGAGGGCCATGCATCGGGCCCCGCGGATGCGGCCCGTGGACCTTATCCGGCTACGCGCCCATACCCGGTGGAGCTACCAGCGCAGCGGTCGCCGGGCGACCTCACGCGTCAGGCGGTCGAGCAGGGCGCGTGCATCCACCAGCGGCAGGAAGCGGATCCGTAGCGACGGTGCCATCGCCCCCGCACCCGCGGTGTCGAGCCATAGCGATGCCATGCCGGTGCAGCGGTCGAAGGGCGTGCGTCGCAGCCGCAGCGCCTGCAGCTTGTCGATCTCGGCGAAACGCCAGTGCCGCGACCACCAGCCTTCGCGGACCGCAAGCAGGCGGTCGTCGATGGCGTAGCCCGCGCGCCGTGCGTGCTGCGTGGCGGCCAGCACCGCCCACGGCAGCCACAGCAATCCGGACAGCCCCCAGGCGCCAAGCCACCACGTCAGCCCCGCCGCCAACAGCAGCGAGAACACCAGCCCCGGGAACAACAGGCGCAGCCACGCGTGGCGGTGCAGCGGACGCCACTGCGCGGGCGGCCAGTCACCGGCGTCGAGCAGGTGCCGGACCAGTGCGTCGCACTCCGCCGCGGGTGCGATCGGCGCCAGTTCCGACAGGCTGCGCTGGTCCTGCCCGCGGCTGACCACCGCGGTGTCGACCTGCAGGCTGCGTCGGCGCAGCAGCCGGTGCAGCAGGCCTTCATGCAGCGTCCAGGCCTGGATGCGCCGGCGCGGCACGCTGTTGCGCAGGCGTGTCAGCAGGCCGCGTTCGACGCCCAGCCGGCGACCGTCCTCGACCAGGCGGAAGCCGTGGTACTGCACCAGCGCCAGCACCACCGACAGCAGCCGCAACGCGAACAGCGCGAGCACCAGCAGCAGCGTCGCCGCCATCAGCTGGCCCTGCCACGCATCGCCGAGCACGCTCACGCGACCGAACGCCTCGCGCGCGACACGGGTCAGCAGGTCGCCGGCCATGTTGTCGGGCAGCGCCTGC